>NZ_CP003915.1:2528275-2844309 GCF_000521505.1 Advenella mimigardefordensis DPN7
CTTTCCAGACGACCCTGCTGCAGGCTGCCGTCAAGCGACCCATTCAGCGTGGCCAGATCCAGATTCTGAATATTTTTCCAGTCAATGGCCGCGTCCATCTGGCCACTGCCATTTTTGATGACGCCGCCCAACTGATAGGTTTCCAGAAACCGGCCCAGATCCGACACAACGATTTTTCCCTTCAGTTGCAGATCCTTTGCCGTACCCTGTTCATGGACAGACCCCTCCGCTGCCAGCGACCCACCCTCATTGACCAGACTGAAGTAATCCACCTTCCAGTCGTCCGAGGCGGGCTGCTGGTAGCCTTTGAGTATCAACTGTCCCATTTGCTTACCATACACGGTCAGATTCTTCACCGCCAGATCCAGACGCGGTAACGACTGCTTCGCACTCTTGCGCGCCTTTGCCGTATCCCGTTCCTTTTGCGATAACGTACGGGTATCGGCAGACGTCTGCGCCGGTTCGATGATGTTCAGCGTGTCCAGCTTAACCGTCAGATTGCCCGGGTTGCTTGACCGCGAACCGGGTAGCCACGTACCGCTACCCTGTGCCTGATCAGACTTCAGTTGCAGGTTCCACTGATTGCCCGATTTGGTGGCCGCCAGTGTTGCGTTCGTCAACGTTTGGTTTTTAATCAGAAAAGACGGGGTTTCTATGTCCACTTGTGAAACATCCGGCAGGATCTGGCGTTCGCTTTCCCCTTTGGCGCTATCGGAAAACTCACTAACAATATCGTCCCATGCCTGTGCATCCAGCGCGGGATTCTGTGCCAGCACCGTCAGCCCGGGACGGCCCAGTGCAACCGTCCGATTCACACCAATGGTGCCGCGGCTGAAATAAGGCCCCTTGCGGCTGTTAACGTCATGTTCAAAAATCGCCTGCGTCCGGTTGCCGTCCATGCGGATGTCCAGATACCGCTTGCCATTATCCCTGGCGCCCTCGTCTGCACGCCAGACAATCGTGGTTGGCCAGCGTGCCGCCGCGGGCTTGGACAGCCCATCGGGAAATTGCGTGGTCAAACCTGCCAGATCGGATTTGAATTCAACCTTTACCCTGCCGCCCGGTGAAAAATGAACCTGGCTGGCATAACTGGTGCTGCCGCCGATACGCCGCATACCGGGCACTGAAATCAATTCGCGCAAACCGGCAGCCGTCAGTGTCCCCTTGATCGATAGCGGCTTACCTACTGTGCCAATGGGTCCATCAAGAACAACCGGCCCACCCAGCATCGTGCCCTTAACGCTATTGGCCTGCAATTGCGTTTCGGTAAAAGCCATGTCGCCTTTGAGTTGCGTGGCCCACGGGAAATCGGGTGTGAGCCGGAACCGGCCGTCATCCAGATGAATCGAACCGGAAATCGTCGAATTGTCCGCATCCAGCACCGGAATATGCAGCTCTATGGGTATGGTCCACTGCCCACTGCCCTGCGCTTCATCCAGTACATTATTGATCAGATTGCCCAGCGGGCTGATTTTGGTGAAGGTCAGAAAATCCTCGGCACGCCCGCTGGCCCTGGCCTGCAAATCTACCGTGGTACCTTTCTCCAGGCTGGATACCACACCGTGAAACGTGTTCAGATCCAGTCGCTGCCCTTCAGGCATGGCATAGAAAGCCTGCATCGAATCAATAATGATCTGGTCATTCTGGAAATGGATGGTACCACGATCGGAATTAACAACCGGCCAGCGTTTACCGCGGATATCTTTCTGATGGTAATTAAGCAACAGATTAGCGTAAGTACCACGCAGCAAAAAACTCCCTGAATCCGCAGACACACCGAAAGGAAAATCGTCCACTATACCCTTGAGTTTGAACTCGGCGGCCGATAACTCCCCCTTCTGGAAAGCATGCTTGAGCCATTCACGCGCATCCGGGTCCATCACGTTAGGCAGGTAATTGTGCAACTGCGGCAGTGACACCGCAAGCAGGGATCCGCTCAGATCCACTATACCGTTGTCGCTATTGGCATCGAAACGCCAGGTGCCGCTGGCTTCCATCTGCAAATCACTGTTGTGAACCGTGGCCTTGGTAAACTTAACTTGCGGTTCCTGTACCGTATTACGACTGAAATCGCCACGAACGCTTGCTTCGTTTATCGACAGCGGGTTTTCGAACACCACCGGATCCTTATAATAGAAGCCTTTAACCGTGGATTCGAACTGCACCGGCGGATAGCTGATGCCATCGCCCACGCCTAGCTCGTGCAGCGACAGACGCCAGCGATTGAACTCATTGATTACACTTTTGAAAGACGAGCTTAACCGGGAGTTCAGACTGTCTGCTGCGATAACAAACTCGTGATTGCGAATGTGATCTTCAATCCGAAGTTTTTCCAGCCCGTAGGCGACCGTCATATTCCTGGGCATATTGCCGGCAACCTGCAGATCAACCACCACATGCGAAACAACACCCGACTTCACTTTTGGCGGTATATCAAACCATGGTGCGGCCGCCAGCGCATCCAGATTGAGTATTGACACACGCATATTGCCTGACCAGGCCGGCACCGGTTTGCCGGTACCGCTGTCCTGTTGCAGGTTGCTTAATAGCTGAATCGAATGGCCGACCTGCGCCGGCAGCCGAGCGCTGGCGCTAAGCACGCGCTTGCCGCCATTTTTGGTCAGTTGCAGGGTAAAATCGGAGAGCGTAAACGGACCCGACTGTGGCCGTGTCTGATCAATCCAGCTAAAACTGCCATTGAGGACGGTCACTTCAGGCAAGGCCTGCAGCAAATCAGACACGGGTGCCAGCGTTACGTTGCCTGCATCCACCGCCTCGGGCGTGGAATGCACCTTATCACTATCCAGGCGCCTGCCAAGAAGCCAAATCCGACTCTCCCTGTCGCGCGTCATATTCAGGTGAATCTGCCGAATCTCTACCGCCGAAACCTCCAGTTGCAGTTGCGCCGCGCGCGCCCAGTCCAGGCTGGCGACCGCCTCACCAATGCTTAACATCGGTGTATCGGCTTGATCGGCAATCTGCAAGGCCCGTAGCCGTAGCCGCGGCACAATGCCGGTCCAGTCAATTGCCAGCTTTTCGATCGAAACATGCTGACCAGTCTCGGCACTCAGGCGTTGCTCAACCTGTTCACGAAAATGGTCAATATTGGGAGCAAGCAGAAAACGGACAGCCAGCGCTGCCGCTATGGCCAGGACGATAAGTGCGATCAGGATAGTGCCGGTGTATTTCAGCAGTCGGTACGGCAAATTCACTCAGTGATTCTCATTGGACAGCAGTCTGTTCATGGGTCGGTCGGGTTCGGGTATTATTATATACAGCAACCCGTATATGCAGCATCCCGTCATCACATTGGCAACTCATGAATTGTATCCATTCCCTGCAAAGCGCCTTTTCCTGGTCCGGCTATCTGCGCCGCCGCCTGAACGCCCGGCCCGAGATCCGGCAGCAAATCCTGGCAGACGCGGCCGAACCCGTCACCTCGGCACGAATTATGCAATGGTCGCAGGAGCTGGCGGTCAGCCTAGGTGCCCCCGCCACGCAGGTGTGGGACATCGCGCAATGCCGGGTCATCCTGCGTAAATTGCGCAGCCGCCTGTTCGACACACTGGTGGTACGGGATACGGGCGGCGACGCAACGCTCGAAGAGGTAACGCATGCTATCTCCTTTCTGGCCGACTTCGCGGTTGGCCAGGCCTACCGCAGTGTGATGCACGATATGGTCGATGTTCATGGTACGCCCATCGACCCCGCCACCGGCAAGCCCATGGAAATGATTATTCTGGGTATGGGTAAACTGGGTGGCTACGAACTGAATGTTTCGTCGGACATAGATCTGATCATGCTGTACCCCGAAGAAGGCGAAACCACCGGCCGGCGACCACTGAGCCACCACGAATTCTATGGTCGCCTTACCCGGCGCATGATGCCGATCCTGTCCGATCAGGATGCCGACGGCCAGGTATTTCGTACCGATCTGCGCCTGCGCCCGGATGGCGATGCCGGTCCTCTGGCCTGGAGCCTGGATGCCCTGGAAAATTATCTGATTGCCCAGGGGCGCGAATGGGAGCGCTACGCCTGGCTCAAAGCGCGCATTATTCACGTGCAGGCACTGGAGGGCAGCGCACCGGCGCCGTACGAACAGCAACTGGAAAGCCTGCGACTACCGTTTATTTACCGCAAATATTTCGACTTCGATACGCTGGCTTCGCTGCGCCAGTTGCGTGAACGCATTCGTCAGGACTGGCAGCGACGCGCCCTGGCCAAAAATGGCGTGGACACGGTTCACAATATCAAGCTGGGTGAAGGCGGGATTCGCGAAATTGAGTTTGTGGTGCAGCTATCGCAACTGATCAAGGGCGGCCGCCTGCCCACCATTCAGGAACAATGCCTGATCAAGGCACTGCACGCAGAAGTGAATGCCGGGCTGATCTCGCCGGAAACCGGTAACAGGCTTGAAGAGGCCTATCGATTTTTACGACGGGTTGAACATTTCCTGCAATACCGGGAAGACGAACAAACCCATCTGTTGCCCAACGACCCGGACCGCATGGCGGCACTGGCCACCGTACTGGGTTTCACCGCAGCCGATTTCACCGCCAGGCTGACCGCCCATCGGCAATTTGTTGCGGATACGTTTCGCGATGCCTTCCGCATTGCCGGCCTGAATGACGATCAGAGCAATGGCCAGCAACCGCAAGCCTGCGACACGGAACACCGCGACGAGAGAAATCTGGAAGACATCATCAAACAGCAATTTGCCGATCATGATCCGGATGATGTTGAACATCGGCTGGAGGCATTGCTCAACAATTCCCGCATACGCGGCTTATCCAACAGCAGTCGCGCCCGTCTCGAAAAACTGCTGCCGGCGGTCATCCAGGCCGCAGCACGCACGCCATTGCCCAATACCGCCTGCGCACGCTTATTCGACCTGATTGAAACCATCGCACAACGCAGCGCTTACATCGCCCTGCTTGCCGAATTTCCCGATACGTTGGCCCGGGTGGCACGTATCATGGCGGCCAGCCCCTGGGCGGCAAGCTATCTGACGGCCAATCCGATTCTGCTCGATAGTCTGATCGAATGGAACAGCCTGATGGAACCGGTCAACATCGCAATGACGGCTGAACTGCTGAACAAAGAACTGGACGCCTGCGTACTGCATGACGGTACCCCCGACGTTGAGCAACAAATGAATGTCATGCGTGATGTGCAGAAGCAGGTGAGTTTCCAGTTACTGGCGCAGGATCTTGAAGGTGTGCTAACGGTAGAGAAACTGGCTGACCAGCTCTCCGGCCTGGCCGATGCGCTGCTACAGGAAAGCCTGCAACGCGTCTGGCCACTGGTGCGGCCTAAGCAAATACCGGCGGACGATGCCCTTTACCATATGCCGAAATTTGCCGTGATCGCCTACGGCAAGCTGGGTGGCAAGGAACTGGGTTACGCGTCTGACCTTGACTTGGTGCTGCTGTTTGACGACCCCGGCGACTATGCGCTCGAAGTCTATGCCAAACTTGGACGCCGGCTAAGTACCTGGCTGTCCAGCATGACCTCATCGGGCAGGCTTTATGAAATTGATTTGCGCCTGCGCCCCGACGGCGACGCCGGCCTGCTGGCCGTGTCGGTTGATACCTTTGAAAAATATCAGCGGGAACATGCCTGGGTGTGGGAGCACCAGGCCCTCACGCGGGCACGTTTTTCAGCCGGCGATCCCGAGATTGGGAAAACATTTGAGCGTATCCGCCGCGACATCCTTTTACAACAACGCGATCCGGACAAACTCAAACAGGAAGTGATCGAGATGCGTGCCCGAATTCGTGCCGGACATCCGAATAAAACCGAGTTGTTCGATGTGAAACACGACCACGGAGGGATGGTCGATATTGAATTCATTACCCAGTATTGTGTGCTTGCCCATGCGCATCAGCACAAGCAACTGCTGGAAAACCTGGGCAACATCGCCCTGCTTAACATTGCCGGTGCTGCGGGCATTCTGAACGCTGAGCATGCCGGCAAAACGGCAGACAGCTATCGCATCCTGCGACGCATGCAGCACGCCGTCAGGCTCAAGGGTGACGAGAAGGCCAGGATTGACCCTTCACTGTTAACCGAAGAACGGGCCGCAGTATGCACGCTTTGGGAAGAGGTTTTTGGAGAAAATGCTTGAAAATAAAGAGCATTTTTCAAAAAGCCGTCAATTTTCCAGGGAAATAACCTAAAATGATGAATTAAGCAAAGAATGATTTTTGATCGCCATGGTTACTGTTACCGATATTGAACGCCCTATCCTTGACCTGCCCGAGGGCCACGGCAAAGTGCTGCTGCATTCGTGCTGTGCCCCGTGTTCCGGCGAAGTCATGGAAGCCATGCTGGCATCGGGCATCAACTATTCCATCTTTTTTTATAATCCGAACATTCATCCGGTGCGTGAATATGAAATTCGCAAGGAAGAGAATATTCGCTTTGCGCAGCAGCACGGCATTGAATTTATTGATGCCGATTACGACGTAGATAACTGGTTCGATCGTGTCAAGGGCATGGAAAACGAACCAGAAAGAGGTATCCGCTGCACCGCCTGTTTTGATATGCGGTTTGAACGTACGGCACTCTATGCGCACGAACATGGCTTCGATACCATTACCAGCTCGCTTGGCATTTCACGCTGGAAGGACATGAAGCAGATTAACGGCTGTGGTGAACGCGCGGCCGCACGCTATCCCGAATTGGTGTACTGGACTTACAACTGGCGCAAAGGCGGCGGTTCTGCACGCATGATTGAAATCAGCAAGCGCGAGGAGTTCTATCAGCAGGAGTATTGCGGTTGTGTTTATTCACTGCGCGACACTAACCGCCATCGTCGTTCACAGGGGCGTGAACGCATCACCATCGGCGTAAAATTCTACGGTCGGCAGGAAGAAACGCTTTAACACACGCATGAAGCGCTAACACACGCAAAAGTGCGCTAAAAAATGAACCCCGTGCATTGATTGTACGGGGTTCATTCTTTGAGTCGGGAAGCACCTGCTAACGGTACCCCATCCCTCATTTCTATAGACGCGAGCGCCTTTACTGAGCCGGCGCTGGTGTTGCACCTGACGCAGCAGGTGCGGCCGCTGGCGCATTTGCGGGCGGTGTACCTGCCGCACCCGCATTGCCCGGGGCACCTGCATTGCCCGGGGCACCTGCATTGCCCGGGGCACCTGCATTGCCCGGAGCAGCCGCATTCTCGCTGCCCGGCTGGGTAATAAAGCCCAGCTTTTTCAGACCTGAGCCTTTTGCCATAGACAATATCTGTGCCAGTTCTTCGTAGCGCGTATCGGCATCTGCACGGATCCGTAACTCGGGCTGCGGGTCCTGCTTGCCTTCGTTAACGAACATTTCCCTCAGGTCACTCTGTTCCACCGGCTCATCATTCCAGTAAATAGTACCTGATTTGTCCATTGCCAGATCAATAACAACAGGTTCCTGCTCTACCGGCTTACTGCTGACCTGGGGCAGGTCGATCTTGATCGAATGCGCCATCAGCGGGGCTGTAATAATAAAGATCACCAGCAGCACCAGCATCACGTCGATCAGCGGCACCATATTGATTTCGGTCATCGCATGCGATGTCCCGTTTTTCTGGTCAAAACTTCCAAAAGCCATGACTATCTCCTAGTGACTAACGGCCACCGCCGCCACGCAAACTGCGCACTTTGGGATTCTGGTTCTCAAATTGCTGGCCGGTAGTCACAAACGCATACAGATCGTGGGCAAACGCGTCCAGACGGGCAAGCACTACGCGGTTACGGCGCACAAAAGCGTTATAGGCCAGCACCGCCGGAATGGCGACAGCCAGACCAAGACCGGTCATGATCAGCGCCTCACCTACCGGCCCGGCAATTTTGTTGATGGTCACGCCGGCTTCTGCCATCCCGATACCGATCAGGGCGTGATAAACACCCCAGACGGTACCGAACAGGCCGACAAACGGTGCGGTGGAACCAATGGAACCCAGCACAGACAACCCATTTTCGGCCTGCGCGGTTTCTTCATCAATCACTTTTTTCATACGGCGTGCCACAAATTCCGCATTACTGCCCGTTTCGGACAGATTGCTGGCGCCATAACGACTGTGATGATCCCTTGCGTGCAGCGCCTGATCGGCAAGGCGTGAGAACGGATCACGGGCACCGTATTTGTGCAGTTCCTGATCAACCTGCTCCAAAGACTGCGAGCTCCAGAAACGCTGCAGAAACTTATTTCCTCGGCGTGTACCGCTGATATTCAATAATACTTTGACGAAGATCAGGTACCAGGTAACCAGCGCCATCAAAACAAGAATGCCGAACAGGGCTTTGCCGACAATATCGCTCTGCATTAAAAAGTCCATAATGCCAGGGTTATGCGGCACAGCGTCCGTTGTCGCCTGAGCAAGGGCGACCCATGTGGATGACAGCCAGGGGGTAGTCATGATGAATAAATTCCTTTATTGAAAAACAATAGGTATATCGGCAATGGAGTCCCGGGGAACACCATTTTCTGTATAGGGTTTGAAACGCGCGCGTCGTACCGCACTCAGCGCAGATTCATTCAGCGAATCATAGGGCAGCGCCTGACGCAGGCTCACGCTTTTAACCGTACCCGCAGTAGAGATATGCACCCGGACGATAACCGTACCCGCTTCACCGCGCATTTTTGCCGCGCGCGGATAGGTTGGCTTAGGCTTGACCAGATAACTGACCGAAGACACCACCTTCGGCGCCAGATTGGTCTGGCCGCCCGACGGCTTGGTGCTCGCACCATTACTGACGCCTACCGGCTTGAGCGAAATATTGCGATCAATCTTGATATCGGACAGATTGGGCGCTGGCTTTACCTTCGGCTTCGGCTCAGGTTTAGGTTTCGGTTTGGGCTTAGGCTTTGGTTTTGGCTTGGGTTCGGGTTTTGGTTCAGGCTTCGGCTCGGGCTTAGGCTCAACTACCGGTTTGGGTTCCGGTTTGAGCTCGTATACCGGATCCGGCACTGGTTCCGGAGGCGGAATAATCTCTTCCGGTACAGGTTCAGGTTGTGGTTCCGGCTCGGGCTGGGGTTCTGGCTCCGGCTCCGGTTGTACTTCAGGCTCCGGAGGGGGGGCCAGCTCCTCTCCTTTCGGAGGGGGACGTACCGGTTCGTCGATAATCGTTACCATAACCGGGGCATCCGTCGCTTTGACGATAGGGGGCGTCAGATCCAGTGTACTCAGCCAGCCAACGCCTGACACTAATGCCAGCGTTGCAGCCAGGCCGGTGAGCCGAAAGCCCAGAGGAACCGCCGCGGGAGAATTTGATCCGTTAAACATGCTCAACATACGTGCCTTGTGCAGGCAATTACAGCAGATAGCGCCTGGAACGGGAACCGCACCCAGCCCAAATACATTAGGCACATTGAATCACGCTAATGAATATCTGCAGGTCAGCCTATTATTGTAATAATAACTATTCTCATTTTCAATGCATTTTTTGAAATTTGTGCATGGATTCACGGTCAATACATCACAAGGCATTTGCAGTTTGGCGCAATCGCCCTCTTTTCGCGTCTGCAAAAGAGTCGATAATTTTTTTTGCTGATACGCCTGCTCCCTCCGCCTTGATGTTTATTATTTTTTTTGTATCTTTATGTAAAAATAACTGAAACGAGCATGAATACACCTGCAATTTGTTGTGATTCATCCACAGCCTAATCGAAAGCCTGTTTCCAACAGACGAAAAAATACCGCCCGTAGGCGGTATTTTCTTTACAGCGCAAATAAATTATTTGGCTGAAACTTCTTTAGCCTGAGGACCTTTAGGGCCTTCAGCAACCACGAATGTTACTTCCTGGTTTTCCTGCAGTGATTTGTAGCCTGTACCGATGATGTCTGTGTGGTGCACAAACAGATCTTTACCACCAGAGGCGGGCTTGATGAAACCAAAGCCTTTCTCGTTGTTAAACCACTTTACAATTCCTGATTCTGTCGACATGTCGATTTCCTGATATATATAAAAACAGAGATAAAGCCTATCTCTTGGGACAAGACTTCAAGGAGACGACACATGCAAACAGTACCGCTGTAACCAGAAGCCTATTTCGTTCAACCGAAACAAGACTTCCTTTAACTTGAATATCTTATGTGTGACACTATGTCGGTAAAAGGAATCCGTGTCAATGAATATTTGTACCCGAGCATCAATACAACTGTCATTAAATTTTAATTAAGATCAAAAAAGCCCGGGAAATACCCGGGCTTTTTTATGGCAAAGCAACAGTCTTAACCCGCTATATCACTGTTTTCGCGGCTGAACACAAAAGCATCGTCTTTTACGTCAACCAGAACAGTGTCGCCAGGACCGAACTCCCCTTCCAGTATTTTTCTGGCCATGCCATTTTCCACATGTTGCTGAATTGCACGTTTCAGTGGCCTTGCGCCGAATACCGGATCGAACCCACCTTTGGCCAACAGGGCCAATGCGGCGTCGGAAATATGCAAATGCATATCCTGACCTGCCAGCCGCGCTCCCAGACGATCCAGCTGAATCCGCGCAATAGAGGAAATCTGCGCGCTATCGAGCGAATGAAATACCACCACTTCGTCAATACGATTCAGAAACTCTGGGCGGAACGCCTGTTTCACGTCTTCCCAGACCACTTCCTTGATCGCCTCGTAAGACTCCCCAGCCATACTCTGGATATGATGGGAGCCCAGATTCGACGTCATCACAATCACGGTATTGCGAAAATCGACTGTTCGTCCCTGCCCATCGGTCAAACGACCATCATCAAGCACCTGCAGCAGAATATTGAATACGTCCGGATGGGCTTTTTCCACTTCATCCAGCAGGATCACACTATAAGGCTTACGGCGAACCGCTTCGGTCAGGTAACCACCCTCTTCGTAGCCCACATAGCCCGGAGGCGCTCCGATGAGACGCGCTACGGAATGTTTCTCCATAAACTCGCTCATGTCGATACGTACCAGATGCTCTTCTGAATCGAACAGAAATCCGGCCAGCGCCTTGGTCAGCTCGGTTTTACCGACGCCCGTTGGCCCAAGAAACAGAAAGGAACCATAAGGCCGTGACGGATCGGACAAGCCGGCGCGTGAACGACGGATCGCATCAGAAACCAGGGTGACCGCTTCGTCCTGGCCAACTACGCGTTTGTGCAGGAAGTTTTCCATGCCCAGCAGTTTTTCCCGCTCGCCCTGCATCATTTTGGAGACTGGGATACCGGTAGCGCGAGACACCACTTCGGCAATTTCTTCGGCCCCAACCTCAGTGCGCAGCAGGCGAGGTTTAGCCTTGCTGGTTTCTTCCGATTCAGCCACTTTCAGGCGACCTTCGAGTTCAGGCAAACGGCTGTACTGCAACTCAGCCAGTTGCTCGTACTGCCCCTTGCGCTGAAATTCAGCCATTTGCGCCCGAACTTTCTCGATTTCTTCCTTGATCGACTGTGCACCCTGCACCGCCGCTTTCTCGGTTTTCCAGATCTCTTCGTAGTCGTTGTACTCGCGCTGCAGCTTTTCCAGCTCGTCTTCGATCGCTTTCAGGCGACGGGCAGAGGCATCATCGGTTTCCTTACGCACCGCTTCGCGTTCAATTTTCAGTTGAATGATGCGACGATCCAGACGGTCCATCACTTCGGGTTTCGAATCGATTTCCATGCGGATACGCGCCGCCGCCTCGTCGATCAGGTCAATCGCCTTGTCCGGTAGAAAACGGTCGGTGATATAGCGATTGGACAGCTCGGCGGCGGCTACAATGGCCGGGTCGGTAATATCAACACCGTGATGCAGCTCATAGCGTTCCTGAAGGCCGCGCAATATCGCAATGGTGCTTTCTACGTCGGGTTCATTAACCAGCACTTTCTGAAAGCGCCGTTCCAGCGCAGCATCTTTCTCAATGTACTTACGGTATTCATCAAGCGTGGTTGCGCCGATACAATGCAATTCACCGCGCGACAATGCCGGCTTGAGCATATTACCGGCATCCATGGCACCCTCGGCCTTGCCGGCCCCCACCATGGTGTGGATTTCGTCAATAAAGACGATATTGCTGCCGTCATCCTGCGCCAGTTCCTTGAGCACTGCCTTGAGACGTTCCTCGAACTCGCCGCGATACTTGGCGCCTGCCAGCAATGCAGCCAGGTCCAGCGACAGCACGCGTTTGCCGCGCAGGGTTTCCGGCACTTCATCATTGATAATGCGCTGCGCCAGCCCTTCAACAATGGCTGTCTTACCTACGCCCGGTTCACCGATAAGCACCGGATTGTTTTTGGTACGGCGTTGCAGAATCTGAATGGCCCGGCGGATTTCATCATCGCGACCGATAACCGGATCCAGTTTGCCCAGGCGGGCTCGTTCGGTCAGATCGGTCGTGTATTTTTTCAGCGCCTGGCGATTGCTTTCGCCTTCCTGGTCCTCAACGGCTGCGCCGCCACGAACCGCTTCAATCGCGGCTTCCAGTGCCTTTTTCTGCAGACCGGAGTCACGCAGGATACGACCGGCTTCGCCCTTGTCATCTGCTACAGCCAGCAGGAACAATTCACTTGCAATATAAGCATCACCCCGCCGGGCCGCTTCCTTATCGGTCGCGGTGAGCAGTGCATTCAGTTCACGGCTGATCTGCACATTCCCTTCGGCACCCTGCACCTGAGGCAGCGATTTGATCGCGTTGTCCAGGGCCGGACCGACGCGATTGACCGCAACACCGGCACGCGCCAGCAGGCTGCCGGCGCCGCTGTCTGCGTCGCTCAGCAAGGCGGACAGAACGTGTACCGGTTCAATGTATTGATTGTCATTACGGCCGGCAAGACTTTGGGCGTCGGCCAGCGCCTGTTGAAATTTTGTGGTTAATTTGTCAAATCTCATGATTCTTCCCATGTCATTCATTACGGCCATATCTATATGGCCTGGTTGCTTAATACATAATGGCAACTACCCACATTTCAAGATGTGATAAACACAGTTTTTGGCTGAGGATGAAGACGGCTGACCAAAGAACGGAACCACAGCCGGTACAATCGAATTTTAACTGTTCCGGTTGACCTTTCGATGAATTCAGGCTATTCCGACACCGCTGCCGCGCACGATCCTGACAGTGCCAGCTCTATCCTGCCCCAGCGTGTCGTGCTGGATACCTGTGTGCTGATGTCCACGATTCTCAAGAACCTGCTGCTACGTCTGGCGCAATCGGGCATGTTCGAACCGGTCTGGGCCGACTATATCGGCCAGGAGTGGCGTCGCAATGCCAGCCGTGTCTGGGAGGTGTCCGAAGAAGACATTACCACTCAATGGCAGGACATGCAGCTGGCCTTCCCCCGCGCCGACATGGGTATTGTCACTGAATTCGAAAAGGGGCTGAACAAAAGCGACCCCAAGGACTGGCACGTGATTGCAGCCGGCCGCGCCGCCCTTGCCCGCTACCCCGGTCAGTCTGTTTGTATTCTGACGCGCAACCTGCGCGATTTCAACCGCAGTGAACTACGCCAGCTGGGCTTGTCGCTATCAGACCCTGACGCGTTTCTGGCCAAATGCTATGAATTGAATGCCGATTTGCTGATGCAACTGCTGGCGATGATTCCCGACGATGCCATTACTATCGGCCGGCCACGCGAGCCCCTGGAAACCGTCCTCAGGCGGGAACGCCTGTTTCGCCTGAACAACCTGATTGCCCAGGACGAAAATGCGGCGGCGTAATCCAGCCGCGAGGGCTTCTCGTTTCATGAAGAAAATGAAGGACGCTTCCCATGTGCATTATCTATTTGTCGATTGCCAAAGATCCCGACTGGCCCCTGTATATTGCCGCCAATCGCGATGAGTTTCACGCCAGGCCAGCCTTGCCTGCCGCACCGTGGGACGCCAATCCGGACATTTTCTCCGGCCTGGATCTGAGCGGTGGCGGCACCTGGCTGGCGATTAACAGAAATGGCCGTTTTGCCATGCTGACCAATTACCGTGACCCCGCCGGCTTTATCCCCCAGGCTCCCACACGCGGCCTGCTGGTGAGCGATTTTGTGGACGGCACGATGACCGCCGGCGACTACATTACGCAGGCGTGGGAAACCGGCAATCACTACAATGGCTTCAATCTGATCGTGGGAGATGCTCGCGAGGTGTACTACACTGGTAACCGGCAAGCCGCAGCGCCGCAAAAGCTCGGGCAAGGCAGTTATATTCTGTCCAATCACCTGCTGGATACGCCCTGGCCCAAAGCCGAACGCCTGCGCCGTGGCCTGGATGCCCTCACGCCCGATAGCGGCCCCGATGCGCTACAACAAGTCTATACCCTGCTTAAAGACACCACGCCCGCACCCGATGACGCATTACCAGATACCGGCATTCCACTGGATCGCGAACGCCTCCTGAGCAGCCCTTTTATCATTAGCGAAAACTACGGCACCCGCTGCTCCACCATTGTTGCGGTCAATCGCGACGGTAACGCCACCCTCAGCGAATTGAGCTACGCGCCGGACGGCAGCGAAACAGGGCGCCGTGACTGGACCTTCACCATGCACAGCCCCTATCGCTATTGATTGAGCAGTGCTTTGCCTTTCAAAGGTACAATGAGCCGATTGCTCATTCAACCAGACTCAAGATACTCAAGCCATGGATCGCTTCACCCAACTGGAAAGTTTTGTCGCCGTCGCGACGCTTGGCACCCTGTCGGCTGCAGCCAAGCAACACGGCATTGCTCCTGCCATGATGGGGCGGCGGATCGATGCGCTGGAAGAACGCCTTGGCGTTAAGCTGCTCATTCGCTCTACCCGCAAGCTCACCCTTACACCCGAAGGGCATGCTTTTGTGGAAGAAGCCCAGCGCATTCTCAAGGATCTGGCCGAAACCGAGAGCCAGATCACCCAGGGCAAGGTAAAAATTGCCGGGCCCTTGCGGCTGACCGCGCCAGCCGGTTTCGGACGCCAGCATGTTGCACCACATATTCCGGATTTCTGCCGCCGGCATCCCGACATCCGCGTGACGCTGGATCTGACAGACAGAATCATCGATATGTTCGAAGAACAATACGACTGCGCCATTCGCATCGGCGACTTACCGGACTCGCAGCTGGTCGCTTTAAAACTGGCGGAAAACCGCCGGGTCGTGGTCGCCTCGCCTGCCTATATCAAACGTCATGGTACGCCTAAGGTGCCCGCTGATCTGGTCAAACACGAATGCCTGTCTTTCGGGCCGCAAGGCAGCCAGAGCAAAGGCTGGCTGTTTCAGGAAAAAGGCGGAACGCGGGCTTTCAAACCTACCGGCAGGCTCGCCTGCTCGGACGGCAGCGTTCTGCACGAATGGGCGCTGCATGGCTTTGGCTTATCCTGGCGTTCCCTGTGGGAAGTACAGGCCGACCTGAATGCAGGTCGCCTGGTTACGGTTCTGGATGATTACGCAACCCAGCCCAATGGCATTTATGCCGTCCTGCCCAACCGCAAGCACCTGCCCCAGCGTACCCGCAGTTTTATTGATATGCTCAAGCGGCACTATGCTACAGACGGCTACTGGGACGCTGTGCACATGCCGCCTGTCGCGGTACAGTGATGAAGGGATGGGCGCCAGCGCCCCTTTGATTATTTGCCTTCAGCCAACACGTCTGCGGGCAGATCGGTCGCGTGATATTTCTTGAAAATGGTATTTAACTCACCATTTTTCAGATTCTGGCGTACCAGCTCATTGATTTTCTCTTTCAGTTCTGAATTGTTCTTCGCGACGCCAATTCCCATTTTCGACGTCGACATCACAACCTTGATATCCAGGGCCTTGGCCGGATCCTTCTTATTGAGCGCGGCAATAATCGAAGGCGCAGTTGAAAAAATATTCGCCTGTCCGCTGGTTATCGCCGTAATCGCTGTGGCATCGTTTTCAAAACGCACAATATTGGTTCCGGCAGGAGCAAGCTTGGTTACGTTCAGATCATTAGTCGTACCCCGGGCCGTGACGACGCTTTTACCCGCCAGATCCTTCATTTCCTTGATCGCTGCATCCTTGGGCGCGCCGATCACAGATTGAATTACGGCATAGGGAATAGAAAAATCAATCACCTTTGCCCGTTCCGGTGTGATCGACAAACTGGAAATCACAATATCGGCCTTATTGGTCAGCAGAAACGGAATGCGATTGGCCTGAGTCGTGGGAACAATTTCCAGCTTCACGCCCAGATCCTTAGCCAGCAGAGTGGCTGTTTCCACGTCCGAACCCACCTCCTTCATGGCCTCATTTTTCATGCCGTAAGGCGGTGCGCTCAGATCGATGGCAACGCGCAACACCTTCTGCTGCATGATCTGTTCCAGGGTGTTGGCACAGGCGGGTGAGGCAACGCCCAGCAAAGCCGTGGCAAAGGTGACGGCAGCAAGCACGGGCTTGAGCGAATATTTCATGAATGTCTCCTGATTGGAATAGCGTTTTCTAAGAATAGGTTCTTTTAATTAAGCAACAAAATATAAAGTACGTTAGGGCCGGACTACATCTGAATTCAGCTGAAGCCATCCTGATTACAGGCCGTTATCCAGGAATTGCTTCAACTCCGGGGTCTGCGGATTGCGCAGCATCTCGGGCCCGCCCTGTTCATGGATTTTTCCCTGATACATATAAACAATGCGGTGCGCCACTCGCATGGCAAACGCCATTTCGTGTGTCACCAGCACCATCGTCATCCCTTCACGCGCCAGCTTTTCAATCACACGCAATACTTCGCCGGTCAATTGCGGATCCAGTGCCGAGGTCACCTCATCGAACAACATGAGCTTTGGACCCATCGCCAGTGAGCGGGCAATCGCAACGCGTTGCTGTTGACCGCCCGACAGCTGTTCGGGGTACATCTGGCTTTTCTCCTGTAGGCCGACTTGCGTCAATACGGTTTGAGCAATATCCTTTGCCTGACTCCGGCTCATCTTCTTAACCGAAGTTAATGCAAGTGTGATATTGCGCTCTACGGTTAAATGTGGAAACAGGTTATAGCTTTGGAAAACGATACCCACATCCTGACGCAGCATCTTCAGGTCAGACTTGGGAATATCCGCCCCAAAAGTGTGGCCGCAAACGGTTACCGAGCCTTTGTCGATTTGCTCCAGATGATCCATGCAACGCAGCGCCGTGCTCTTGCCCGATCCGCTCTGGCCGATAATGGCAATAATTTCGCCGGGCTTGATGCTCAGGTCAACGCCCTTCAGGACATGATTGTCACCAAACCATTTATGTACATTGTCCAGCCGCACGATATCGCCAGCGTTCGCCGTCTGCACGCGCGATGAGGCTGGCGTGCTGTCCTGCGCCCCGCCTGGCGGGACGGCTGCGTTGACCGCTCCCCCGGCTACCGGTTGCTGCAAAGGCACTGAATTCATATGAGCTCCCTTGTGGAATATTCTATGTGTTCTATGTCAGCCGCGAGAGATGTTCAGCTTGCGCTCAAGCTTCAAACTCAGTCGTGATAACGGATAACAAATAATGAAATACAAGACCGCGGCAAGTCCGAAGTAAAGAAATGGCTGGAACGTCGCGTTATTGAGTATTTTTGCGTTATAGGACAGCTCGGCAAAACCGATAACCAGCGAAGCGATCGAGGTGTTTTTGACGATCTGTACCATGAAGCCCACGGTGGGCGGAACGGCAATGCGCAATGCCTGCGGCAGAATCACCTGGAACATGCGCTGAATGAGGTTCAGGCCCAGGCACTCGGCTGCCTCCCACTGGTTTTTCGGTACCGACTCAATACAGCCGCGCCAGATTTCACCCAGAAAAGCCGATGACTGGATGGTGAGCGCCAGCACAGCGGCGGTCAGTGCAGGGACCGAGGTAAAGCCCAGTATCGTCGGACCGTAAAAACAGACGCCCATCAAAACCAGCAGCGGCGTACCCTGAATGGCCTGAATATAGGTAAAGGCGGCACCTCGCGCAACGGGATTGGCAGACACCCGCATTAGCGCGATGATCAAGCCCACTGCGCTGGCAAACACAAACGTCAGGATAGACAGGACAAAAGTTCCCCAGGCGCCCTGCAACAGAAAAATCAATTGTTCATGATTCATAAGGTTCAGCGCTCCGATTTACAGCAAGGTGCCAAGGCGACGCCTGCGTACAAAAAACAACTTGCCCAGCATCCAGAAAATAGCCCGTACCAGCAACGACATGGCCAGATAAATTCCCCAGAGAATGATAAATACTTCGAAATTGCGGAACGTCATGGATTGCACCTGACCAGACACGCCGAACAAATCTTCGGTCCCGACAGCCGACAGCACACTGGTCACCAGCATGAGCAGAATGAACTGGCTGGTAAGCGCCGGGTAGACTCGCTCCAGGGCCGGCACCAGAATAATATGCCAGTACACCTGCAAGGGCGATAGCCCCAGACACTCCCCTGCTTCGCGCTGGCTGCGCGGCACCGACTCGATGCCGGCACGCACGATCTCACAGGTATAGGCCGTAATATTAATGACAAGTGCAAGAATGGCACCGACCAGAATCGGCATGGTCAGCCCAACGCTGGACATCCCGAAAATCAGAAAATAACTTTGGATAATCAGCGGCGTATTGCGAATCACCTCCACATAGGCGCCCACCGTTTTGCTCAGCCACGGAATGGACGAGCTACGGGCGATTGCACACATTACACCTAGAATAAAACCGGCCAGAGTAGACCAGAAGGACATGACAGCGGTCGTGCGCGCCCCTTCCAGGAAGAACTGCCAGTAGGCAAAGACAGAGTTGAAATCGAACTCATAAGTCATGTCTGACCCGCTTTTGACTGTAATAAAAGTAAGACATGCTACACGCACTAATTGGTAAAACCACTTATAGAAAACCCTATAAAATGCGTATTTACGTCAAAATTGGTTTGACCAGTTAATTGGAATCCCCTATATTGGATTTACTAAGATTTCAATTGAAAATATGACATCCGACATACCTTCCTCTTCACGCAAAACAGCAGCAAGAGCCTATTTACAAACCGCGGCACAACTGCGCACGGTGATCGCCAGCCTGCAAATTGATGCGGGTGGGCGCCTGCCTTCCGAAAGAGAGCTTGCCCAGCAGTTGGGCGTGTCACGACCTACCTTGCGCGAAGCACTGATCGTGCTGGAACTGCAGGATGAGGTTGAAATCCGGATCGGCTCGGGTATCTACGTAAAAAATAGCGCTAGCCAATCAGAGCTATCGGCACAGATGAATCAAGCCGATACCAGCCAGGCTTTTCATCCGGCATCGCGACACGAAGATCCGGCGGCAACAGATGAGTCTGTCCGGAGTCTGCAACGCCTTGCTGGTGTTGCTCCAGCTGACGATCCGGATGACAATCCTTTGATTCTCCCCGCCCGGATGCTGCCCGGCATTGCCGAAGACAGCCCGAAAGAAGTCAACCAGATGCGCTATTTTCTGGAATCTGCCGTGGCGGCCGAGGCTGCCCGGTTCATGTCGCCCGACCTGCGCAAGCAACTCAGAAAAAGCCTGACCGACATGCAGGCAGCGATGGCGCAAAACGACAGCACCACTAACGCTCGCATGGCCGATGCCGATCGATTATTTCATACGACCCTGGCGCAAAGTACCGACAATCAACTGGTCATGCAGACCATTACCAGTCTGTTCGACCAGCGCTATCGACCCATTGCCCGCAGCATGCACCGGCATTTCGACGATCACCAGGCATGGCTGGCGGCGATGCAGGAGCACGAACACATTTGTCAGGCGATCGAAGACCGCGATCCCCTGCAGGCTCTGGCTGCCATGCAACGCCATCTGACCCGCGCTCACCAGCGCCTGATGACCATTATCGGTTAACACATCACCCATTATTTCAAAATGAAATCCAGAGGAATCCAATGAGCAAGACTATACGACTGCATGCCAATGACAATGTCATTATTGCAACTGAACAGCTGATGCAGGGCAATACGGAGGAGAACATCGCCATCCTTGGGCTGGTTCCTGCCGGACACAAAATCGCGACCGTTGATATCGCAAAGGACAGCCCGGTACGTCGCTACAACCAGATTATCGGTAAGGCGACCCGCGACATCCGTGCCGGGCAGCATGTTCATACCCACAATATGGCCATGATGGATTTCGAACGTGATTACGACTTTGGCTCTCATACAAAGGAAGTCACGATCAATGACAAGACCGATCAGTTCATGGGCTACGTCAGGCCGGATGGCCGGGTGGCAACACGCAACTTTATCGGTATTCTTACCTCTGTCAACTGTTCTGCCACTGCTGCCAAAGCCATTGCCGATCATTTCCGCCGCGATATCAACCCTGCCGCGCTGGCAGACTTTCCCAACGTGGATGGTGTGGTCGCCCTGCCCCATGCTACCGGCTGTGGGCACGGCGCCGAGGGTCTTTTTGTAGACACGCTCCGGCGCACGCTCGTCGGTTACGCTAAGCACCCCAACTTCCATTCGGTGCTGATGGTTGGTCTGGGCTGTGAATCCAATCAGATCTCGGCCATTCTTGCCTCCGGCAATTTGAAGGAAAGCGTTAATCTGCAAACCTTTACGATTCAGGATACCGGCGGCACCGCAAAAACCGTTGCCAAGGGTATTGAAGTGGTCAAGTCCATGCTGCCTGCCGCCAACCAGGTTCAGCGCGAGCCGGTTTCTGCATCCCATCTTACCGTGGGCCTGCAATGCGGGGGTTCCGACGGCTATTCAGGCATTACTGCCAACCCGGCACTGGGTGCTGCGGTTGATCGTCTGGTACGCGCCGGCGGCACCGCCATTCTCTCGGAAACCCCTGAGATTTATGGCGCAGAGCATTTGCTGACACAGCGCGCGGTCAGCCGCGAGGTGGGAGAAAAACTCATTGCCCGTATCAAATGGTGGGAAGACTATTGCGAACGCAATTTTGCTGAAATGAATAACAATCCGTCCGCCGGCAATAAGGCGGGTGGGCTGACAACCATTCTGGAAAAATCGCTGGGCGCGGTGGCCAAGGCCGGCACCACCAACCTGAATGATGTGTACGAATACGCGCAGCCTGTGACGACAAAAGGCATGGTATTCATGGACTCACCCGGCTTTGATCCGGTCTCCGCAACCGGACAGGTCGCCTCGGGCGCCAATCTGATTTGCTTTACCACCGGCCGCGGCTCGGCGTACGGCTGTACCCCCTCGCCTTCGCTCAAGCTCAGTACCAACAATGCCTTGTGGCAACGTCAGGAAGAAGATATCGATATCAACTGCGGCACCATCATCAGTGGAGAGGAAAGCGTAGACAGCCTGGGTGAAAAAATCTATCGCATGATGCTGGACGCCGCTTCGGGTAAGAAAACCAAGAGCGAATTACATGGCTATGGACAGAACGAATTTGCACCGTGGCCACTGGGCGTGACCATGTAATTTAAGGGCACTCTCAGGACCTGTTCAATTTCAGCAATAACGCTTTGCCGAACAATAAATGGCAGCCGGTACTCCTTCGGCAGCCATTTATTGACGTATAAAACACCCGCTCTCTTCCCGTTCAACCTACCTGGATTGACCTACCTGGATTGACCTACCTGGATTAACTTATCTGGATTAACCTATCTGAATTAACCTACCGGTATCAATCCAGCCATTCCTGCAGCATCACTTCTATCGTGATGCACACGGGAGAGCCCCCTTTAATAAACCTGCCGGCAAAGACCTCGCCCGCATTGTTAGCCACAATTCCGTGCAGTTCAACTTCGGTTTGCCCTTCGCGACTACGACGCACATGGCCGCTCATGCTCAGAATCTCAACCGCGAACCCCTCAACGTTGATACTGCGCGGCACGCCTTCGTCCGTCATGATTTCCAGACTGGACTTAAACAGACTGCCAAGCCCGCCTTTGATCACCCCCTGGGCAATCTGATGCTCGCGGCAGATGTCCTCCATGCCGGTAACCAGATCATCATTGCAGAAAAACCGGGCGTTAACCACGCGCCCCACCCGACAGTGTCTGATACTGGACTCCATACCCCTGCTCCTTTTGCCATTCAGAAATTTTCCCTAGCGCTCTTGTCCAGCAGCCACCGCTGCGCGATCTGCGTTGCCATCCATGTGCGCTGCCAATTGCGGATGAAATACATACATGCCGGAGGTCGCATCCAGCCTGGCAACAAATTCAATGTCGCTTGTCGCAGTAACATAAATACGTAGCCCATCCCGGCCCACGATACATTGCGCCGTATCCAGATGGCCGCCCTGAGTCAGGCCGCTACCGGTCACAAGACAACCGTGACAATGCAACATGGGTTGAGCCCCCTTGTCCTTACCGTATATGCCCATTGCCGAAATCAGCGTCGCATTGCCCACGTGATTGGGCGCACCGTATTGTGCGATGCGCTTGCCAGCCGGATCTGGGTATCCGGTGTAAAAAATAGCGGAAAGAAGACGGCCGCCCATGATGTCCAGGTGCGCGCTTTGAATATCATGCTGCATGAACGCCGTAGCCACCCATTCCCAGATAGATGCACCTTCGGGTACATCAAGCACCCAGTTACGTTGCCCATGCTGGGCCAGAGACAACACTCGTGAGCTAAGCCGTTGCATCATCCTGCACCATACGTCGCAAGTCTTTTTTAACAATCTTCCCATACCCCGATTTCGGCATGGAATCCCAGAAATAATATCTGGCCGGATACTTGTAGCGGGCAACTTTACCATTCAGATGGCGGTTCAATGCGGCGGCATCTGTTCTGGAGCCATTCTTGCACACCACCACCGCAACACCGGACTCACCCCATTTTTCATCGGGCACGCCAAACACCGCGACTTCGGAAACGGCGGTATGCGTCAGTAAGGCCTCTTCGATTTCCCGCGGATAGACATTTGAACCACCGGAAATATACATATCTGACTGTCGTCCGGTAATATACAGAAAACCCTGCTCATCCAAATGGCCCAGATCGCCGGTGTGAAACCAGCCATATCGGAAAGCCTTCTCATTCGCTTCGGGGTTGCTATCATAGCCCATGCACACGGCCGGACCGCGCACGCAAATTTCACCAGTGATACCTGCGCCACAACGCCCGCCATCTTCATCCAGAATCGCAATTTCCATGCCGGTTCTGGCATAGCCACAAGTGCCGATCCTTGCATCTTCTGCACCATCATCCAGCTGGTGCATATGCGGTGGCAAAACGGTGATATTGCCGGTCACTTCACCCAGTCCATAGTACTGGACCAGCACCTTGCCCAGTTTGCGCAAGGCGTATTTCTGATCTTCGCGATACATGGGCGCGCCCGCATAAATCACATATTTCAGCGAAGAGTGGTCAAACTGATCGACAGCGGGATCTTCTGTCAGGCGTTTAACAATTGTGGGCACAGTAAACATATTGTCTACACCATGTTGCTGAACCAGTTGCCATGCTTCAACACAATCGAGCCGCGCCGAACGCGGCAGGACGCTGGCAGCACCGCGCGCGGTATTCGCGATCGCATGAATCCCCGCGCCGTGCGACAGCGGCGCCACCACCAGCGAGCGCGAATGCTGATCAATCCCGGGGAGCAAATCGGCCAGATGATTGGTAATCACAAATGCCATTTGCCCGTGCGACAATACCCCTGCCTTGGGAAGCCCGGTCGTACCCGAAGTGAAGAAAAACCATAAGGGGTCTTCATAATCCACGTCAACCGCCTCGAAGCACCCTTTTTCTATATGCTGCGCCAATAATGCGGCATAGCTATGTTCGTGCTCTTGTGGTTCACCAATGGCGATGACATGCCGGACCGTGTCGGCAGCTTGGCAGCAACTATTGGCATGGCCCGCATACCCGTCGTCATAAATCACGACCGAAGCCTTGCTGGCAGAGGCGAGATAGGCAACCTCCGACTCGGTAATGCGGACATTGGTTGGGACCCAGATCGCACCCAGCTTAAAGGTTGCCCAACAGCTTTCAAACAATTGCACATTATTGGAGGAATGGATCAGAATGCGATCGCCCTTTTTGACACCCAATGCCCTCAAGGCATGCGCCAGCGCATCTACCCGGGCATTGAGTTCACCCCAGCGATAGATGCGGTCACCGTGGATCAGCCCGGGCAGGTCCGCAAAACGTAAACTGACATCCGTCAGAAAATTACCAATATTTTTTACCGGCTTGAGCATGGCACCATTCCAGAATAACCCGATACCTGCAGCGATCACGGGGCTGCAGACCTTTCACACACGCATCACACACACGCATCACGCGCGTTCAAGAATACTCACATAATTGGCAACTGCCGAGCCACCCATATTGAAGACACCCGCCCGATCCGCCACCGGCAATTGCATATCGCCAGCCTGTCCGCTCAATTGCATCGCAGCCATCACATGCATGGAAACGCCTGTCGCACCGATGGGGTGCCCTTTGGACTTCAGGCCACCCGAGGGATTCACGGGCAGGCGTCCGTCACGAGCGCTGATGCCATCCAGGATCACACGCGCCCCTTCGCCCGGGCGGGCCAGCCCCATGGCCTCATATTCAATCAGCTCGGCAATGGTAAAGCAGTCATGGGTTTCAACAAACGACAGCTCGTTCAGGCTCAGACTGCTATCGGCCAGCGCCTGTTGCCAGGCCCGCGTCGCACCTTCAAATGCAATGGGGTCCCGACGGCTCATCGGCAAATAATCATTTACCTGAGACGTTGCCAGAAAACGTACACGATTGTCGCTATTGCGAACATCATCGTCCCTGCAGATAATCACGGCGGCCGCGCCGTCAGAGACCAGGGAACAGTCGGTACGTTTAAGCGGGCCGGCGACGAAGGGATTTTTTTCAGACTCTGTACGACAGAAATCGAAACCGAAATCCTTTCGCATATGGGCGTACGGATTGGACAGGCCATTGTGGTGGTTCTTGGCAGCAATCATTGCCAAAGCGTCAGACTGGTCGCCGTAGCGATCAAAATAGGTTTTGGCAATCACATTGCCGAAAAGGCCGGCAAAACCACCTGCAACTGCCGCCTCTTCCCTGGCATAGGAACATTTGAGCAGAACTTCGCCGATCTCCGGTGTTGACAGTTCCGACATTTTTTCAAAACCCAGTACCAGCGCGTAACGACTGCGTCCGCTGCTGACCGCGTTAAGCGCAGAGTGCAGCGCCGCCGAGCCTGTGGCGCAGGCGTTTTCCAGTCGCACAGACGGAATAAATCGCAATGCCGGCATCGTGTTAAACAGTAACGATGAAGGGAAATCCTGATATAGAAATCCACCGTTGTAATGACCGACGTGCAGCGAATCGATATCACTCTGCTCCAGACCGGCATGCTCAATAGCTTGCAGCGCTACGTCCCCGATCATCTGCTCGGGGTCGATGCCATCCATTTTTCCGAACCTGGAATGGGCCCAGCCCGTCATTGACACACGCATTGCAATTGACTCCCTTTAGTTGAAACCGTGAAAACGGACTTGGACAATCAATGTCCGGTAATGCCCGCCGCCAGAAAACCGCCGTCTACCGGAATCACATGACCATTGACATACGAGGCAGCGTCGGAGGCAAGGAACAGGCAAACCTGAGCAATTTCCTGCGGTGTGCCGTAACGGCCCATGGGTACGGACAGCGTGAATGCATCCCTGGCGGCCTGTGTATGCAATTGCCGGGTAAGCGGCGTATCTATCGGTCCCGGCGCGATGCCGTTGCTGGTAATGCCAAATTCGGCCAGTTCCAGCGCCATCTGTCGCGTCAGCCCGAAAATCGCCGCCTTGGATGTGCCATACGCCGCTCTGCCCCAGCTGGCACGCTCGCCACTCACAGATGCAATATTGATAATGCGTCCTGACTGCCTTTTTTGCATGAGTCGCCCGGCGTGCTGGGACATCAGAAACGGCCCTGTTACGTTCACTTGCATGACCTTTTCCCAATGATCCTGCGGGTAGTCCAGATAGGCCACCGTTTTGGCGATACCTGCGTTGTTCACCAGCACGTCGCAGCGCCCATATTCGCGCTCTACCGTTGCAAAGAAATGAGCTATGTTATCGGCATCCGCCACGTCCAGCCTGAGATAACGCGCCTGTAACGATTGCGTATTGAGTGACTCGGCCAGCGCCTGCGAGTCGGTCTCGTTCACATCTGCAATCATGGTCTGATAGCCGGCATGGGCAAAGGCCTCGACGATTGCCCGGCCAATGCCACTGCCGCCACCAGTAACCACCGCTACGCGCATCTCACTTGCAGAAACAGCACTCATACTGCACCACCTCTTTGGAATAAAGCATCAAGGCAAATCCATCAAAGGAATCCGATAGAAAACCAGGGTACAAACGCAATCACAAATGTCGTTATTAGAAGAACCGCCAGATACAGCCACATCTTCGGAATAACCTTGTCCGGATTCACTTTGCTGATCGCGCTGGCTGAATAAAAGCCCACCCCCAGCGGTGGCGCGAACAATCCAATACCCATAGCCAGAATAATCACAATCGCGTAATGCACCTCATGAATATGCATGGCGCGGGCTGCCGGGAAAATCAAGGGTCCGAACAGCACAATGGCGGGAATGCCCTCCAGGACGCTGCCGAGTATAACGAACAGTACAATACTCACCGTCATGAATCCGAATACGCCACCCGGAATATGCGTCATGAAATCAACCAGTGTGGTTGAAAACCCGGACTGGGTCAGCGCCCAGGCCATGGCCGTGGCGACACCAATAATCAGCAAAATGGCGCCGGAAAGCGAGGTGGCCTCTACCAGCATTGGATAAATACGTGATTTTTCTAAGCCACCAATAGCCAATTGCATAATGACCGCATAAATAATGACATACACGATCCCGATAGACGCAACCTCGGTTGCCGTGGCAACCCCTTCGACCACGCACACGCGAATAATAATCGGCAGCACCAGCACCGGTAACGCCCACAGGAAAGTGCGGCCGATCTCAGCAGCCCTGGCACGCTCACGCGTATCCTGCGCGGCCTTGCGCGACTTCAGATAGCAGACCAGAGCGATCGCCAGCGTACACACCAGCGCCGGCACCAGACCACCAATAAACAGCGCACTAATGGATACCCCACAAACGGCGCCAATCGTAATCAACACCAGGCTGGGCGGAATCGTCTCGGTCATCGCTCCGGTGGCAGAGAGCAACGCCGCCAGATCATTCTCGTCAGCACCCTTGCGCTTCATTTCCGGGAACAGGGCCGGGGCAACCGCAGCCATGTCTGCCACCTTGGAGCCGGAAATCCCGGAAACCAAAAACATGGCGCCGAGCAGGACGTAATTGAGCCCGCCACGAATATGACCTAACACAGATGACATAAAATCAATGAGCTTGCGCGCCATGCCGCTAATCTGCAGCAGCACGCCCAGCACCACAAACAGCGGAACGGCCAGCAGCACCAGATGCGAGGCGCCTTCATCAATCCGCGTCACCACAATGGATGGCGGCACTTCAGCAATATTAACGATATAGGCCAGCGTAGCGATGCCGAAGCAAAAAGCGATGGGTACCCCACTCATGACACACGCGCCCAGTACCAGTACAAAAAATACGATCAGGTTAAGATTGCCGATGTCGTACAAAAAGTCGGCAAAAAACCAAAGCGCATAACCGACCACCGCGATCACGGCGGCAGCGGACAAAATGTCCTGCCAGCGTGAGTGTGTCAGCAGATGGCTGACGGCAATAAACGCAAACAGGCACATACCCACGGGAATCGCCATTGCCCGATAGCCATCCGGAATATTGAGCGCAGGCGAAGTTACCACCATCTGCCCGCCGGCATGATGAAAGCCGGGCCCGATCAGATAGGCGGCAAACAGCAGTATGATCAGCAGTCCCAGTGTTTCGAACCAGTGCTGGGCCCGTTTGGAAAACCGCGTGACCACCGCAGTCAGCCGCATATGTTCGTGCCGGTCCAGCGCCAGCGCGGCGCCAAACATACACAACCAGATAAAGACCGACTGCGCCAGTTCATCGGACCAGATAATTGGCTTATGCAGAAAATAGCGAAACACCACGCCGGTAAACAGTAATGCCGATTCGAACACCAGCATGACGACAGCCAGCAAACCAACCAGTCGCATCACAGCGTTCTTGACCGCGATAACCGTTCTGGAAAGCACATGGGTATTAACGCCAGCCGACTGGCTGGCAATACTTACACTCAAGACAAGGCTCCGGTAAATTGCTCCAGTTTTGACCAAAGCGGATCACCAAAGGTTTTTTTCCATTCTTCGTAAAAACCGGCTTCCTTGAGCTTGCCGCGGAAAGCGTTGGTGTCTACTTCATTAAAAGCCATACCCTTGCCCTCCAGCGTCTGTTTCACGGTCAGACTCAGTTTAGCCAGGTCGTCCCGTTCTTTAAGACTGGCGTCCATCACGTGTTTGCGAATCACGTCCTGGATCTCTTTGGGCACTTTTGCCAGGTTGTCCCGGTTGGCCAGAAACCAGAAACCATCCCACATGTGATTGCTCTGAGAGGCATATTTCTGCACTTCATATAGCTTGGCCGTTTCGATCAGCGTAATGGGATTTTCCTGACCATCGGCAATATGCGTCTGTAACGCCGAATAGGTTTCGGCAAAATTGATGGTTGTAGGCGATGCCCCCAGGCTTTTGAACATGGACGTCCACAACGGGCTTGGCGGAACACGCAGTTTGACGCTATTTAAGTCGTCTGGTGTTTTAACTGGTTTGGAACTGGTCGTAATAATCCTGAAGCCATTGTCCCAGATCTTGTCAAAAGCAGTCAGGTTTGACCCTTTCTCAATTTCCTCGCGTACGGCCGCACCCAGATCGCCGTCCATCGCCTTCCAGACCTGGTCGTAATCCTTGAAAGCAAAACCAATACCGGAAATCTGCGTTCTGGAAATCAGGGTGCCCATGATAATGGGCGACAGCGTAAAAAAGTCGACAGCCCCGGCGCGGATCTGAGAGAGTGTATCGGTATCATTACCTAGCTGGCTGCTCGGATAGACACGAATATCTACTGCACCATCCGTTTCTTTTTTGATGGCCTCAACCATTTCCTTGGCGCGGATATTCAGGGGATGGGATACAGGCAGGTTATTGGCAAATTTGAGCCGAAAATCGGCGCGGCGCGCCAGAATCACATCTGAATAGCTCAACCCGAAAGCAGATGCCGCCGTGACAGCGGATATTGATTTCAGAAAACTTCTACGTTTTACAGCAGCCATTATTCCCTCCTCCAGGACTAAATATGCTCGATATCTGGAAATGCGTATTGTCGTAAATGACGTTCTTGTCTCTATATTGGTGCTGCCGCCGCCAGGTGATCCTGCTTACTTCCACCCGGCAGTCGCGCTTGTCTGTTGTGTGATCACATCTCTTATAGCACAGATATTGCATTTATTTTGATGAATTTTCAACAGGGGTATGCCCGAATTGTTCCGGGGCAAATTGGATCCTGCAGTTGCTAGGTGCCTGCCCGTCTGCCGAAATGGCGGGTTGCTACCTGCTCCCCGGAATCAAACATGAGTGCGCGCTCCGGCCAACGCATCGCGGCCAGCCGGGTTTGTCCCGGCGGCACTTTCCCGGAGCGTTCCAGAAACCGGGCACCGACGCAATAATCAAGACAGAATACATTGCCACCTTCCCCGTGCCAGTCGCACGGCGCCACACCGTCAAACAGGTCACGGCCACGCGATAGCGCCCCGGCCGGTCTATCCTGAGGATTGCGCCAGTAGTGGCCGATTAGAACAGGCACCGCTTCCGTATAGGTGTCCCACCAGCGTGCCCGTTGCACAAAGCGCCATTCTCCCCCGCTGAAAAAGGTCTCGCTATCGGCCATTTCAACACCGGACGTCAAGACCCGAATAGGATTGGCCATTTGCCGCAACTCCCGCATATAAGCTGTTGCGCCCAGAAAAGGAACAGCCTGCGCCGCGTCGGAAATATGCTCCCGCCATTGCTTTTGCTCGGCCAGGTAATCCTGAAACCGGCTATCGCTGCGGATGAGATCGCTGGTCTGCTGTTCTCTCGCATTGAAATATTCAACTATGGATGGCAGCGTATGCGTACCGAGCTCGTTAAAAGAAGGCGTATGCCAGGCTGCATGCACCACACGCAACTGGCTGTTGCAGGCGATAATGGGCAGGCTGGCGAAAAAGTCCAGCATGGGTTGCCGCTCGGCGGCCGAAAGGGCCCTCATACTGCCAAATTTGTGGTCATCCGCTGCGGTTTCGTTCCAGAACCAGCTATTGCCGTCCTTGCGCAGTCCACGCAGAATATTCAGTTCGTGGTTGCCCAAAACACAAATTGCATTGCCGGCATTCACCATGTCCTGCACCTGCCTGACCACTGCAGGACTATCGGGCCCGCGATCACATAAATCACCTATAAAGACCAGTTTACGCCCTTCCGCATGGTGGCCCAGGTTGTCATATCCCAGGTGCTGCAGCAATTGCCTTAGCGCTTCATATTCACCATGAATATCACCAACAATATCCAAAGGCCCGGACGGCAGCGGCACGACAGGTTGATATGTATGTAGCAGGTTCATTGTATTTTGTTGCCATTGAAGAAAAAGACGCATGCAGAAATAAAGGCTGCATCGTATCAATCAGGGATGACGGCTGCACCAGGCAGGAATGGCGGCTGCGCGTAACCACGCTGAATCGCACTAAATATATCGGGCTAGTTGACGGTTGAATATAACTCAACATTTCATGCAAGCCGGTCCGGGACTGTCATCCGCGGATAACATTCTACCGAATTCACACCATTTAGCAGCACCACGACGGCCAGAGCCGCATTGCCTTTGCGCCCTGTAAACCAACTGAAACCATTGCGCTACCTGTTCACATGATCGGGTAACGCTTTGAAATGCGGTTAACGCTTCAGAAACGCTCATCGCTCACCCTTGCCGTAATATGGAAATCGTTATCAACCTTGTGTTCGGGAGTAGAAAAATGAAACTGCTAAGCACAACCGCAATTTTTTTATCTCTTATTCTTTTGTCTGGCTGCATCATTCACGACCATGGCAGGGGTGGCCGCTGGGGTCACAGAGATGGTTACTACGATCGTCATTCCTATTATGACAGCGACCGTTCTTATTATGGACGTGGACGCGGTCATTATCGCCGCTGGTAAGGCAAGTCTACCAGGCTGATACCTGATGGGGCATCTTTGCATATTGCACAAGACGCCCCGTATCAGTCAGAAAAGCCGGATCATTAAGCTTTGGCGGCGACGATCACACTTGAGGCCTTGAAGATTGCCGTTGCTTTTACGCCAGTGGCCAGGCCCAGATTGTCAAAACTGGTGTTGGTGACAACTGCGCTGATCTTAACGTTGTTCCCGGCATCCATCACCACTTCCGAGTTCACGGCACCTTTGCTCACTTCGGTAATGGTGCCAGTCAGCTGATTTCTGGCGGAAAAAACCAGTCCGTCGACATCAGTCGCCATAACGATAGACGATGCCTTGATCAGCGCAAATACCTCCGCGCCTTCAGTCAGACGCAGATTCTGCGTGCTGCTTTCCGTAATAATGGCAACAATGTCCTGATCCGGGGAGATAGAGATAACAATTTCGTCATTCACCGCACCCGTACGGATGAATTTGATTTTCCCTGGGAACTGATTTCGCGCGCTGATTTTCATTTGATATCCACTGATAGAATATTTACAACGGGCATTTTATCAAACATGCAGTGTTTCCCTACATGCCCACATGGACAGCAGCAACCAGAGCGAATAATAAGCGTTCAGTTTGACGTCCTGCTATGCCTATTTCCGGCACCACCCTATTTCTTGTATAAATGACGCCCAAGAACCAGACCAACCGCAGCCGCTGCCAGCAGCGCACCCAGCGGATTGCTGCGGGTGCCATCAACAAGGCAGTCCAGGAACGAATTCACGGTATAGGCAGCATGGCCCGAAGCCTGTCGTATTTTTCCTTCTGCTTCCATTTCCGGATCATCAAAAACATCGCCCAGAGCCGATTGGCCTTTTCCTGCAAGTTCTTCAGCTTTACTCTTGATTGTATTCACACTTGTCATAGATTCACCTTTCAGCGGAGAAAAGAGGCTATTTGTCCGCATAAATATATGAAAAACCGCCTCTGTCTATATCTTTAACATAGATTGGCGATCTTGATGATGAATCTTGACAAGGATTAACGATAACGTTTTGGAGGCTGTCAGACGATACCGCGACAAAGCGACAACCGGATTTCTTATATATTTCTTGCGGCGCAGCAATGCTGCGCAAGCCGTAGTTAGCCGGCTTGCGCAAAACCGGGTTTATCTGGCAGAAGGTAGATTTGCAGCGCTTACCACTTTGAATGTTACCCGGCGATTAGGCGACAGGCAGCTAATCAGTGCGGTCCGACTCATCGACTTATCACACTGTGCAAACGCCGTCGTCTCACCTGCCCCTTGGGCACTCATAATGCTTAGCGGAATCCCCAACGTCCCCAGGTATTGCCTGACCGTTGACGCCCGTCTTTGGGAAAGGCTGCGATTGTAGCTCTCGGAGCCAAGCGGGTCGGTATATCCCGTTATCTCAATCGACTCTATCGCACCCAACTGGGCAATATTGCGTGCCAGATTCTGCAATTTTTCCTTGCCGGACGCGGTCAGATTTTTCAGATCTGACTTATCGAAAGCAAATACACCATCTGCCGCCAAATCGAATTGTTGTACTGCTCGCTTGCTTTGTGCATGACCAAGGCGACATAAAGCATTCGGCTCGCCAACCGGGCGCATAAAGAAGCTCTGCGCCCGATGATCCTTGTCAAACAATACTTTGAATTGACATGTGGTTACGCTGTTTTTACCATTTTTTGAAGTGTGGAAATTAAATAAATAGTCCCATTCCCGTACGCCAAAAAATCCTTCTCTGAAATGTGGGCGTCCCAGCAGGTAGTAAAGCTGATCTTTGGTCATGCCAGCCTTAACCTCGTTCAATGAGCTGCGATTGGGAAACGTACCCTGGCCATCATTGAAGGTTACCCTCCCTGGTTCCGGAAACACGGGATTGTCCGTCGTACCATCTGCGGCGACATTACTAAGTGACGAACATCCGCCCAGAAACAGACTGGCAGCCAACACTGTTGCCACAACTACACTTTTGCTTGTTGAATATTTCATCATCATCCAAAATCATTCATCTGTTAATCTGCAGCCCCGGCCACGGCCGGGGCTATCTTTAGATCGACTGGCTTACCATTGATAGCCAACACCCGCGCCAACCATCGTTTTGCCACGTGTATTGCCACTTACGCTACCCTTGATGATCCAGTTGCCGTTTTCGGATACCTTGGATAGACCGGCAGCAAAACCTTGCTGGCCAACATATCGGGCGGTTGCCAGAGCAAACATGCTCTTGCCTGGCAAGTAGGCTTGCGGCAGGTTCGCCATGGCACCTGCAGTTGCGCTACCGGCATTGGCATCCTTGGCCACACGGTCCAGATTGCCTTGCAGACGGTTAAGTGCCGTAGCCGTACCACCAGCCAGACTGTGCAACTGACCACCAGTGACTGCGTCCGTACTACCTTCGGCAATCTCGCCTGGCTTCAGATTGGTGATTGGCTTGCCAGCTGCGTCAATACCAGACTGGGTCATGGCAGGGCCATCGATCACGCCAAGATAGGATTTGGCAGAGATCGCATCCCCTTCCATTCGGTCAGCCCTGATCGACTCGAAGGTCACGTTCGGCGCCGTAGCAACAGTAATCTGGTTGCCATCCCGGGTCAGCTCGATATTGCGTCCCTGGTTGAAGCCTACGGTCGAACCAGCCGCGACTTTCTGCGGCGTATCGTTATTCAGCTGCAATTGCCATCCGCGATCGGCAACTTCACCAATGCCACTTAACGCATCAGCTACGTTGTGGTAGGTGTTATTACCAACGTGGAAGGTCGAATCAAGCTTGCCGGTTTCAGCATTGAAGCGTGTATCGCCACCCAATGTGCTGGCAATACTCTCGCCAAGGCCGTAGAGCTGTTGCCCATTGACGGCCTGCAGGCTGTCTGCGGAAAGCTTCGCCTTGGCCACATTGTTCAAGCTAACCGGCGCACTTGCGTCCTGACCCACCAATGTGACTGAGTTGGTCTTGCCAAACGGATCGGCCACTGGCGCATTATTACCATTCGCCTGATTGGTCTGGGTATATTGCAGTGGCGAGCTGGCTGCAGACACACTAACGGTGGATACACCATTTTGCTCTGTCACGCCGACTCTGGTATGCGCATTGCCGGCAACAAAGCGAACCTGTTCGCCCGTAGCCACATTTGCAACAATACCGTCAGATCCGGCGATGTCCCAACCGCGTCGTGCAATCGCACCAACATTGCTGTTGATTGCATCCAGAGCGCCGTTCACACTCGTGAACCGCTGGTCGCCCACTTTCAGCGCAGCTGTAATTTCACCAGTCTCGGGATCAAAAGTGCTATCCCCACCGAAAGCGGCTGCGGTGCTGCTGCCCACTTTGAACAACTGGCTGGCATTGACCGCGTCTTTGCTATCTTTGGACAGCGTACCTGCAGCCAGATTAGTCAGTTTCTTGTCTTTCAGATCAAGACCCGTACTGCTCAGGACAGGGCCGCCATTGTTAATAGTCAGGCTATCAGCCGTCAGATTAGCTGCGGTGGCAAACGTCAGCTCGTTACCGTTGCGGGTTACGTTGATGTTTGTACCGTCGATGAACTTGACGGTATCACCGGGAGCCACTTTGCTGGCGGTGTCACCATTGGCTTGCAGATTGAAGCCTTTAGACGCCACTTCCGTAGTCGCAGCCAGTGTAGAGTTCAGATCACCCAGCGCATCGTTCACGTTAGTGAAGTTCTTCTCTCCCACTTTCAGTGATGGTGTAACCACACCTGTAGCTGGATCGAATGCGCTGTCACCACCGAAGGCAGATGCTGTGCTGTTGCCAACTGCGAACAACTGACTACCGTTGACAGCATCTTTACTGTCTGCTGCCAATGTGCCGGCTGCCACATTGGTCAGTTTCTTGTCTTTCAGATCAAGACCTGTGCTACTCAGGACAGGGCCGCCGTTGTTAATAGTCAGGCTATCAGCCGTCAGATTAGCTGTGGTGGCAAACGTCAGCTCGTTACCGTTGCGGGTTACGTTGATGTTTGTACCGTCGATGAACTTGACGGTATCACCGGGAGCCACTTTGCTGGCGGTGTCACCATTGGCTTGCAGATTGAAGCCTTTAGACGCCACTTCCGTAGTCGCAGCCAGTGTAGAGTTCAGATCACCCAGCGCATCGTTCACGTTAGTGAAGTTCCTCTCTCCCACTTTCAGTGATGGTGTAACCACACCCGTAGCTGGATCGAATGCGCTGTCACCACCGAAGGCAGATGCTGTGCTGTTGCCAACTGCGAACAACTGACTACCGTTGACAGCATCTTTACTGTCTGCTGCCAATGTGCCGGCTGCCACATTGGTCAGTTTCTTGTCTTTCAGATCAAGACCTGTGCTACTCAGGACAGGGCCGCCGTTGTTAATAGTCAGGCTATCAGCCGTCAGATTAGCTGTGGTGGCAAACGTCAGCTCGTTACCGTTGCGGGTTACGTTGATGTTTGTACCGTCGATGAACTTGACGGTATCACCGGGAGCCACTTTGCTGGCGGTGTCACCATTGGCTTGCAGATTGAAGCCTTTAGACGCCACTTCCGTAGTCGCAGCCAGTGTAGAGTTCAGATCACCCAGCGCATCGTTCACGTTAGTGAAGTTCTTCTCACCGACTTTGAGCGATGGAGTTACCACACCTGTAGCAGGATCGAAGGCACTGTCACCACCGAAGGCCGATGCTGTGCTGTTGCCTACAGCGAACAACTGACTACCGTTGACAGCATCTTTGCTGTCTGCGGCCAATGTACCGGCTGCCACATTGGTCAGTTTCTTGTCTTTCAGGTCAATGCCGGTGCTACCCAGTACTGGACCACCGTTATTGATCGTCAGGCTGTCGGCGGTGAGGTTCGCAGCAGTACCAATCGTCAGATCGTTACCATTGCGCGTTACGTTGATGTTCGTACCATCAAGGAACTGCACTTTATCGCCGGGAGCCACTTTAGTTGCAGTATCCCCATTGGCTTGCAGGTTGAAGCCTTTAGATGCCACTTCCGTAGTCGCAGCCAGTGTAGTGCTCAGATCACCCAAGGCATCATTCACGTTGGTGAAGTTCTTCTCTCCCACTTTCAGTGATGGTGTAACCACACCTGTAGCAGGATCGAAGGCACTATCACCACCGAAGGCCGAGGCTGTGCTGTTACCTACAGCGAACAACTGGCCGGCGTTAACACCATCTTTGCTGTCTGCAGCTAATGTGCCCGCACCAACGTTCGTGAGCTTCTTGTCTTTCAGATCAATGCCGGTGCTGCCCAGTACTGGACCACCGTTATTGATCGTCAGGCTGTCGGCTGTCAGCGCAGATGTTGTGGCGATCGTCAGATCGTTACCATTGCGGGTTACGTTGATGCTCGTACCATCAAGGAACTGCACTTTATCGCCGGGAGCCACTTTAGTTGCAGTATCCCCATTGGCTTGCAGGTTGAAGCCTTTAGATGCCACTTCCGTAGTCGCAGTCAGTGTAGTGTTCAGATCACCCAAGGCATCATTCACGTTGGTGAAGTTCTTCTCTCCCACTTTCAGTGATGGTGTAACCACACCTGTAGCAGGATCGAAGGCACTGTCACCACCGAAGGCCGATGCTGTGCTGTTGCCTACAGCGAACAACTGACTACCGTTGACAGCATCTTTGCTGTCTGCGGCCAATGTACCGGCTGCCACATTGGTCAGTTTCTTGTCTTTCAGGTCAATGCCGGTGCTACCCAGTACTGGACCACCGTTGTTGATCGTCAAGCTGTCGGCTGTCAGCGCAGATGTTGTGGCGATCGTCAGATCGTTACCATTGCGGGTTACGTTGATGTTCGTACCATCAAGGAACTGCACTTTATCGCCGGGAGCCACTTTAGTTGCAGTATCCCCATTGGCTTGCAGGTTGAAGCCTTTAGATGCCACTTCCGTAGTCGCAGTCAGTGTAGTGTTCAGATCACCCAAGGCATCATTCACGTTGGTGAAGTTCTTCTCTCCCACTTTCAGTGATGGTGTAACCACACCTGTAGCAGGATCGAAGGCACTGTCACCACCGAAGGCCGATGCTGTGCTGTTGCCTACAGCGAACAACTGACTACCGTTGACAGCATCTTTGCTGTCTGCGGCCAATGTACCGGCTGCCACATTGGTCAGTTTCTTGTCTTTCAGGTCAATGCCGGTGCTACCCAGTACTGGACCACCGTTGTTGATCGTCAAGCTGTCGGCTGTCAGCGCAGATGTTGTGGCGATCGTCAGATCGTTACCATTGCGGGTTACGTTGATGTTCGTACCATCAAGGAACTGCACTTTATCGCCGGGAGCCACTTTAGTTGCAGTATCCCCATTGGCTTGCAGGTTGAAGCCTTTAGATGCCACTTCCGTAGTCGCAGTCAGTGTAGTGTTCAGATCACCCAAGGCATCATTCACGTTAGTGAAGTTCTTCTCACCGACTTTGAGCGAAGGAGTTACCACGCCCGTAGCAGGATCGAAGGCACTGTCACCACCGAAGGCCGATGCTGTGCTGTTGCCGACTGCGAACAACTGACTACCGTTGACAGCATCTTTGCTGTCTGCGGCCAATGTACCGGCTGCCACATTGGTCAGTTTCTTGTCTTTCAGATCAAGACCTGTACTGCTCAGGACCGGTCCGCCATTGTTGATGGTCAGGCTATCTGCCGTCAGGTTAGCTGCGGTGGCAAACGTCAGATCGTTACCATTGCGGGTTACATTAATATTAGTGCCGTCAAGGAATTGAACCTTATCGCCGGGCGCAACTTTAGTTGCAGTATCCCCATTGGCCTGCAGGTTGAAGCCTTTAGATGCTACTTCCGTAGTCGCAGCCAGTGTAGTGTTCAGATCACCCAGCGCATCATTCACGTTAGTGAAGTTCTTCTCACCGACTTTGAGCGAAGGAGTTACCACGCCCGTAGCAGGATCGAAGGCACTGTCACCACCGAAGGCCGATGCTGTGCTGTTGCCGACTGCAAACAGCTGGCTGGCGTTAACACCGTCTTTACTGTCTGCTGCCAATGTACCGGCTGCCACATTAGTCAGTTTCTTGTCTTTCAGATCAAGACCTGTACTGCTCAGGACAGGGCCGCCGTTGTTGATCTTCAGACTGTCGGCTGTCAGCGCTGAAGTGGTCGCGATCGTCAGGTCGTTACCATTGCGGGTTACGTTGATGTTCGTACCATCAAGGAACTGCACTTTATCGCCGGGAGCCACTTTGCTGGCGGTGTCACCATTGGCCTGAAGGTTCCAACCTTTAGAGGCTTCAGCCGTGGTATTTTCCAGGGTGGTGTTCAGGTCACCCAAAGCTTCGTTCACGTTGGTGAAGTTCTTCTCACCGACTTTGAGCGAAGGAGTTACCACGCCCGTAGCTGGATCGAAGGCACTGTCACCACCGAAGGCCGATGCTGTGCTGTTGCCGACTGCAAACAGCTGGCTGGCGTTAACACCGTCTTTACTGTCTGCTGCCAATGTGCCGGCTGTCAGATTAGTCAGTTTCTTGTCTTTCAGATCAAGACCTGTGCTGCTCAGGACAGGGCCGCCGTTGTTAATAGTCAGGCTATCTGCCGTCAGCGCAGGTGCAGTCGCGATCGTCAGGTCGTTACCATTGCGGGTTACGTTGATGTTAGTACCATCAAGGAACTGCACTTTATCGCCAGGAGCCACTTTAGTAGCAGTATCCCCATTGGCCTGCAGATTCCAACCTTTATTGGCTTCAGCTGTGGTATTTGCCAGGGTGGTGTTCAGGTCACCCAGGGCGTCGTTCACGTTGGTGAAATTCTTCTCACCGACTTTGAGCGATGGAGTTACCACGCCCGTAGCTGGATCGAAGGCACTGTCACCACCGAAGGCCGATGCTGTGCTGTTGCCGACGGCGAACAACTGACTACCGTTGACAGCATCTTTACTGTCTGCAGCCAATGTACCGCCTGCCACATTGGTCAGTTTCTTGTCTTTCAGATCGATGCCCGTGCTACCCAGTACTGGACCACCGTTATTGATCGTCAGAGTATCGGCTGTGAGGTTCGCAGCAGTGCCAATCGTCAGATCGTTACCATTGCGAGTTACATTAATATTAGTGCCGTCAAGGAATTGAACCTTATCGCCAGGGGCAACCTTGCTGGCGGCATCTCCATTGGCTTGCAGGTTCCATCCTTTTGAGGCTTCAGCCGTGGTATTTTCCAGGGTGGTGTTCAGATCACCCAGGGCGTCGTTCACGTTGGTGAAGCTCTTCTCTCCTACTTTGAGCGAAGGAGTTACCACGCCCGTAGCTGGATCGAAGGCACTGTCACCACCGAGGGCCGATGCCGTGCTGTTGCCGACGGCGAACAACTGGCTGGCATTAACACCGTCTTTGCTGTCTGCAGCTAATGTGCCCGCACCAACGTTCGTGAGCTTCTTATCTTTCAGATCGATGCCGGTGCTACCCAGCACTGGACCACCGTTGTTGATCGTCAAGCTGTCGGCTGTCAGCGCAGATGTTGTGGCGATCGTCAGATCGTTACCATTGCGGGTTACGTTGATGTTGGTGCCGTCAAGGAACTGCACTTTATCACCTGGCGCAACTTTAGTTGCGGTATCCCCATTGGCTTGCAGATTCCAGCCCTTGCCGGCTTCGGCCAACGCATTGTCAGCCGTGGCTTTCACGCTATCCAGTTGAGAGAAGTTCACTGCATCGCCGGCTTCTGTACCATCAGCCAGACCTGCGATTTTCTTATTGCCCATGGCAATGCCATTGCCATTCAGCGCAGGGCCACCATTGTTGATGGTCAGGCTATCAGCAGTGAGGTTAGCTGCAGTGCCAATTGTCAGATCGTTACCGCTGCGCGTTACGGTGATGTTGGTACCATCAAGGAACTGCACTTTGTCGCCAGGAGCCACTTTGCTGGCGGTATCGCCGTTGGCTTGCAGATTCCATCCTTTAGAGGCTTCAGCCGTGGTATTTGCCAGGGTGGTGTTCAGCTCACCCAGGGCTTCGTTCACGTTGCTGAAGTTCTTCTCACCGACTTTGAGCGAAGGAGTTACCACGCCCGTAGCGGGATCGAAGGCACTGTCACCACCGAGGGCAGATGCTGTGCTGTTGCCGACTGCAAACAGCTGGCTGGCATTAACACCGTCTTTGCTGTCTGCTGCTAATGTGCCCGCACCAACGTTCGTGAGCTTCTTGTCTTTCATATCAAGACCTGTACTGCTCAGGACCGGTCCGCCATTGTTGATGGTCAGGCTATCTGCCGTCAGCCCAGGTGCGGTCGCGATCGTCAGATCGTTACCATTGCGGGTTACGTTGATGTTTGTACCGTCGATGAACTTGACGGTATCACCGGGAGCCACTTTGCTGGCGGTGTCATCATTGGCTTGCAGGTTGAAGCCTTTAGATGCTACTTCCGTAGTCGCAGCCAGTGTAGTGTTCAGATCACCCAAGGCATCATTCACGTTGGTGAAGTTCTTCTCTCCCACTTTCAGTGATGGTGTAACCACACCTGTAGCAGGATCGAAGGCACTGTCACCACCGAAGGCCGAGGCTGTGCTGTTGCCGACGGCATACAGCTGGCTGGCGTTAACACCGTCTTTACTGTCTGCAGCTAATGTGCCCGCACCAACGTTCGTGAGCTTCTTGTCTTTCAGATCGATGCCGGTGCTACCCAGTACTGGACCACCGTTGTTGATCGTCAAGCTGTCGGCTGTCAGCGCAGATGTTGTGGCGATCGTCAGATCGTTACCATTGCGGGTTACATTGATGTTCGTGCCATCAAGAAACTGCACTTTGTCGCCAGGAGCCACTTTGCTGGCGGTATCGCCGTTGGCTTGCAGATTCCATCCTTTTGAGGCTTCAGCCGTGGTATTTTCCAGGGTGGTGTTCAGATCACCCAGGGCGTCGTTCACGTTGGTGAAGCTCTTCTCTCCTACTTTGAGCGAAGGAGTTACCACGCCCGTAGCTGGATCGAAGGCACTGTCACCACCGAGGGCCGATGCCGTGCTGTTGCCGACGGCGAACAACTGGCTGGCATTAACACCGTCTTTGCTGTCTGCAGCTAATGTGCCCGCACCAACGTTCGTGAGCTTCTTGTCTTTCAGATCGATGCCGGTGCTACCCAGTACTGGACCACCGTTGTTGATCGTCAAGCTGTCGGCTGTCAGCGCTGAAGTGGTCGCAATCGTCAGATCGTTACCATTGCGGGTTACGTTGATGTTGGTGCCGTCAAGGAACTGCACTTTATCACCTGGCGCAACTTTAGTTGCGGTATCCCCATTGGCTTGCAGATTCCAGCCCTTGCCGGCTTCGGCCAACGCATTGTCAGCCGTGGTTTTCACGCTATCCAGTTGAGAGAAGTTCACTGCATCGCCGGCTTCTGTACCATCAGCCAGACCTGCGATTTTCTTATTGCCCATGGCAATGCCATTGCCATTCAGTGCAGGGCCACCATTGTTGATGGTCAGGCTATCAGCAGTGAGGTTAGCTGCAGTGCCAATTGTCAGATCGTTACCGCTGCGCGTTACGGTGATGTTGGTACCGTCAAGGAATTGCACTTTATCGCCAGGAGCCACTTTGCTTGCAGTATCGCCATTGGCTTGCAAGTTCCAGCCCTTGCTGGCTTCGGCCATGGCATTGGCTGCCTGAGTCGCGGCATTGTCAGCCGTGGTTTTCACGCCGTCCAATTGTGAGAAATTCACTGCATCGCCGGCTTCTGTGCCATCAGCCAGGCCGGTGATTTTCTTGTTGCCCATGGCAATGCCATTACCATTCAGTGCTGGGCCACCATTGTTGATGGTCAGGCTATCGGCCGTCAGCACAGGTGTGGTGGCGATCGTCAGATCGTTACCGCTGCGGGTTACGTTGATGTTAGTGCCGTCAAGGAACTGCACTTTATCGCCAGGAGCCACTTTGCTTGCAGTATCGCCGTTAGCTTGCAGGTTCCATCCTTTGCTGGCTTCGGCCATAGCATTGCCAGCCTGCGTAGCGGCATTGTCAGCCGTGGTTTTCACGCCGTCCAATTGTGAGAAATTCACTGCATCGCCGGCTTCTGTGCCATCAGCCAGACCTGTGATTTTCTTGTTACCCATGGCAATGCCATTGCCGTTCAGTACAGGGCCACCATTGTTGATAGTCAGGCTATCAGCCGTCAGCGCAGATGTGGTGGCGATCGTCAGATCGTTACCGCTGCGGGTTACGTTGATGTTAGTGCCGTCAAGGAACTGCACTTTATCGCCAGGAGCCACTTTGCTTGCAGTATCGCCGTTAGCTTGCAGGTTCCATCCTTTGCTGGCTTCGGCCATAGCATTGCCAGCCTGCGTAGCGGCATTGTCAGCCGTGGTTTTCACGCCGTCCAATTGTGAGAAATTCACTGCATCGCCGGCTTCTGTGCCATCAGCCAGGCCGGTGATTTTCTTGTTGCCCATGGCAATGCCATTACCATTCAGTGCTGGGCCACCATTGTTGATGGTCAGGCTATCAGCAGTGAGGTTAGCTGCAGTGCCAATCGTCAGATCGTTGCCATTGCGGGTTACATTAATATTAGTGCCGTCAAGGAATTGAACCTTATCGCCAGGGGCCACTTTGCTTGCAGTATCGCCATTGGCTTGCAGATTCCAGCCCTTGCTGGCTTCAGTCATGGCATTGGCTGCCTGAGTTGCTGCGTTCCCTGCCTGAGTGGCGGCATTGTCAGCGACGGTCTTAACACCATCCAGTTGAGAGAAATTCACTGCATCGCCGGCTTCTGTGCCATCAGCCAGGCCGGTGATTTTCTTGTTGCCCATGGCAATGCCATTGCCATTCAGTGCAGGGCCACCATTGTTGATGGTCAGGCTATCAGCAGTGAGGTTAGCTGCAGTGCCAATCGTCAGATCGTTGCCATTGCGGGTTACATTAATATTAGTGCCATCAAGGAATTGAACCTTATCGCCAGGAGCCACTTTGCTTGCAGTATCGCCATTGGCTTGCAAGTTCCAGCCCTTGCTGGCTTCAGTCATGGCATTGGCTGCCTGAGTTGCTGCGTTCCCTGCCTGAGTGGCGGCATTGTCTGCGACGCTCTTAACACCATCCAGTTGAGAGAAATTCACTGCATCGCCGGCTTCTGTGCCATCAGCCAGACCAGTGATTTTCTTGTTGCCCATGGCAATGCCATTGCCATTCAGTGCAGGGCCACCATTGTTGATGGTCAGACTATCAGCCGTCAGCGCAGATGTGGTGGCGATCGTCAGATCGTTACCGCTGCGGGTTACGTTGATGTTAGTGCCGTCAAGGAACTGCACTTTATCGCCAGGAGCCACTTTGCTGGCAGTATCGCCGTTAGCTTGCAGGTTCCATCCTTTGCTGGCTTCGGTCATGGCATTGGCTGCCTGAGTCGCTGCGTTACCCGCTTGCGTCAGCGCATTACCAGCCTGTGTGGCTGCATTGTCTGCCGTTGTTTTAACAGCACCCAGTTGCGAGAAGTTTACGGCGTCGTTAGGTGCAGTACCATCAGCCAGACCTGCGATTTTCTTATTGCCCATGGCAATGCCATTGCCATTCAGCGCAGGGCCACCATTGTTGATGGTCAGACTATCAGCCGTCAGCGCAGATGTGGTGGCGATCGTCAGATCGTTACCGCTGCGGGTTACGTTGATGTTAGTGCCGTCAAGGAACTGCACTTTATCGCCAGGAGCCACTTTGCTGGCAGTATCGCCGTTAGCTTGCAGGTTCCAGCCTTTGCTGGCTTCTGTCATGGCATTGGCTGCCTGAGTCGCGGCGTTACCCGCTTGCGTCAGCGCATTACCAGCCTGTGTGGCTGCATTGTCTGCCGTTGTTTTAACAGCACTCAGTTGCGAGAAGTTTACGGCGTCGTTAGGTGCAGTACCATCAGCCAGACCTGCGATTTTCTTATTGCCCATGGCAATGCCATTGCCATTCAGCGCAGGGCCACCATTGTTGATGGTCAGACTATCAGCCGTCAGCGCAGGTGTGGTGGCGATCGTCAGATCTTTGCCGTTGCGCGTGACATTGATGTTGGTGCCATTCAAGAACTGAACCTTATCGCCAGGAGCCACTTTGCTTGCAGTATCGCCATTGGCTTGCAGGTTCCAGCCTTTGCTGGCTTCTGTCATGGCATTGGCTGCCTGAGTCGCGGCGTTACCCGCTTGCGTCAACGCATTACCAGCCTGTGTGGCTGCATTATCGGCCGTTGTTTTAACAGCACCCAGTTGCGAGAAGTTTACGGCGTCGTTAGGTGCAGTACCATTGGCAAGGCCGGTGATTTTCTTGTTGCCCATGGCAATGCCATTGCCATTCAGTATGGGACCACCATTGTTGATGGTCAGGCTATCGGCCGTCAGCGCAGGTGTGGTGGCGATCGTCAGATCTTTGCCGTTGCGCGTGACATTGATGTTGGTGCCATTCAAGAACTGAACCTTATCGCCAGGAGCCACTTTGCTTGCAGTATCGCCATTGGCTTGCAGGTTCCAGCCTTTGCTGGCTTCGGTCATGGCGTTGGTTGCCTGAGTAGCGGCGTTGCCCGCCTGAGTCGCTGCATTGTTGGCAATTGTTTTAACGCCATTCAATTGCGAAACGTTAACTGCATCTGCATCAGCCGTTCCGGCAGCCAAGCCAGTCACCTTTTTGTTATTCATATTCAGGCCGGCCGCACTCAGTTTCGGACCCGTTGTGCCTAGTTGCAGGCTGCCGTCTGCGCTCAGGTCCAGATCCTTTCTGAGCCTTACACTTAAATTTTTCCCGGATGGATCCGCCACGACACCAATCTGGTTAGTTAGCAGGCTATTCGGTGTGGTGACACCACCCGTAATATTCAAATTATCCCCGGACGGAACATTGATTTTTTTGTCGTCAGCAGCGGTTGATCCACTGCCATTGGCATCGCCAGAAAAGTTGATGCTACCACCACCGGTCTGCTTGGCCATCGCCGCATACAACTGGCTACCGTTGATAGCGTCGGTACTTGTCGCGGAAATTTCTCCAGATCCCACATTTTTGATCTGACGTTCACCACCGGACAAACCGACTGAGACCACCCGATCTGAATCACTGACTACACCCGCGAACCCGCTATATACAGTACCGCCGACGGTAGCGCTGCTGACGGCCGTCGCAGCGGCATCCGTAGTCGAACCAGTACCCAGGGCCACGCTTCGTGCCCGGGTAGCTCGCGACCACTCACCTAGCGCCATGGCACGATCGGCCATTGCACGGGCGCCACCGCCAAGCGCAATAGCACCAATTCCGTCGGCCTTTGTCAGTGATTCAGCCTGATAGGTAACCCCTTTTTGCCCGGCAACAGCCTCTATGCCAGTATCGGCACCACCAATGGCGATAGAACGCGGACCGAGAGCTGTGGCCGAGTGGCCGATAGCCAATGCAGACACACCCGTCGCAGCAGAAACATTACCGATAGCCTGCGCAAAATCCGCGGTTGCCACCGATTGGCGGCCAATCGCCAGGCTTGTATTGCCGGTAGCCAGTGTTCTGGGGCCGATAGCGACTGAAGATTTACCCTGAGCGCGTGCCCACACGCCGATTGCGGTAGCCAATTCGTCTACGGCATTTGACCGACCGCCCACCGCGATTGCCGATTTTCCCGCAGAAGCCGATTCGCCGATAGCGATGGATTGGGCTTCAAGCAGCCCTCCACTCGTGATTGTGGATTTGATCAGATCCGTTCGCTTTTCATACGGATTTTTTCGCTCCAGGATGGCAATGTTGCCGCTTGCTGCCTGTGCTCCGCAACCTACGGCAATACCTGCTACGTTCGTAGCAGTCGCTCCAGTGCCGCATCGGTTACTGGCAACCTCTGTACCGGGATTACTACTTGTTTTTAGCGGCGCGGCCATTACCGGTGATGCGAACATCCAAAGTCCGGCCAGATAAAAGGCAGTGGCCAGCTCGGTTAATTTCCAGCGACCTGTCGCAACGACGGCTGCCTGAACATTGCTTAACTGTTTTCCTGTTACATGAATACTTCCTGGTTTTGAAACTGCTGTTTTAGCAATTTCTGAGACGACAACCCAGTTTCTGGTGGCTGCATTCCAAATGACGCGAAAAATTTTATTCACAACAAAATCCTTAACTCAAATCCGAACCTGACAATCTGACTATTCATCCTCACTGACCGTTACGTCATGACCATTGTGTGGGCAGACCTAACGAACCCGCAAAACACCGGGGAATGACGGGCTGAGTACTACGTACCGCAAGTTTCGTGCGCGTCGGAATTGTGTATTTTTCTGCCCCAATAAAAATTAACGCAGATCAATTTTTTGAGTTAATTCACCAATATTGACGTTTTAAATCGGATGCAGCTCAGATGCTGTTGTAAAAAGGTTCTTCGTCGAATCGTCTCCAAATATTCCCGCCCTTTACTCAAAAGTTGCGAAATGCAGGGATCAATACGTTTTTAACTGGGACCGGCAAGTGTTTTTTAAAACAGTGTGGCCACTGTCTGAACCACGTACATTCAGCCAGCGTAATCTGCTGTGGCCTGTACCGCTCACCTGCTGTTCAGCGGAACGCTGTCAGCCAATTCATGACAACTGACATTGATACATTTTGTTAATTATTGCAGATGTAATTGACTTTGATTTAATTGTCTATGAAACCGATTGATCGCATAATTTGCTCACCACACATACAACAAAGGAAAGAGAAATGATCAAGCAATGTAGTGCAGAAGCATTTGGAACATTCTGGCTGGTCTTCGGTGGTTGCGGCAGCGCAGTACTCGCCGCTGGTTTTCCGGAATTGGGGATCGGGTTTGCTGGTGTAGCGCTGGCTTTCGGTTTAACCGTACTCACTATGGCCTACGCAGTAGGCCATATTTCTGGCGGGCACTTTAATCCGGCGGTCACACTAGGGCTGTTCGCTGGAGGACGCATCCCTGTTAGCACAGTTGTACCTTATATTATTTCTCAAGTGATAGGTGGCATACTGGCTGGCGGCGTACTGTATCTGATTGCCAGTGGAAAAGCAGGATTCGATGTCTCTGCCAGTGGATTCGCTTCTAACGGCTATGGCGAACACTCACCGGGAGGCTACTCACTCACTGCTGCGATTATTGCCGAGTTCGTACTTACGGCGTTCTTTTTGATTGTTATCCATGGCGCCACCGATAAGCGCGCACCGGCCGGTTTTGCACCTCTTGCCATTGGCCTGGCGCTAACATTGATTCACCTCATCAGCATCCCTGTCACCAACACCTCCGTTAACCCGGCACGAAGCACCGGCGTTGCGCTATTCCAGGGAGATTGGGCCTTATCACAACTGTGGGTTTTCTGGATCGTGCCTATTCTAGGCGCCATAGCGGGCGGTTTGATCTACCGTAACCTGTTGTCCGGGGACGAAAGATAATTCCCGCTAATACTGCAATCGGGACAGTGAAAAAACACGCCAGGCTTTACGATCACACTCACTACGGCGATGGCTGGTTGTACTGAAAGGATGTAAGTCCCGAATACAGATGAGGCTGGTCTGATAGGCAGTGCTTACCAGAACCAGCCTCGACGCAATCTGGACGATTGCGCCCTGTTCAGTCTTGCCGCTTCCGCCTCTGCGTAGTCTTTCTCGCCCGCCTCATACGGTCCTTCATACGAACAGCCGCCACGGTACCAGGCACACTCGCCGACTATAGAAGAACCCGAACGACCACCTCCTGAACATCCAGAAACAAGTGCGGCCAGGCATAGTATGAGGCTAAGTCGAAAACAACGATTGATGGGCATGGGGGGTGTACTCCTGGAGGCTCAAAAGAATTTATAAATACCAGCAAATTCTATCGATCATGTACAGAAAAATTCAAATGCAGCGTAACAAAATATGTATTTTGTTATATAAATGCTATATTTACGATATGAAAACCCGCAAGAACGCTATCTTGCGGCCTGACGCTTTACCGTTAAAGACAAATAAAGAGGCCAGGATGGACGATTCAAGTCAACAACATATACATTATCTCAAAACGTTAGAGAGCGAGTTTCAGCGCGAAGAAGCCGAGTTGCGCAGTTGGCTGGACACCAATGTAACAGATTTAGCATCTCGCAAGTGGTATCTGGAACGCCAGCGCGAAGATCATATCGCCCGAGGCAGAAGATACATTTGAGCGCCGTTCAAAGCACGCTCAGGCGGCGCGAAACGCTTCACATTTTGTTTAAAAAATACCTTTCATGGGTCTGTGCAGTTGTGATGCTTTCTAGTGTGATCGTGCCTCCTGCGATCGCACGAAACTATCCGTGCTCGGGATCAAAAGGAGGCATCTCCCATTGTCAGGGGAAAACGTTCATTTGCAATGATGGATCTGTAAGCGGATCAAAAAAGCATTGCTCGGCTCAATACGGTAACGGCAACGCATCGGCCACACAATTGTTTTCCGGCAATCGCAATATGACACCTTCCGCAAGAAAAGACGCAGGTTGCGTTTGTCGTACCGGTAATTATTGCACAGGCCCCAGAGGGGGCAAATTCTGCTACAGCGATTCCGGGCGCAAGAGTTATTTGCGACATTGATTCCCGTTTGCGCGTACCTGCCCGGACCCGGATACCGGCTTAATTCAAGAATGCAGCAACATTGCAGGAACGTACTGTTGCAGCTAGCCGCAAGTTACCCGACTGACCTTCCCTTCCTTGTCCACATACACATTCAAGCGCTGCGCAGAATAGTCCATTGTCATAACGGAATCAGGATGAATAATCCGGGTGTTCCTGCCCAGGGCCGATTTATTCAGATCCGTTTCCGGCGTACCTATCAGACTTTGATGGCGATTGGCACCGCATGCATCATCATTCTGCGTCTGTCCCGGCGTGGACGTCTGACAGGCGGCAAGCATGAGCAACGGGGCGAAAATGACCAGTTTTTTCAAAACGACTTCTCCTTTGATGGTTACTTGCTCATTTATACACGAATAAACGCTTCCCCGTGGGCAACCTGCCCTCTCAGCGTTGAACGCAGTCAGCGGGAGTAGCAGCCACTACATTGTGCAATTGAAACCGGCCGCCGGGCCACTCAGTCGCTCTTGAGCGTGTATTCAAGCGCCCAGAAATATTCCCATTCGAAGTAAGTGCTAGATTCAGCATATGGGTCGACCGTAGCAAGCAATTGGTCACGCGTTGGAAAATTTTTGAGTATCCGATGCATTGAGCCATCGTCCAGCGTTCGCATTTGATAAGTATTCCCGGCGCTGTCCTGGTCCGCTATGGGTGTGCTGCTACCGGGTACAAAACGATTATCAAGAAAGACAATTCTGGCGCCTGGCTCCAGCGCCAGATGAAGACCGACCAGAAATTCGGCGATGCGTTCCTGTGGAATATGTGACCACCAAAAACCGGCAAAAGCAGCATCGAACAAAGCGTCAAAAGCCGGCAGACCATAGGCATCACCGTGCCTCAAGTGTACGGTGTTTGTATCAACACGCTCAGCTGCAATGCGTAGCGTCTCCCTTGCGGCATCCAGCGCAACTACCCGCTCTGCCATCGGCGCATAAAATTGAGTCCAATACCCGGTACCGCAAGCGATCTCCAGCACGCTTCGGCCGGCAAACAAGGTGGGGAGCCATATTTGCAGCTGTCGCAGATCAGCCTGTCGTTCTGGTTTGGCGTAAATCCGATCGTATTCGTTCGCCCGCGCTCCGTAATATTCTTTCACCAGCTGTCCTTTCAAAAAACTATCACATATGTATTATGTTCAATTCTAATTCGGGTGAATAAAACAATCTGAGTACCGCCGTGCCAGTATAAACAGAGAATCCTTAAGCGCGACGATTTTAGTGATAGAAGCGCCCGAAACGGTTCCGCATATACACAATCCTGATGCTACAATTGGCTGGCGGACTTTTCTTCGGGATCCCCGACAGGATAAAGTGCCGCACGTTCTCAGGGCGGGGTGTAATTCCCCACCGGCGGTAATGGCGTACACAACACGCTAAGCCCGCGAGCGCTTGCCCGTACAGCATTCCTTCACGTACGAACAAGGTCAGCAGATCTGGTGTGATTCCAGGGCCGACGGTTATAGTCCGGATAAAGAGAGAGCGGGATACCGCTGGTCATGCCAGCGTGTCTGGTTTTGCACGCGTTGCTGCCGGTTTGTATGGTTCTGCTGAACCTATATGCAAACCCAGCATTCCACAATGCGCACCAGGTATTTCCTGTCTATCCATGCCCTGTTTTTAAGTGTTTAAGAAAACAGGAGTTCTACCATGCTTACACAAGTAGTCAACAAGCCCCTTCAGATGCTCTCATCACGTCGCATTGCCTTCATTCAAGCCGGATGGCATGGCGATATCGTGGAACAGGCGCGACTGTCGTTTCTGGAAGAAGTGTCGCGCCTTGGCCAGGAGTCGTCTTGCGTCGATATCATCGATGTGCCTGGTGCCTTTGAAATCCCCCTGCACGCCAGGCTGCTGGCTGAAAGCGGCCGTTACGCTGCGGTGGTCGCGGCCGGCTTGGTAGTCAACGGTGGCATTTACCGTCATGAGTTCGTGGCCCAGGCGGTCATTTCAGGACTAATGCAGGTGCAACTGGAAACGCGCACTCCCGTATTCTCTTGCGTGCTTACGCCACGTGACTTATTTGACGGCGAAGATCAGCATCGCTTTTTTTTCGAGCATTTCAGAATTAAGGGTCAGGAAGCAGCACAGGCGTGCATCGCAACCATTGCTTCTCTGGAAGGTCTGGGTCTATTGGCGCCCACCAACGTCAGTAAAGTAGCCTAACGTCACGGGCGTTAACACGATGCAGTCCACTGCCTTCGCGATGGACGGCATCGTTCACAACACATCCCGTATCCGCTCCCTGCAGCGTGGTCCGCAAAAGAACAGTAGTCGAATCGTTTGCCTAATCGGCGCCGCGCATATAAAATCTCGCCTCTTTATCCCTTTCCACCAGATGTAATAACAATGAGTGCATTTTGTGTATTTGGTATGACAGACGTCATAGCCAGACAATCGGCAAGCAAGAAATCCCCTCCTCCTGAATGGAATGCCACAACCGAGGCTTTTTATGATGAGTATGAGGAGCATATCTACAGGACAGGCGCGCACCGACAAGTCTCGCTCACCTTCGATGCACCACAGTTTTGCCAGGACTGGATCAATCTTGCCAGAAAGCATATGCGAACGCGTGGTCTGAGAATCATGTATCGGGGCCAGCTGACCGACAGACATGGCACGCCTCGGATTAATAAGAAGACCAAAGAACCGGTTTTAGGCTGGATGCCTTATGATGAGAGCTCGGAAGAGGAAAGTTCGGAAATCCGGTTCGAAACCGGTACGTTCCTATAATCAGATGCGGCCTGCAGATAGATCAGGCCTGCAACGCCAGTCGCCAAATGCGAGCACCACCACAGCGAGTAGATGAGTTTATATGTTTTCGAGATTTACCGTCTGACAGGGCGAGGCCCGTTGCAGTTGAGATGTTCCGAAAAAAATCTCCTGAACCCTATTTGAAGCAGGCTCTAAATAAGATATTTAGCATTTTACTCAATTCACTTCCATAGTAATATTGATCCTGTTTAGAATCATATGCATTCGTCAGGATAGTGTCGCCATCCTCGATATTGTCACCACAAACGGTCTCCCAAAATTTAGTTGCTAATTGCTTACACTGCTGTCGCTCTAATTCATGATTATGGAAAACCGACTCGCCAATTAACTGCTCAATGGATCCAAGTAACGCGCTGGATTTTGCAATTAAATAGATTCTGGACTTAAAAAATTCAACATTTTGAGTCTCGTTTTTTGGATTATATTGTTGCGCCAGGTCAATGATTTCATAAATTGATTTATTAATCTCAGCAATATCTGCTCGCAATTCCTTGCGGGTTTCACGTTCGTCAGCTATCTTCGCGTTGTAGGCCCAGCCACAAACAACAACGATGACGCTAGAAAGAACGGCGAGTCTATTCGTCGCCCCATCGCTTAAATAAACCACAGCAAGTACTACACATATTGCAAAAATGACAATACCAAAGTGCCTTTGCAAAAAGTGAAACATATAAGAATTACATATTCCTTTTTGACTGATCAAGCATATACTGCTTGATGCTGTTTTTATAGGTTTCCACTGAAGATTTTATGTGAAGCTTATCAACGATAGTTTCGTAAGACACCCCATGCCGCATTAGGCCACCAAACGCTTCCTCCAGAAAAGAGGAGCCAAACCCCATAACGTTGTCAAGATCAACGGTAACTTCCTGGTTGTCTCTCAGCGCCGGAATTAATATCTCATCTCTAAAACGCTCGCCTGAATAAGGTCCGTCCTTACGATATCTGCCCGCAGGGAATCGAGAATATTGCTTCGAAATCGAAATCAAAGATTTAGTCATCGTTAAACTCTCCATCTTGAAACGGCCTGTTCCAAAGAACCAAAGTACCTGGAGTTGGATAATCAAGGCTAATATAGGCTTGTTGCTGTATGTCAGAATTATAAGAGAAACCTGCACTACCGCTCAATACCGATAGAGGTTATACGTTTTTGAGATTTACCGTCTGACAGGGCGAGGCCCTTTACGGTTGAGATGGTGCGAAGAATCGCGTTTTGTGATTGCTCGTCCCGTTTTGAGACAAGTTTAAATGTGCTAATGCTGGAAATAACTGGCTGATGTTATCGACTGCTTTAAATAACAATCATAAAAACCAGTGGTGCCCAAGGGGGGACTCGAACCCCCACACCCGAAGGCACATGGACCTGAACCATGCGCGTCTACCAATTCCGCCACCTGGGCAAAACAGAAAACTGTTGTTTACTGTCGAAGAGCTAAGAAAAGGATTATATATACTCCCACAAAAAAACGCTAGTAGGTGTGCCTGTTTTCTTTAAAAAAATGCCAAAATCGAATTGAATGTTGCAAAAATGCTTCAAGCAGGATTTGGGATTACCTGCACGTCTCCAGCACAGCCATCCGTTCCCGTGAGATCCCGGATCTGACGTGCATAGCGGCAAGCCCTACAGCGTACATGCCGGCGGCGTATGCGCGCTCCTTTAACGCGATGTCATCTGTCATATAATTCCGACTGACACACAGGACTTCGCTAACCGCATACGCCCTGCCCCTCATTCCTTGCTTTTTGTTTTTTGCCAATATGAACACCCTTTCCAACGTTTCGCGATTCCTGCAACGGTCCATTGCCCTTGCCATTAGCACTGCCATCATTCCCCTTGCGACAGCAGGTGAGTTTCCCGAAAATGCCATTCGCCTGTCCGTGGGCTATCCGGCCGGGGGTCTGAGCGATGTGGTTGCGCGCAGACTAGCCGAGAAAGTGGCCGATACACTCAGCGTGCCGGTTGTTGTAGAAAACCGCCCCGGTGCCGGCGGTACCATCAATATCGCCGACGTATCCCGCGCCAAACCCGACGGCTATTCACTGGCCTTTTCGGCAACCAGTCCGCTAACCTTGACGCCCTATTTCTCCAAGGTCAGTTACGTCCCTGAAAAAGCGGTCACTCCAGTGATCGGAATCATGTATTCCCCGGTCGTTCTATTGGGAACGCAGACACTCGGCGCCACTGATTTCAACGCGTTTATCGCAAAAGCAAAACAGGAGCCCGGCAAACTGCGGTGGGCAACATCAGGGATGGGTACGATCGGCCATATTATGTTTGGTCAGATTGCGCACGATGCAGGGCTGGACATGACCCTGATCCCCTATAAAGGCGGCAGCCAGCAAATGAATGATGCACTGGGCGGACAATTTGAGATCTTCTCTACCAATGTTTCTGCAACCCTGATAGAGAATATCAAAGCGGGCAAACTGCATGCACTGGCGATTGGCGCCGAGCATCGCATTGATGGCCTGCCCGACACCCCCACATTTACAGAGCTGAGGCAACCCAAAGCCAACCTCAAATCCAATTTTGGTATCGTTGCACCTGCCGGCACACCCGCGACAGTGATCGAAACACTGAACAAGGCGTTTAATGACGCGTTACACGATCCTGCTATTGCAGACAGCCTGCGGCAATCGGGCAATATCCCCAGCGGTGGCAGCGCGCAGGCTTTTCAGCAGGTCATTGACGAAGAGTCACGTAATAATCAGGCGATTATTCAGCAGGCAGGATTGGCAGCGAAGTAGATTAACTGCCCGTTTTGAATCGGGCGCCACCGGGAACCAGCCCGGATAAAACAGGCATGCGAAAGAGCCGTCAACGGCTTGATTAACGCATCATCCGGCTCGGGCCCTGTGGCGGGCCGGATACACCGACATGACAGCTAAAGACTGAGCGGTTTTACCGCCTTACTTGCCCGCCTGGTGAACCAGAGACAGTAAACCGGCAGCCAGCGTAAACAGGCTGGCAAATCCACGATTCAGAATTTTCTGCTGTTTCGCCGAATGCATCAATCGCAGGATGCGGGATGCCAGCCATGTGTATCCGGTCATAACGATGACGTCCACCACGGTCATGGTGACACCCATCACAAAATACTGCTGCGCGAGTGGCGCACGCGGGTCAATGAACTGAGGCAGCACGGCAAGCAGGAACACCATCGCCTTGGGATTACTCATGTTAACCAGAAAGCCACGCAATACCAATTTGTGCACTGGAACATCAGACACCTGGGCGTCCAGCTTGATTTCACGCACGGGCGCCCGCCATTGTTGCCAGGCAAGATAAAGCAAATAAACTACGCCGAACCACTTGATTAGCGCGAATGCCCAACTGGTGGTGGTAAGCAAAACGCCTACGCCGGCAGCAACAATGGTGATTTGTGTCGCCAGCGCCAGCTGCAGGCCCAGAATGTTCCAGAAGCCGAGACGCACGCCGTGATTGACGCCGGCAGACATGGAGGCAATAGCACCCGCTCCGGGCGAAATGCTGATAATCCAGCAAGCCAGAAAAAACGCCGACCACAATTGCCATGACATAACTCATATCCTTCAGAAAGGCACAACATACAGACGGTCACCGGCCGACAACCACGCCCCCCCCTCTCGGCCGACGATTGCAGTAATGACAGAAACTGAAAAGTTGGAAAAAATAGAAACGGTTACCGGCCCGGCTGCAAGACCACAAGCACGGTAAAGCCCTGGACGCAGTTTTGCGAGCGGGTCAATAGCCGTACGTACGGCGAGAAGCTGCCAGACAAAGTGGCCGAAAAAAAGCCGCCAGGACCAGAAACCATATTATAAATCAATCCGCCCTTATAGCGATGCAAACGCAGCCGCAACAAAATCCGGGCTCCGGATCATATTCATTATCAAAATAGCGGTAACTAAATTACACTTAGGGATACATTAGAAATCAGCAATGATCAGGAGATATCATGCGAAATGGCGCCCAGCAGAGGTTATTGGCTTTCATCACGAGTGTAATGACCTGTGTGGCTATGACGCCCGCCGTCCATGCTCAGTCAGCCAACGAGATCCGTATCGGTGAAATTAACAGCTACAAAATATTTCCTGCTTTTCTGGAACCCTATAAAAACGGCATGGAACTGGCCGCAGAAGAGGCAAATCAGGACGGCGGCATCAATGGCCGTAAGCTGAAAATCATCATCCGTGACGATGCGGGCAATCAGGGCAATGCCATTAAGGAAGCGCAGGCACTGGTCAGCCGGGACAAGGTGCACGCCCTGACGGGCGGCTTTTTATCCAATATCGGGCTGGCGCTGGCCGATTTTGCAGCTCACCGGAAGGTGTTTTACCTGGCCAGCGAGCCCCTGACCGACAAGCTGGTCTGGGCTGACGGCAATGACTATACCTATCGCCTGCGCGCGTCCACCTATATGCAGGTGGCGATGCTGGTGCCCGAAGCGGCCAAACTCAATAAAAAGCGCTGGGCGATTGTCTACCCCAATTACGAATATGGCCAGTCTGCCGCCGAAACTTTCAAAACCCTGCTAAAACAGGCGCAGCCCGATGTGCAATTCGTGCAAGAGCAGGCTACTCCATTGAATAAGGTAGATGCAGGCAGTGTGATCCAGGCGCTGGGCGAAGCCAGGCCCGACGCCATTTTCAATGTCCTGTTCGGCCCTGATGTCACCAAGCTGGTGCGCGCCGGCACGACCCGTAAATTTTTTGACGGCATGCCGGTCGTTAGTCTCCTGACTGGAGAGCCAGAGTACCTGGACACCCTGGGTGCCGATACACCCAAAGGCTGGATTGTGACCGGCTATCCGTGGCAATTTATCGATACGCCTGAGCATAAGGCATTTCTTGAAGCTTACCAAAAACGTTTTAACGACTATCCGCGACTGGGTTCCATCGTTGGCTATATGGCCATCAAGTCGCTGGCAGAAGGATTTCGCAAGGCCGGTGCGACCGATACCGAGTCCCTGCGCAAGGCGTTCTCCGGTCTTGAAGTCACATCGCCTTTCGGCCCGATCTCCTATCGTCCGCAGGATCATCAATCCACTCTCGGGGCCTATGTTGGCAAGCTGGATACCAAAGATGGTCGCGGTATCATGACAGACATCCGCTATATCGATGGCGCAACTGCTCAGCCTGATGATGCGCAAGTGGCCAAGATGCGCCCTGCCAAATAGCGGCCCGGCACGCAATGGTTTCTATCTAAGGATTGCGCGTGGACCTGAGCGGATTTGCAGTTCTGTTTCTCAATGGCCTTGCCGGCACATCTTCGTTGTTCATGGTCGCTTGCGGGTTGTCGCTGATTTTTGGCGTCAGTCGCATTGTTAATTTTGCCCATGGCTCACTGTATATGTTCGGCCTTTATTTTGCCTACAGCCTGGCGACACATTATCTGCCAGCCGGTTCAGGCGGATTCTGGCCGGCTATATTGCTTGCCGCCATCCTGGTGGGTCTGCTTGGGGCCGTTATCGAACTGCTGGTCCTCAGACGCATCTACCAGGCCCCTGAACTGTTTCAATTGCTTGCCACTTTTGCGCTGGTCCTCATACTAAGTGATCTGGCACTGTGGCTGTGGGGTCCCGAGGATCTGCTGGGGCCGCAAGCGCCCGGTCTGGCCAGCTCCATCCCCATTTTTGGCCGACAATTCCCTACCTATAACCAGCTACTCATACTGATCGGCCCGATTGTGCTGCTCTTGCTATGGCTGCTGCTCAACCGCACCCGCTGGGGTACACTCATCCGAGCAGCAACACAGGATCGGCAAATGCTGGAAGCGCTGGGCGTCAATCAGAGCTGGCTCTTTACCGGCATATTCGCGCTGGGTGCATTCCTTGCCGGCCTGGGTGGCGCACTGCAGCTACCCATCGAACCGGCCAGCCTGAACCTGGATTTGCTGACCATTGGCGATGCCTTTGCCGTCGTGGTGATTGGTGGCATGGGCTCGATGCCGGGCGCATTCGTTGCGGCGTTTATCGTTGCTCAGGTCAAAGCGCTGTGCATCGGACTCGGTACGGTACATCTGGCTGGCATTGACATTGCCCTGCCCCAATTGACCCTGGTAGTTGAATTTCTGATCATGGCTGTTGTCCTTATTTTCAAGCCCTGGGGACTGTTTGGGGCCCGTACCGGCACGCCGCGTAATACCAGCACACCCGAAGCGCCCTACCGCCCCGCCAGTGTGCTGCTTAAAATATTTGGGGTCGGCATACTTGCACTGCTTGTCTGTGTGCCACTGACAATGGAATCCTTCCCCTATTTGCCCGTGCTGATACAGGATATGCTCATTGCCGTGCTCTTTGCCGCAAGCCTGCACTTCATCATGGGCGCAGGCGGCCTGCACTCCTTTGGCCATGCGGCCTATTATGGCGTAGGTGCCTATGCCGCTGCATTATTGCTGCAGCGTTATGCTCTGCCCATGTCTTTTTCGATCGCCCTGGCGCCCTTTATCGCAGCTGTTGCTGCGCTGATTTACGGCTGGTTCTGTGTACGGCTGTCGGGCATTTATCTGGCCATGCTCACTCTGGCCTTTGCCCAGATTACCTGGTCTGTGGCTTATCAATGGAATGATGTCACCGGCGGCTCCAACGGTCTGATCGGCATCTGGCCCGCCGCCTGGCTGGAAGATCCGGTCCATTTTTATTACTTCGTGCTGGTCATTGTGCTGTTGTCGGTACTGGCACTGCGCTGGTTATTGTTCTCTCCCCTGGGCTTTGCGCTACGAGCCAGCCGGGACTCCAGTGAACGCAGCGGCGCTATCGGTATAGACAGCATGCGCGTGCAATGGATTGCATTTGTCATTGCGGGATTTTTTGCCGGGCTTGCTGGCGCGCTCTTCGTATTTTCCAAAGGGAGCATATCGCCCGAGGAACTGTACGTGAGCAAATCAATCGACGGCCTTGTCATGGTTCTGCTGGGCGGCATTCAATCGCTAACCGGCCCCTTAAGCGGCGCCGCGTTTTATGTTCTCCTGCATGACTACATTACAGGTATTACCGAGTACTGGAAAGGGCTGTTCGGCCTGATCATCCTGCTATTGGTATTGCTGTTTCCACAAGGACTGGTCGGCCTTGGCAGTCGACTCGGGCAGTGGTGGCAGCGCGATGCCCAGGCACGAATGGCGGGAAAGTCACAATGAATCTGCTTGAAGTTAAACATTTGAGCCGACGCTACGGTGACTTTATTGCCGTAGACGATATCAGCTTTAGCCTGCAGGCAGGCGAACTGCTGGCACTGATCGGCCCCAACGGCGCAGGCAAGACAACCACCTTCAATATGATTGGCGGGCAACTGCCCGTCACGCGCGGCCAGATTCTCCTTGCCGGTGAGTCCATTGCCAATCTGCCTGCAAGAAAAATCTGGAAAAGAGGTGTAGGCCGCACTTTTCAGATTGCTGCTACCTTCCATTCATTCACAGTGCTGCAGAACATTCAAAATGCCCTGCTCTCCTATCGGCGTAACACTTATCATATCTGGCAAGCGGCCGACAGGCTTTACCGCGAGCAAGCCAGCGCACTACTTGAGCAAGTCGGCATGCTGGCGCAGGCCGATCGACCCTGCTCAGAACTGGCTTATGGAGATATCAAACGCGTCGAACTTGCCATGGCACTGGCCAGTGAGCCCAGGCTTTTGCTCATGGATGAACCTACTGCAGGCATGGCTCCCCGCGAACGCCAGGCGTTGATGACGTTAACGCGAGATATCGCCCGCGCACGCAATACCGCAGTATTGTTTACCGAACACAGCATGGATGTGGTGTTTGGTTTTGCAGACAGAATACTGGTGCTGGCCCGCGGTCAACTGATTGCCCAGGGCACACCGAACGAAATCAGTAAGGATCCTAAGGTCCGTGAGGTTTATTTCGGTACCAGCCTGAACCCGCAAGAGGAAACCACCCGTCCTCCTCTTATCAGTACAAGTGCCGCGACTACGCACGGAGGACAGCCATGACCCACCCTCAGCACACGGCCCCCGCAGCAACGCAACCGCAAGTATTGCTGCAGGTGCAGGATCTGAACGCCTGGTATGGTGCAGCCCATATCCTGTTTGATCTGAATCTGACGGTGGGAAAAGGTGAAGTGGTGGCATTGATGGGCCGCAACGGTGCAGGCAAATCGACCACCATAGAAAGCATTATGGGGCTGGTGAAGCATCAGGGCCTGATCCGGTTTATGGGGCAGGATATTGTGGCCTGGAAACCACACCAGATCGCCCGGGCCGGCATCGGTTTTGTTCCCGAAGAACGACGGATTTTCGCCGACCTGAGTGTCATGGAAAATCTGGATACCGGCAGACAGCCACCCCGCGTCTGGCCGGACGGTCAGGCCGTGGCGCACTGGTCAACAGAAGCAATTTTTTCCTTATTTCCCAATCTGGCCGACATGCGGACACGCCGCGGCGGACAAATGAGTGGCGGCGAACAGCAAATGCTTGCTGTGGCGCGCACGCTGATGGGCAACCCATTCCTGCTGCTCCTGGACGAACCGTCCGAAGGCGTGGCCCCCATTGTGGTCGAACAGATGATAAAAATGGTGCTGGCCCTGAAGGCACAGGGTGTGAGCATTCTTCTGTCGGAACAGAACATGGATTTTGCCCGGCAGGTGTGCGATCGGGTTTATATTCTGGAAAAGGGCCAGATCAAATACGAGAACACCATGGATGCCCTTACCCATGACATGACGGCTAAAGCCGAATATCCGGCCGTTTGACAGAAGGCGTCGCCAGGTAGCGGCCCTGCCTGCTGCGCACCAGCACCAGTGTGTCCTCAGGGCTTTAGCAGCCATCACGAGCCGCTGAAAGCGAATGCGCGACTATGTTATAATATGTAAGAAAGATATATGAAAAAAACTAAGGGGTTATACACTTAATCCATCTTGCTTTGCACGTTGTGATGGGTACCTGCTGTTCGATGAATGTCGTGTCACCGCAAGCCTTCCACCCGGCTGCGTTACGCGACCGCAATAACGACACTTCACTGCCGCTCCGGCTTTTTTGATTGCTATCAAGGTCACGCGCATATCATGATTAAACATCAGCTTCTGAACAAGGATTCCGTTTACTGCAATACTTGTGTCCTGGGGCATATCTGCGTACCCCAGGGGCTTAATGCTCAGGACGCCGCAAGACTGAACGAGCTGGTCAAGGAACGAATCCGTATTCCCAAAGGCACCCTCTTTTTCAAGGCGGGCGACCGGCTCACCGCTCTGTATGGCATCCGCTCGGGCTCCATGAAACTGCAACTGGAAAACGAATCAGGCCATATGCAAATTACAGGATTTGTCTTTGCGGGTGAAATCATCGGCCTGGATGCCCTGACCGAGAACGTGCATGTGTCCAACGCCATTGCCATGGAAGATACTGAAGTGTGTGTTATACGCACCAGCGATCTGACTTATTTGTCCAAGGAAATTCCGGCGCTGGCCCATCGTGTTACTCGCCTTATGAGCCAGGAAATTTCGCGCTCGCATAGCATGGTGCTGTCGCTCGGCGCCATGCGTTCCGAACAAAGGCTGGCTGCGTTCCTGATCAATCTCTCGCAGCGCTTCACCTGTTTGGGTTATTCGGGTAGTGAGTATGTGCTACGCATGAGCCGTGAGGAAATCGGCAACTATCTGGGGCTGACACTTGAAACAGTCAGCCGCCTGCTGTCACGATTTGCCAAGGAAGGCCTGATCCGCATCCATCAGCGAGAGGTGCGAATTCTGGACTTCAATGGCCTGCAAACGCTGATTCAAAACGAAAATATGCACCGCACAGACTTGCGCAGGGCACTTGCCTAAGGCGCGAGAATGCGCCGATTGCAGCCTGCCGCTGGGTTAGTCTTCCTGTTCGGTATTCCTGGAAAACAGCGATAAATTGTTACCGCTGCTGGACATAAAAAAGCTGAGTGTACTGGAGAACGCAGCGGTAAGCCAGAACAGAAAGAAACCGGCAGCATAGGCCAGTTCACTTGAAATACGGATATATCCGAACAAAGGAATATCCCGGGGATCAACCAGTGCGAACACAACCCCACTGGCAAAGCCTGCGGCAAGAAACGATGGCCAGAGTATCCACATGATAGTACGCATGGTTACTCCCGAGGGGCATTATGACTGGCTGTCGGCGGCGCTGTAACCACCGGCCCGTCCCCCTCCCGAAGCACCATCAACCCGTGCTTGCGCGCATCCAGTCGTACTTCGTGATCAGGATTGTCCTGGAATGCCAGCACAATCGTAATGATGCAGCCAATGATGGCAGCAAAAGGGCCTGCCATCAGCAACCACGGCCAGGGTTCCCTGTACCAGGGTCCGTTATCTCGTTCCTGCAGTGGCATCTTAGCGCTCCTTGTTATTCATTAGGGACAAAAAAAGTGGTATCGTGCTGAGCCGACAACGTGCCTTTGGTCCTATCGGTGTTTTCTATATACAGGGTCAATGGATGCAATCCCTTGGCCGCCCCCTCGGCTGCGATGCGAATTACCATAGGCACCCATTGGTTGGAGAAAGCCGGTACATCAATTTCCTGCTCATTGCCCTCGCCCACCAACACCGCCACTTGTCCGATATCTTTGGAAGTGGCCTTCAGAACAAATTTCTGATCTTGTTCCGACATATTAATCACCTGAATGCGATAAACGTTCTCGATCAGGCCGCCCGGTATTTCCCGCCCAAGCACACCCCGATCACGCACAATATCTACCCTCAGGGGTGAACGCAGCGACAGCGAAACCAGCAAACCAATAATGAATACGCTCAACAACGTGATATATACATAAATGCGAGGCTTGAACAAACGCTGACGCGCCTGTTTTTTGTCCAGCCCATCGAGCATCCCGCTTTCGGACGTATAGCGGATCAGACCCGTTGGGTAATTCATTTTATCCATCACCTGATTACAGGCGTCGATACAGGCGCCGCAGCCAATGCACATATACTGCAGCCCATCCCTGATGTCGATCCCGGTCGGACAGACCTGTACACAGATGGTACAGTCAACACAATCGCCCAATCCGGCTTCGCTGGGAACCACTTTCTTGGATCGACGACCTCGCGGCTCGCCCCGAATCCTGTCGTAGGTGACGACAAAGGTGTCCTTGTCTACCATCACGCTTTGAAAGCGTGCATAGGGGCACATATATTTACAGACGGACTCACGCAGAAAGCCGGCGTTGCCCCAGGTTGCAAAGGAATAGAAGATCATCCAGAACCACTGCCAGAAGCTCAGTTCGAAATGGATGAGTTCAACGCCCAGCTCCCGGATGGGAGAAAAATAGCCAATGAATGTTGACCCCGTCCACCAGGCCACCACAAGCCATAAAAAGTGCTTCGTTGCCTTTATCCTGAACTTGCGCAGGCTCATTGGCGACTCATCAAGCCGGATGCGGGCAACGCGATCACCTTCCACCTTGCGCTCTATCCACATGAATATTTCGGTATAAACCGTTTGCGGACAGGCGTATCCGCAAAATAGCCGACCCGCAAGCGCTGTAAACAGAAACAGGCCGTAAGCCGAAATAATGAGGATGATGGCCAGGTAGAACACGTCCTGCGGCCAGAGCACAATCCCAAAGATATAGAATTTGCGCTCGGCCAGATCGAACAGCACCGCCTGACGGCCGTTCCATTGCAGCCAGGGCAAACCATAGAATATCGCCTGGGTGGCAAGCACCAGAATAATCCGCCATTTGGCAAAGACACCGGTCACAGAACGCGGATATATTTTTGCGCGGATCTCTTCGATCTGCATGCTGCTGTCATCGGCAGAGGCGACCCGCGCCTGAACCAATCTGGGTGGTTGCCAGGCGGGCACCTCCTCTGCCGCAGACTGCTCTGGTTGCTTATCGGACATGATTGACGATTCTTCCAGGTGTGATTATTTGTTGGATAAACCCCAAACATAGGCGGCCAGCATACGGATCTGATCTTCAGACAAAACGTGTTTCTGTGCTGGCATCACGCCCTGGCGCCCATGCAATATCGTATTGACAATGGTCTCGCGGGAACTGCCGCCCAGCCAGATTTCATCGGTCAGGTTGGGCGCACCCAGCGCCTGGTTGCCCTTGCCATCCATGCCGTGACAGGCGAAACACACTTTTTTGAACCCTGCCTGACCTGCTGCCAATAGTGTTGGATCACTGGCCAGACCCGAGAGAGAGCGCACATAGTGAGCGATTTCATTGGCTTCCGAGGGCGTAATCGCTGCAGCCAGCGGCGCCATGACACCATGACGACCATCTGTAATGGTTTTGATAATGACCTCTGGTGTACCACCATAGAGCCAGTCACTGTCGGTCAGATTGGGAAAATTCGGTGCGCCCCTGGCGTCGGAACCATGGCATTGTGCACAGTTGTTCAGGAAAAGGCGCTTGCCGATGGCATTGGCTTCCGGATTGCCGGCCAGCTCCTGTACCGACAAAGCCGAGAATTTCTCAAACAACGGTTTAATTTGTGCCGCCTGTGCCTCGCGCTCAGTGACCACCTGCTTGGCAGACGTATAGCCGAGCAGGCCCGGATAGGAACCGAGAGCCGGATACAGCAACATGATACTGAGCGCGATAGCACAAAGCCCCAGATACATCACCGTCCACCAGCGCGGAACCGGATTATTGAGTTCGCGCAGGTCTTCGTCCCAGACATGGCCGGTGTCTTCGACCTGCGGCGTTGCGCTCTTGAGCCAGCGACGCTGGGTAAACAGCAGCCACACGCACCACGCCACCCCGGCCAGAGACACGATGGCAATGTAATAACCCCAAGAATTACTGAAAAAATCACTCATTTTTTTACCCTTCACCACGAGTTGTCGTTGCTTCGTCAGGGACGGCGAACGGCAGACGCGCTGCCTCGTCGTTAGCGCTCACGCGATGCCTGGACCAGGCCCAGGCAATGATCCCGAAAAACGTCATAATGGATACGATGGTCATGATCCCGATTGCGATGTCCATGTGTTCACCTGTCCCTGTTCTGGTCTAGTTGGATGCTGCTGCGTCTTGTTGACGCAGTGCAGACAGATACCCGACGCCCAGGCTTTGCAAATAGGCAATAATGGCGTCCTCTTCGGTTTTACCCTTGAGTGCTGCAGGCGCATCAGCGATCTGCTTATCGGTATAAGGCACACCCAGGGTACGCAGTGCATTCATGCGGGCCTGAATGTTCTCATTGGACACGTCTTTGTTCTGCAGCCAGCGGTAGCCCGGCATATTGGACTCCTTCACCACATCGCGCGGGTTGCGCAGGTGGATACGGTGCCATTCATCTGAATAGCGCCCGCCCACCCGGGCCAGATCAGGTCCGGTACGTTTCGAACCCCACAAGAAGGGGTGATCGTAGACGAACTCGCCGGCCACTGAATAAGGGCCATAACGTGACACTTCAGACTGCAGTGTGCGGATCTGCTGAGAATGGCAGCCGACACAGCCTTCCTTGATGTAAACATCCCGGCCGATAATCTGCAGCGCCTGCAGGGGTTCTACACCGGGTGCGGCCTTGGTTGTATAGTGCTGGAAAAACAGGGGCACAATTTGCACCAGGCCGGCAAAGGCTACAACGATGATCGAAAAGATAATCAGAAGCCCGACGTTTTTTTCCAGTGTTTCATGGGTAAACAAACGCTTTTTTTGATTCGTCATGATAGATCTCTTAAACAGCTGTAGCGGGTTGAGCAGTACGGGCATCGTGACCGACAAAGGCCGGCACTTGCGGATTGACACCCTTGAGTCCCTTGATAGTCATAACCATGTTGTAGAACATGACCAGCACACCACTAAGGAAGCATATCCCGCCGAGAATACGGATGATGTACAGCACATATTTAGATGCCAGCGCCTGAACAAAGGCGTAGGTCAGCGTACCGTCGGCTTCAGTTGAACGCCACATCAGGCCTTCCATTACTCCGGCAATCCACATGGAAGCGATATACAACACGACACCGATGGTAGCCATCCAGAAATGAGCCTCGATCAATGATTTGCTATACATGGATTCGCGTCCGTACAGGCGTGGAATCATGTAATACAGGCTGCCAAAGGTAATCATGGCGACCCAGCCCAGCGCGCCGGAATGTACGTGTGCAACTGTCCACTCCGTGTAGTGAGAAAGTGCATTCACGGTCCGGATGGACATCATGGAACCTTCAAAGGTTGACATACCGTAGAACGACAGCGCAACGACCAGAAACTTCAGGATAGGATCGGTGCGCAGCTTGTGCCAGGCGCCGGACAGCGTCATGATGCCGTTGATCATCCCACCCCAGGACGGTGCCAGCAGGATCAGCGAAAAGGCCATACCCAGGCTTTGTGTCCAGTCAGGCAATGAGGTGTAAAGCAGATGGTGCGGACCGGCCCACATATAAGTGAAGGCCAGTGCCCAGAAGTGCACAATGGACAGGCGATAGGAGTAGATGGGGCGATTGGCCTGTTTGGGCACAAAGTAGTACATCATGCCCAGAAAACTGGTGGTCAGGAAAAAGCCCACTGCATTGTGGCCATACCACCATTGCACCATGGCATCCTGTGCACCCGCATAGGCGGAATAGGAGTTGAACCAGCTATAGGGCAACTCGATATTGTTGAAGATATGCAGGATGGCGATCGTGAGAATGAAGGAACCATAGAACCAGTTGGCCACATAAATGTGTTTCATCTTGCGCTTGACGATCGTGCCGAAAAAGACGATGGCGTACGCGACCCAGACCAGGGTAATCAGAATGTCGATAGGCCATTCAAGTTCGGCATATTCCTTACTGGTGGTGTAGCCGGCCGGCAAGGTAATCGCCGCAGCCACAATGACCAGTTGCCAGCCCCAGAACGTGAATGAAGCCAGTGGTCCACAGAACAGACGCGTCTGACAGGTGCGTTGGACAACGTAATAGGAGGTAGCAAACAGTGCGCTACCGCCAAAGGCAAAAATAACCGCATTGGTGTGCAACGGACGCAGACGACCATAGCTGAGCCAATCTACAAAGTTCAGTTCCGGCCAGACCAGCTGTGCTGCAATGAAGACGCCGACAAACATGCCGACAATCCCCCACACAACCGTCATGATAGTGAACTGACGCACGACTGTGTAATTGAAAATCTCCGCGTCCGCGGAGCGCGCATTCTGGACACGCATAACATTTCCCCTATAAAAAACCTATTATTCAATCTTAAATAGATCACGGCGTAGCGATTTGATAAATATCAAGCGCCTTCCAGTCATAGATGAAACAGATCCAAAACCACCAGCAGCACCTCAGGCTTTGTTGAGGAATACAACAGTTTTGTCTTCTAAACGTTTCTTCCGGACGCTATTACTTTGGCCGCTGCGACCCGGCAGAAGGCCCGGCGCCAGCCTCTCTGTCCGCCTTTTTTTCGGGCCCCCTGAATGCGGCATCGTCGTCCTGCAATATGACACTTGCATTACCATCACTATCGTCAAACTGACCGGACATCACTGCCCAATACAACAGCCCGCCAATACTCATGACAAACAGAAAAGCGAGAAAGACAAGAAGAAAGAATACGTCCATGGCAGCGCTATGCCGACGACGAATTGATCGCAATGCTGCCTGACTCGGCTGGCTTGCCAACTGCATAATTTTTATAAAAGCGCCAGGCATAAAATGCCACCGCCAGTGACGACACCAGCATGGTGATGGCAGCAAGCCAGGGCTGGACCAGACCCGCCATGGCAAATGGAATCATCAGCAGATGCCACAGCAACGAGCCATAAAGGGAGCGACGCGCAACACTAACGGTTTCTGCGCGTAAGGCGACAAGTGCCTGCTGGCTGAGTGGCGGACTGCCAAGAACAATGGCGCGGGCAGCTGCCTGCGCCGAAGGGACCGCCATGGCCATCGCACAGGGACAGCTCATGACAAACAGGGCGACCAGGACGGGCAGAGCGTGACCGGGATCGATATACAAATACCAGACAAGCGCGGAGACAATGGAGAGCACGATTTGTATGGTTACGAAATACAGCCCTACCCGATCCGCGGCAGCAGCCAGCGACCTGAATGTCTGATCAAAGAGCTGGTCGAGCGCCGCGCCTGCCGATTGCCTGGCAGCCAGCGCCAGATAGCGCGCCGTGAGTACGAACGCTACGAACATGGCAATGGATTCGAAATAAACCTCACCTGATTGGCGAAAGGTTGCAACGGCACTGGGAATAAAGGCCACCACAATGCCCAGGCCAATGGGCCAGTTCATGGAACGCTGATGGGCATCGGCCGGATCCTGGCCGACAAAGCCGCGCCAGATTGGCCAGGCGCAATAAAGCAGCACGGGTATGGTCAGCAGCAGGCTGCACCAATTCATGACGATAATGGCCGTATCCAGCGTATCGACGGTTTCGGGATCCGCGTAGCTGGCGCGAAGATAGCCAGGAAAGGCGAACATCATGACCTGCATCATGACCAGCCAGGCCAGTCCGAGCCGGGCAAGCATGTGCCTGCGCTGCAGGCGTTCCTGAGCACCAAGATCGTTAGGGATCGAGAAGATGGAGGCAGGTTTCATACCCCAATCATAGTATCGATCCGAAAAAGCGATCTTGATCTATGTCAAACTATTCAGTCACATGTAACAGAAGGATGTAACATGAGGCGCGTCTAGCAGTCGACTCAAACGGGATTGAACACACCCTGAGACAAATACCGATCGCCGCGGTCACAGACGATAAAGACAATGGTCGCATTATTCACCCTTTCGGCAGTGCGCAATGCGGCCACCAGCGCCCCTGCGGAGGAAATGCCACCAAAAATACCTTCACTGGCAGCCAGATGGCGGGCCATATCTTCGGCTTCCTGCTGTCCGATCAGCTCAAACTGATCAACGCCCGCCTTGTTATAGATGGCCGGCTGATATTCTTCAGACCACTTCCTGATGCCAGGAATCGATGCCCCGGGAGCGGGCTGTGCGCCGATGATCTGGATATCGGCGTTTCGCGATTTGAGGTAGGATCCCACCCCCATGATCGTGCCGGTTGTGCCCATTGCGCTCACAAAATGCGTCACCTTTCCGTCGGTCTGGTTCCAGATTTCCGGACCGGTGCCTTCGATATGGGCACGCGGATTATCGGGATTGGCAAACTGGTCAAGCACCTTGCCCTTGCCTTCGGCCTGCATGGACTGCGCCAGGTCACGCGCATATTCCATACCGCCTTTGTCGGCCGGTGTCAGAATAAGCTGGGCGCCGTAGGCATTCATTGAAGCACGGCGTTCCACAGACAGGTTATCCGGCATGATCAGAATCATTTTATAGCCACTGATGGCCGCTGCCATCGCCAGCGCAATACCGGTGTTGCCGCTGGTGGCTTCAATAAGGGTATCGCCGGGCCGGATATCGCCGCGCTCCTGTGCGTGCCTGATCATGGACAAAGCCGGCCGGTCTTTGACTGAACCGGCAGGATTATTGCCTTCGAGCTTGGCCAGAATCACATTGCCGCGCGCTTCACCCAGATGTGAGGGAATACGCTGCAGGCGCACCAGCGGCGTATTGCCGATGGTATCTTCGATTGTGGGGTACGTTTTTGTCATGATAGGTTTGAATGGAATGTGGGATACCCCTGAAAAGCCATGTGGGCATCATAAGTTGCGAACGAACCCTGCCCTTCCCAAATGGGCGGAACAGGCGCCTGGTGAAAGTAATCATAGCACTCCTGCACAGCCTTGCAGGGCTTATTCCCTGGCCCGTCAATGGGTTTTTTCGGCCGCACCGGTGCCGGCAGTCCCCGCCTGCGTTTTCACCGGCTCAGTGATTGGCCGTGGGCGTGGCTGAATCAGCAAAGGCATCGCGGGGATAGAATAATCTGCCCCCTGGTCGTGATCGGCATGCTGGCGGTCATCTGCGGGTGCCCTGCGGGCCAGGTTCTGGTTGTGGCCACTATGCTGTCGGTCAATTGCGGTTCCCTTGCGGATTGCCTTCGGGCGTCTGACAGAACGCCCTCTATTAAGATCCGTGTCAGCCGTTTTAGCACCGGACGATTGCATACTGGCAGCCAGTGCGGCTGGATCGTCGCTAGGTGAGTCGGTCCTGACACCCTGGGCAAGTAATGATTGTATTGTTTTCGGACCCATCCCCGCCACACGGGCGACCACGTCCTCCATGGAAACAAAACGCCCCTTCTGCCGGGCAGCCAGAATGCGGTCAGCCAGCTTGTCGCCCACGCCCTTGATCGTGCGCAATTGCGCCCGCGTTGCCTGATTCAGATCCAGTGCATGAGCACTGGAAACCCCCGAAGCTAGAAAGAAACACAACAGCCAGGCTTGACAACGAGAGGAGCGAACAAATGACTTAAGCGGCATACGTGGTTAAGGCAACAGCAGGCAAACGATAATGCCAGTGTGCCACAGCCACGTCCGCCTGACTCAGAATGACGGACAACCTCATCCTGCGTCGGGTTTAACCCCAAGACAGCAAGCGCTATGCGTTCTGCGCACGCAGGCGACGGATATAACTGGAAACGCCCTGCTCCACATCACTCATATCGGCTTTGAAGCCGGCAGCGCGCAGTCGCGTGGTGTCGGCCTGGGTGAAGCTTTGATAGCGCCCTTTGAGATCGTCAGGGAATGGGATGTAGCGAATCAGCCCCTCACGAACCAACGCATCCAGGGACAGACGTGCTTCGTTTCGCTCTTCCCGCAGCGTGTTCACCACCGCGCAGGCAATATCGTTAAAAGGCTGTGCCCGGCCCGTGCCGCAATTGAAGATACCGGACTGGTCGGGGTTATCCAGGAAAAACAGGTTAACCGCAACAACGTCATCCACCGAGATAAAATCGCGCCGCTGACCGCCGTCTTCATAGCCATCCCAGCCGCCAAACAGGCGCACATGGCCTTCGGCCAGAAACTGGTTCATATTATGAAAAGCAACGGACGCCATGCGGCCTTTGTGCTGTTCGTTGGGACCGTAAACATTGAAGTAGCGCAGCCCCACGACCTGTGCCGTACGATGTTCAAAACGCTCGCGCACGACCTGATCGAACAGGAACTTGGAATAGCCATAGACATTCAGAGGCTTTTCATTTTCCAGCGCTTCGATATAATCCGGCCCCGCGCCGTACACGGCAGCGGACGAGGCATAAATAAACGGGATACTACGCGCCTGACAGAAATTGAATAATTCCAGCGTTACCCGATAGTTATTATCCATCATGTAACGGCCGTTACGCTCGGTGGTATCGGAACATGCGCCCTGGTGGAAAATGGCCGTGACCGGACCGAACTGGCCGCTATTGACGCGGCTACGGAACTCGTCCTTGTCCATATAGTCAGCAATGATCCCTGAGCGCAGATTGACGAATTTGTCGCCATCTGTCAGGTCGTCTACCGCCAGAATGTTAGTGATGCCCCTGTTGTTCAGGCCACGCACGAGATTGCTGCCGATGAAGCCCGCGGCTCCGGTTACGATAATCATGTCAGTTCCTCTGCACTTACAATAGATGTTCCAAGCTTACCTACTACTATACCACCGGCCTTGTTGGCCCACTCAACGGCCTCATGCCAGTCTATACCGGCGGCACGGGTAACCGCCATGGTTGCCAGAACCGTGTCGCCCGCGCCTGAAACATCGAATACTTCGTGTGCGGCAGCATCAACGTGGAACCGGCCTGCCTCGGTATACAGCGTCATGCCCTGCTCCGAGCGGGTGATCAGCAACGCTTCGAGACCAAGTCGCTGACGCAGGCTTTGAGCAGACAGCGTCAGCGCTTCTTCCGATTTCCATTTACCCACCGCCTGCTGCATTTCTCCGCGGTTTGGTGAAATCAGGCTGGCGCCTGCGTAGCGGTCGTATTCGTCCCCTTTGGGATCGACCAGCACCGGTATCCCGCGTTTACGCGCCAGTTTAATCAGCACGGAACAATGCGTGAGCACGCCTTTGGCATAATCGGAGAGCACGACAATATCGTGATTCTCCAGCAAGCTACGATACTGTTGTTCGAGTTGCTGCAACGTTTGTTCGTCTGGCAGATAGTCAAAGTCTATCCGTAGCAATTGCTGCTGACGACCCAGCACACGCATTTTCAGGGTGGTATGCATAGCTGCGTCAATGAGCAGTTGAGTACCAATGCCGGCTTCTTGCGCCAGCCTGGTGATCTGTACCCCGGCCTCGTCATCGCCCACAATACCCAGCAGAGTAACCCCGCCACCAAGGGCAACAATGTTGCGCGCCACGTTAGCACCACCGCCCAGACGGTCTTCCCGTTTGGCCACACGTACTACCGGTACGGGGGCCTCTGGTGAAATACGCTCTACTTCGCCAAACCAGTAGCGATCAAGCATCACGTCGCCCACGACAAGGACACGGGCTTGTCTGATTTTTTCTATCGGAAATGCACGCATACGACTTATTCCTCTGGGCGGCGTGGCGAGTATGTTTCCCATGAGTTGCAGCCAGGGCACTGCCAGTAATAGGTGTGCGCCTGGAAGCCGCAGACCCGGCAGGCATATTTGTCCATACGCCGGGTGTGTTTTTCAATCATGGATCGCAGTAATGACAAGTCAAAATCGGGCATATGTTGCTGCAATTGGTCTGGCCCGTCCGAATTTTGCTCCTGCGTCAGTTCACTTTGCAGCACTTTATCAAAGCCCAGCAAAGACGGATGCTGGCGCAGGGAATCCTGGGCAAACTGCCATGCCGGGGCAAATCCCTGCTTGCGCAATGCGGCAAACACGACTTCAAATACATCCAGTGACGGATGCGCAAAATAATGGTCCCTGAGCAGGCTGACTGCCTGTTCTTCCTGGCCGCTGGCAGCGAAATTGTCCATGATCTGCTTTGCCATGAGACCGGCGAATTCCGGCGAGCGTTCCAATGCCGACAGCAGCCACTGGCGTTCCGTATTGCCATCGCCCTGTCGACGGGCCAGATAGGCGCGCAAGATAGCGATGCGTGCGTAAGAAGCCTGGGAACCGCCCTGCTCCATATTGTGCGAGGCTTCGCGTTGTGCGGCATCCAGCTCGGTAGCCGCCCGGTCAAAATCCGGCTCTTTGGCGCTTAGTGCGGCTTGCGCCCGTTCGCAATGGTAATGAACACGTTGCGGCAACGGCTCATCTGTTAATTCACGCAGGTGTGCGGCGGCGGCGATGGCTTTTTCCCAATCATGCTCAGCCTCGTAAATGCGAATCAGCGCCCGGGTAGCAGAAATGGCATAACTGGTATTTTGCACTTCCTGAAAGGCATTTTCCGCGCGATCAAACATGCCCGCCTTGAAGTAATCCTGGGCAATCTCATGCAGTGCATGTTCCCTGTCGGGGCGCGGTAAGTCTGAGCGGGACAGCAGACTTTGATGTACCCGAATGGCCCGCTCAATTTCTCCGCGGCGACGAAACAAATTACCGAGCGCAAAATGCAATTCGGTGGTTTCGGAGTCGAGTTTGGCGACTTCGATAAATGCGTCAATTGCCTTATCGTGATCTTCATTGAGCAGGAAATTAAGGCCGCGGAAATAGGAATCAGGCAAATTCCTGCTTTCAGATACAATCTGCCGGACATCTACCTTGGCTGCGATCCACCCCAGTCCGAACAAAATGGGGATCAGAATCAGCCACCATGCTTCAAAGTCCAACTGCCGTCTCCCGTGCCGGTGTCTGCAAGGCGGTGCCTGTCGGGGACGTGTTGCTGCGCAGGCGTAATTCTTCGGCTCTGAGCGCTTCCAGCGAATGGCGGGTATCGTTCACATCACGGTTCAGGCGCTCAACCTCGCCCTTGAGTCGACCCACTTCACGGGTTTTGCGCAAGCGTGTAGGAATACTAACCAGCCAGGCAAACAGCGCACCCACAATAAAGGCAAGCAATAACACAACAATGAGCGGCACACCGGCAAATGTATAATCGCCAAAAAACCGTACGGTAACGGGATCGGTGTTTTTAAGTGCGAATAATAGAACCAACAAAAAAAGTATGATTCGCAATGCCCAGACAATGTATCGCATTGGCCTGCTCCTGAAATTGAATTATTCGCCATTGTAATGCGAATTGGCGGTCTAAAAAACAAAAACCCCGATTTTACAATCGGGGTTTCTGGACAATCTTAAGAAACGAATACCTGCAGGGTTTGGTCAGAGATTGGCGACCTTGGCCGGTTGGGCCTCGACATGGCCATCCTCGGGGGCATCCTGCCTGGTCTCGCTAGCAGAGGTAAAAACAGAATCAACGCGCTCGCGCAACTCTTTGCCTGCCTTGAAGTGAGGGACCCGTTTACCGGGAACCATCACCTGTTCGCCAGACTTGGGATTGCGCCCAACCCGTGGAGCACGCGTTGACAGCGAGAAGCTGCCAAAGCCACGAATTTCGATGCGCTGACCTCTGGATAGAGCAACGGTCATGGCATCAAGCATCGTCTTGACAGCGAAGTCGGTGTCACGGGCAGCCAGCTGCGGATAGCTGGCCGCTAGTGCTTCAATCAACTCTGATTTAGTCACAGCTTAATCGTCTTTAGCTTGGTCGAGCTTAGCCTTGAGCAAAGCTCCCAGGTTAGTCGTACCGGATGACGCGCTGGTATCGCTCATGCGCTGCAGCGCATCTGCGGTCTCAGCATTGTCACGTGCCTTGATGGACAACTGGATTGAACGCGCTTTGCGATCAACGTTCAGAATCATGGCTTCGATGTTCTGGCCTTCTTTCAGTACAGTCGTCGCGTCTTCGACACGGCCGGCTGAAATTTCAGAAGCACGCAGATAGCCCTCAACCTCGAGTGACAGTGTAACAACGGCACCTTTGGCTTCAACAGACTTGATCACACCAGGAACAACCGCGCCTTTGTCATTCGTTGCAACATAATTGTTGAACGGATCACCTTCAAGCTGTTTGATACCCAGAGAAATACGCTCTTTATCGGTATCGATCGCCAGAACGACGGCATCAATTTCGTCGCCTTTCTTGAAGTTACGCACGGCTTCTTCACCAGAATCAGCCCATGACAGGTCAGACAGGTGAACCAGACCGTCAATACCGCCAGGCAGACCAATGAACACGCCGAAGTCAGTGATAGACTTGATCGCGCCATGAACTTTGTCACCACGTTTGAAGTTGGTGGCAAAATCTTCCCATGGGTTTGCACGGCACTGTTTCATGCCAAGTGAAATACGACGACGATCTTCGTCGATTTCCAGAACCATGACTTCAACTTCTTCGCCCAGGCTAACCACTTTACGAGGGTCAACGTTCTTGTTGGTCCAGTCCATTTCAGAAACGTGTACCAGACCTTCGATACCGGTTTCCACTTCAACAAACGCACCGTAGTCGGTGAGGTTGGTGACTTTACCGAACAGGCGTGTGCCTTGTGGGTAACGACGTGCCAGACCGACCCATGGGTCTTCGCCAAGCTGTTTGACGCCCAGGGAAACACGGCTCTTGTCCTGATCGAACTTGAGAACCTTGGCCTGAACTTCCTGACCAACAGACAGAACTTCTGATGGGTGACGAACACGGCGCCATGCCATATCGGTGATGTGCAACAGACCGTCAATACCGCCCAGGTCAACGAATGCACCGTAATCGGTAATGTTTTTAACAACACCAGTAACCACTGCACCTTCTTTCAGGTTTTCCAGCAGTTTCTGACGCTCTTCACCCATGTTCACTTCAAGAACAGAACGGCGTGACAGAACGACGTTGTTGCGTTTGCGATCGAGTTTGATAACTTTAAACTCCATCGTTTTGCCTTCGTATGGTGTTGTATCCTTAACAGGACGCAGATCAACCAGAGAACCGGGCAAAAAGGCGCGGATGCCGTTAGTCATGACGGTAAGGCCACCTTTCACTTTGCCAGTGATGGTACCAGTTACCATTTCGCCGGACTCGAGTGCTTTTTCGAGTGACAGCCATGCAGACAGGCGTTTTGCACGATCACGGGACAGAATGGTGTCGCCGTAACCGTTTTCGAGTGAATCAATGGCAACAGAAACGAAATCGCCTTCGGCAACTTCCAGTTCGCCCTGATCATTCAGGAATTCTTCGAGGGGGATGAGCGATTCGGACTTCAAGCCCGCATTTACGACGACAAAGTTGTGATCAACACGGACCACTTCGGCTGAAATCACTTCACCTGATTTCATATCCTGGTTTTTTACGCTTTGAGCAAATAAATCGGCAAAGCTTTCGCCACCAGTGGCGTCTTGTAAAGAAATGGATGACATTAGAAAAATCCCGGGACCGTCACGGTCTCCTGGCCTTAAAAACACGCTTTGGCAGAACAGCCTGCCGCGGCGGAGTGAAAAAATCTTTCGCCTCAAACCAGACGAAAGCCCTTAAAATTCAACGATAACGCAGTTGACCTTCGCACCTGCCATCATCGCTGAAAAACTGCTTTTACCGGTGGGCTGCCAGAATAACAGCCTGCCCCCCAGGAATAAATACTGCAACCTGCCACACCCGACGTTACATTCACCCGATGTTGCATTTGCCCGATGTTGCACTCGCCGGACGTTACGCCCTATTACGCCAGTGCGCCAGAATACGTTCGACGGTCTGATCTACGTCCAGATTGGAAGAATCAACCACTACGGCATCATCTGCCGGCTTAAGCGGTGCCACCAGACGGTTCTGATCACGGTCGTCGCGCGCTTGCAAATCTTTTGACAAGTCGCCAAGATTAGCAGAAAAACCTTTTTCGATCAACTGGTTATAGCGTCTTTGCGCACGCGCGTCGACGTCTGCAATCAGGAAAATCTTAAGCGGCGCATCCGGAAATACCACCGTTCCCATATCCCGACCATCGCAAACCAGACCGGGAGCCTGCCGAAATGCCCGCTGGCGCTCCAGCAAGGCATCGCGCAAGGGTTGCAACGGTGCAATCCGCGACGCCATGTCACCGATATGTTCCTGACGCAACTGCTCAGTCACGTCGTCGTTATCAAGCAACACTTTGTCGGACAAAAACCGCACATCCAGCTGTCGGGCAATGTCTGCCAGCGCCTGTTCATCGGTATCAGCCACACCTCGCCGGGTCGCTGCCAGTGCGCTCAACCGGTACAGGGCACCACTATCCAGAACCGACCAGCCCAGCGCTTCAGCCACCCGGGCAGCAACCGTGCCCTTGCCGGAGGCGGTCGGGCCGTCAATGGCAATAACAGGAATATGATTCTCCGCCGATCCTTCGGCAATCATGACGCCTCCCTTTGTGTGGACGTGACCAGCGTATTGTAAACGGCAAAATAATCGGGGAAAGTCTTGCTGACGCAGCCTGGGTCCAGGATAGTGACTCCCACCGGCCCGAAGACTGCCAGCGAAAAGCACATGGCCATACGGTGATCGTCATAGGTGGCGATCTGCGCGGTCTGCCATTTTCCGGGCTCGGGAGGCGTAATACGAATCCAGTCCGCTCCCGACTCCACCACTGCACCCAGCTTGCTCAGTTCGGTATGCATGGCGTGAATGCGATCGGTTTCCTTGACTCGCCAGCTACCGATATTGCGCAACGTGCACGGACCGTCAGCGTACAGAGCCAGCACGGCTGCTGTCATGGCCGCATCGGGAATCAGGTTGAAATCCTCATCAAATGCAGGCAGAGGCTGGTGTGCAATACTCTGCTCTCTTTCGGCAATCAGGCTTTGCTCCTGATAGGTGATTTTTCCGCCCAGCCGTTCAATAAACTGGGCAAACGCGATGTCGCCCTGAATACTGTCTTTGCCGATACCGTTGATCTGCAACGGCCCCTGGCCAAGCAGCCCCAGCGCCAGAAAGTAAGATGCGCTGGAGGCGTCACCCTCGATCGCCACCGCATTGGGACTCACGTACCGGCTATCGGCCGCAACCGTAAAGCGCTGCCAGCCGTCCTGCTGAACCGTCACGCCAAAACGCGCCATCAATTGCAGCGTAATGGCGATATACGGTTGGGAAATGAGTTCTCCCTGAACCTCCAGGGTCACGTCACGGCCGGTGCGCGCTGCCAGCATGGGGGCCATCATCAGGAAGGCGGTCAGAAACTGGCTGGACACATTACCCTGAATCGGAATCGGTCCGTCCACATGCAGCTGCGCCGGTGAAATCTGCAGTGGCGGGTAGCCTTCCTGACCTTCATAGCGGATTTGGGCGCCAACAGCCTGTAGCGCGGCGACCAGGTCCCCCACAGGGCGCTCGTGCATACGTGGTACGCCATGCAGGCGGTAATGGCCCTGGGCCACAGCCAGAGCCGCCGTCAGCGGACGAAATGCCGTACCGGCATTCCCCAGAAACAAATCTGCCTCGGTCTGTGGGAACGCCCCCTTGCCATGCACCACAACCTGATTATCCCCGGTCTGGTCGATTTGCAACCCCAGGGTACGCAGTGCAGCAAGCATGACGCGCGTGTCATCTGAGTCGAGCAAGCCGTCAATTCGCGTACTGCCTTCAGACAGCGCTGCCAGTAACAAAACCCGGTTCGAAATGCTTTTCGAACCAGGCAGCGCCATCTGCCCGCTAACCCGTACCGCCGGGGCCAGATATTGACTTACTTCACTCATAATGGTGGATTCTCCCAATCTCGCCGGGCCTGGGCTGCAGCTGCCAGCCAGGCCTCAAACGCGTCATTGTCGCCGCTCTCCAGCATGTGCCGGGCCCGCTCCAGGCAGGTTTGAAAACGGGTAATTTCTTCGAGCATGCAGTCGCGATTGCTTGAAAAGATATCGCGCCACATGATAGGTGGTCCGGCAGCGATCCGCGTGAAATCACGAAACCCGCTACCGGCGTACTTAAACTTGCGATCTGTCTGATCAGCCCCCAGCAGGCTGTACATATAAAGCGCCGACAGAAAGTGCGGCATATGACTGACCGCAGCGAAGATGCGATCATGCTCTGCTGCGTCCATTGGACTGACCGTAGACCCGCAGGCTTCCCATAAGCGGGTCAGCAGATGAATCTGCTCTGGCGTATTTTCCTGCAAGGGAGCCAGAATAACCTGTTTCTGCTCGAACAGAAACGCGTTAGCCGCCTGCGGGCCGGACGTTTCTGCGCCCGCAATGGGATGGCCGGGCACAAATTGCGCCACACGCTCGCCCAGCGAGCGCCGGGCCATGGCAATCACCTGTTTCTTGGTGCTGCACACATCGGTAATGAGTGCGTGTGGCGCCAGAAATGGCTTAATGGTATCGCAGACCGTTTCGAATGCAGAAACCGGCGTGGCAATGACAATCACATCGGCCTGCGAAATCTGCTCGAAGGAGGCAACGGTATCAATGATTCCCAGCTCCAGCGCCTTGTTGATGCTTGCCGGATCATGACTGATACCAAGCACCTTGCCGACAACCCCATTGCGCTTGAGCGACAATGCCAGTGAGCCGCCGATCAGGCCAACCCCAATCACGGCCAGAACCGGAACGGAAAGCGCCGGCACTGCCTCCGGAGCGTGCTCGCTGGCTATGCTCACCATCACTTGCCCAGCACCTCTTTGAGCGCGCTGATAAACCTGGCGTTCTCTTCAGGCAGCCCGATAGATATGCGCAGATGCTCAGGCAATCCATCGCCAATGACCGGACGCACAATGATGCCGCGTTGCAGCAGCGCTGTGTTGACAGCAGCCGCATCACCCACGTGCAGCAAAATGAAATTGCCGAAGCTGGGAACAAACTCAAGCCCCATCTCGGCAAACTGAGCCGACAGCCATTGCTTGCCTTGCCGGTTCAATTCGTAGGTTTTTTCAAGAAATGCGGCGTCTTTGAGGGCTGCGATTGCAGCCACCTGAGCCAGCAAATTCACATTGAACGGCTGGCGGACACGATTCAGGTAATCGGTCAGCTCGGGACGGGCAATCGCAAATCCCATGCGGATCCCGGCCAGGCCATAGGCTTTGGAAAACGTACGAACGACGATGACATTGGAAAAATCCCGTACCAGCTGGGCACTGTCAAATCGCAGTTGCGGATCAAGATATTCGTTGTACGCTTCATCCAGTACCACTGTAACGCGATTGCCGTAGGCCGCGTGGACTTTTTCCACGAAACGACGGATCACTTCGCCGCTATGGAAGGTACCGGTAGGGTTGTTGGGATTGGCAATAAAGAGCAGGCGCGTATCATCGTCTATGGCGTCGAACATCGACTCCAGATCGTGACCATAATTGGCCGCCGGCACTTTAATATGCCTTGCACCACGCGCCTGCGTGGCCAGTTTGTACACAATAAAGGCGTGTTCGGCATAAACGCAGGACGCCTGATGATCGAGAATGGCCAGTGAAATAATTTCCAGCAGATCATTTGAACCATTGCCTACCGTCAGCCAATCAACGGGCACCTGGTAATGCTCAGCCAGTGCCTGCTTAAGCAGGAAGGCATTGGGGTCGGGATAACGGCCCAGCGCCTGCCCTGGTACATTTTCAAGATAGGCGCTGATCGCCTGACGCACCGAATCAGACATGCCCAGGGGATTTTCATTCGAGGCCAGTTTGACAATACTGTCCGGATCCAGCCCGAATTCACGTGCAAGGTCCTCAATAGGCTTGCCCGCCTGGTATGGCATCATCGCATTGACGTTACTGGATATACCAAAGCCGTTGGCTATGTCGGACATTCAAATCACCTTCTATTGCATTGGGTAGGAACCCAGAATTTTGAAAAATGCGGACTGCTGTTTCAGCTCGTCCAGTGCGCGTGCTACGTTCTCGTCAGAGCGATGGCCTAACACGTCCACATAAAAATAGTATTCCCACTGACCTGTGCGCGCAGGCCGGGACTCAAACCGCGTCATGGATACACCGTTACGCGCAAAGGGACTGATCATTTCGTACACGGCACCCACGCGATTGGGCACGGCAAAAATCAGACTGGTCTGGTCGCGTCCGCTGGGCGCCGTTTCGATATTGCCAATGGCCAGAAAACGGGTTTTGTTATTGGCGTCATCCTGGATACCTGAAGCCACAAGCCCAAGGTTCCAGAACACGGCAGCCGTTTCACCGGCAATCGCTGCCACGGTTTCATCCTGGGCGGCATGTCTGGCAGCCTCGGAATTACTGGCGGCAGGCACAATTTCCATCGTTGGATAATGTTGCGACAGCCACTTCTGACATTGCGCCAGCGCCTGGGGGTGCGCCGAGATGCTTTTGACGCCATCCATGGTGCCATGCAGACTCATCAGGCAATGACGGATGGGAATAGAACGCACCCCATGCACCTTGACGGTTGAGTTGAGAAACAGATCCAGCGTCCGGTTAACCGCCCCTTCGGTGGAGTTTTCAACCGGCACCATGCCGACGTCGGCCTGCCCTGCTTCGACGGCACGGAACACTTCGTCAAAGGATGGACAGGGTAGTGGCTGTACCGAATGGCCATAGAACTCCATGGCCGCCTGTTCAGAATAGGAACCTTCGGGGCCAAGATAGGCGACGGTCAGTCCTTTTTCCAGACCTCGGCATACCGAGATAATTTCTGCCCAGACGGCGCGCACTCCGGTTTCGGTGAAGGTGCCGTAGCGATTGAGCTCCTGAAGACGCCGAATCACCTGGGCTTCACGCTCGGGCTTGAGCACGGCGCTGTCCGCCTGAAACTTGTGCTTGACCGCGCCTACATCGATTGCCGTTTGCGCGCGCTGATTAAGCAACTCAAGAATGTCACGATCAATCTGGTCAATCTTATCGCGTAGCGGTTTGAGCGCCTCTTGTAGTGAATTATCCATGCTTGCGCTCGAACTCTTTCATAAAATCAATGAGTGTGGTGACGCCTTCCATAGGCATCGCGTTATAAATAGACGCACGCACACCGCCCACCGACTTGTGCCCTTTGAGTGCCAGCAATCCATGTTGCGCAGACTCTTTCAAAAACTGGCTGGTGAGCGTATCGCTGGCCAGTGTAAAGGGCACGTTCATGCGGGACCGGAACGCCGGCTGGATAGGATTGGTGTAAAAGTCGCTGCTATCTATCTGCGCATATAACGCCTGCGATTTGGCCAGATTGTGTTTTTCAATCTCGGCCAGCCCACCCAGTTGCAACAGCCACTTGAACACCAGCCCGCAAATATAAATGCCATAGCTCGGTGGCGTGTTGAAACGGGAGCGCTCCTTGGCCACATTCACGTAATCGAAGGCTGTGGGGGTATATGGCAGTGCGTGACCCAGCATATCTCTGCGCACGATCACCATGGTGACACCGGCCGGGCCCGCATTTTTCTGGGCGCCGGCGTACACCATGCCAGTTTTGGACACATCCAGCGGACGGGAAAGAAAATGCGATGACGCGTCAAGCACCAGCGGCACATCGGGCGCACCCAGTGCCTGCATATCGGGCATTTGCGCAATTTCCACACCGCCAATGGTTTCATTACTGCAATAGTGAAGATAAGACGCGTCGGCCTGGACGCGCCAGGAATCGAGTGGCGGAACCCAGCACCAGGGGTTATAGCTTACGCCGTCAATCTGCCGCTCTGTATCGGCCGCAGCGGCGACGCGCGCAGTGCCATAGCGGCTTGCCTCTTTATGCGACTTGACTGACCAGCTGCCGGTCAGCACATAATCGGCGCTATTGGACGCATTGCGCGCGATCAGGTTCATTGGAACAATGGCGTTTTCTGCCGTTGCACCACCCTGCATAAACATCACCGCATAATCGTCGGAAATACCTAATAAGGTGCGCAGGTCATCTTCGGCCTCGTCACAAATTTGCGTAAATTCGGCGCCCCGGTGACTCATTTCCATGACCGACATGCCACAGCCACGCCAGTCGAGCATTTCGGCCGCAGCCTGCTCCAGAACGGGCTTGGGCAGGACCGCCGGTCCGGCCGAAAAGTTCCAAAATTGCGTACCCATTATTTACCTTGAAATGTAGGTGGTTGACTCTGAAAAAATCAGGCCTCTGTATCGGTATCCGGTGCCGCTGAATCCGACCCATCGCCTGATGGATCTGTACCGCCATCGACTTGCGAATCTGACTGCCCTGCTTCGGGCAATGCAGCGGTATCGGCGTCGGCCTCGGCCTCATCAACATCGGCATCGCTTTCCACCACGCGTCGTACGCCGGACAGCGTGCTGCCGTCATCGACGCTGATCAGCGTGACGCCCTGCGTGGCACGACCCATTTCCCGCACTTCGGACACGCGGGTGCGAACCAGAACACCACCGGTTGTGATGAGCATGATTTCGTCTGCCGGGTTCACCAGTACCGCGCCCACGACCTTGCCATTACGTGCACTGGTCTGGATGGCGATCATACCCTTGGTACCACGGCCATGACGTGTATATTCCGAAATGGAAGTACGTTTGCCGTAACCGTTTTCGGTCGCAGTGAGCACGCTTTGCGATTCATCACCCGCCACCAGCAATGAAATGACCTGTTGATCACCGTCCAGATTCATGCCGCGCACACCGCGCGCCGTACGACCCATAGGACGCACATCATTTTCGTCGAAACGGACAGCCTTACCGGCGTCGGAGAACAACATCACGTCGTGTTCGCCGTCAGTCAGATCAGCGCCGATCAGATAATCACCTTCATCCAGAGCGACGGCAATAATACCGGCCTTGCGCGGATTGGAGAAATCGGACAGCGGGGTCTTCTTGACCGTACCACGGGACGTTGCCATGAAGACAAAATTAGTATCGGAGAACTCGCGCACAGGCAGTACAACGGTGATTTTTTCACCGTCTATCAGCGGGAACATATTGACGATCGGCCGGCCACGCGAACCGCGGGTGCCCTGAGGTACTTCCCAGACCTTGAGCCAGTACACCCGGCCACGGTCGGAAAAACACAACAGATAATCATGCGTGTTGGCGATAAACAACTGATCAATCCAGTCATCGTCTTTCATGGCCGTTGCCTGCTTGCCCCGACCGCCGCGCTTCTGGGCGCGATATTCGGAGAGCGGCTGGCTTTTGATGTAACCGCTATTGGAAAGCGTGACCACCATATCTGCAGGGGTAATCAGGTCTTCCGTATCCAGCTCGGTCGCATTCATGACCACTTCTGAGCGCCGGACATCTTTGGCATTGGTTGAAAACTCTGCCTTGATAGCCACCAGTTCATCGGAAATAATCGCGGTAATACGCTCTGGTTTGGCCAGAATATCCAGCAGATCGGCAATGGTTTCCATGATACTGCGGTACTCATTGACGATTTTGTCCTGCTCCAGCCCGGTCAGGCGTTGCAGGCGCATGTTCAGGATTTCCTGTGCCTGAACTTCACTTAAACGATAAAGGCCATCGCTCTGAAGCCCGAAGATATCGGCCAGGGTTTCCGGACGATAGGCCGCACTGCCGCCCAGCACACTGCCGTCATCGGCCCGCTGCAGCAATTCACGCACCAGCGAAGAATCCCAGTTGCGTGCCATCAGTTCCTGACGGGCGACAGGCGGTGTGGGCGCGCCTTTGATAATGGCGATGAAATCATCGATATTGGCCAGCGCAACCGCCAGACCTTCCAGCAGATGCCCGCGTTCGCGCGCCTTGCGTAACTGAAATACAGTACGACGCGTAACCACTTCGCGGCGATGGCTGAGGAAGTATTCAACCATCTGCTTCAGATTCAGCAGACGTGGCTGCCCTTCCACCAGCGCAACCATATTGATGCCGAAGGTGTCCTGCAATTGCGTGTGTTTGAACAGATTATTCAGAATGACTTCCGGCACTTCGCCGCGCTTGAGTTCGATGACCAGGCGCATACCGTCCTTGTCAGACTCATCACGAATATCCGAAATTCCTTCTACTTTCTTTTCGTTGACCAGCTCTGCAATCCGTTCCTGCAGGGTCTTTTTATTAACCTGGTAAGGCAGCTCGTCTACAACAATAGACTGGCGATTGCCCTTTTCCATGTCTTCGAAATGGGTTTTGGCGCGCATGACGACGCGTCCGCGTCCGGTGCGATAGCCTTCGCGTACCCCGGTGATGCCATAGATGATACCGCCGGTGGGGAAATCGGGCGCGGGGATCAGTTCAATCAGCTCATCCAGCGTGCAACCCGGATTGCGCAGGCAGTACAGGCAGCCATCGATCACTTCGCTCAGATTATGCGGCGGTATATTTGTTGCCATGCCCACCGCAATACCCGAACTGCCGTTAATCAGCAGGTTGGGCACACGTGAAGGCAGTAACAACGGTTCCTGTTCGCTGCCATCATAGTTCGGCCCGAAGTCCACCGTTTCCTGATCGATATCGGCCAGCAATTCGTGCGCGATTTTGGCCAGGCGAATTTCGGTATAACGCATGGCGGCAGCACTGTCGCCATCGACCGAGCCGAAGTTACCCTGCCCGTCTACCAGCATATAGCGCAGGGAAAAGTCCTGAGCCATACGGACGATGGTGTCATACACTGCCTGATCGCCATGGGGGTGATATTTACCAATAACGTCACCAACGATACGAGCGGATTTCTTATAGGCACGGTTCCAGTCGTTGCTTAACTCGTGCATGGCAAACAACACCCGGCGATGCACCGGCTTTAACCCATCCCTGACATCGGGAAGCGCCCTGCCGACAATTACGCTCATTGCGTAATCAAGATAGCTGCGGCGCATTTCCTCTTCTAGCGATATTGGCAGGGTTTCCCTGGCAAAAGAATCCATAGTACTCATAACTTATTTTGATTTGATACAAACGTCAGAAAATCCGGCAGGCGTCTTCCGGTCTCGCTCGCGGGGCGAATCTGTCATTCTATCATTGTTACAGTCCATTCAGCGCACCGGCAAGCGCGTAATGTGAACATTTATGACCATTTTGTATATTTAAGACTTTACTTTAAGTATAGGACTTTAATTTTTCATTTCCCTCAGGTGCTTCCCACGCACAACGGGCTTTTGCTGCAAATTTGAAACATGGTTTGTGGCTGAAATCCAACAAATTTGGTGCATAAGAGACAATATTGGAAAGTTCCCTTAAAAATGTAGGACTTAGTCTCGGCAAAGACTTCAAAAATCGCTTAAGATTGAACCACGAACAAGGGAAAACTAGTGCAACCCTTTGAATCCATATCCAAGCGTTGCTATACTGACCCTGAATTTCAATCTGCGGCGGGTTTCGCTGCGAGTCAACTTTTAGCTATCAAGCTCAACGAGGAGAAACATGAACAAACCCTCTAAATTCGCATTGGCATTCGCCGTTGTTGCTGCCGCAACGTCTGGTGTAGCATCAGCGCAAACCGTCGATAACTGGGTTAATCCATACGGTCTGGTCTGGATGAACGGCACGAATGAACACTGCTGGCGCGACAACTTCTGGACACCTGCAACCGCTGCTCAAGGTTGTGGCGCTCCTCAAGCTGAAGTCGTTGCTAACAAAGTAACCTTCAACGCTGATACATTCTTCGACTTCGACAAAGCAACACTGAAACCAGAAGGCCGTAATATTCTGGATCAAGTTGCCCAGCAAGTTACTCAATTGAACCTGGAATCTCTGATCGCTACTGGTCACACCGATTCTGTTGGTACCAATGCATACAACCAGAAACTGTCTGAGCGCCGTGCTGCTTCAGTTAAGAACTACCTGATCTCCCGTGGTGTTCCTGCTGACCAGATCATTGCTTCCGGCCGTGGTGAAACACAACCTGTTGCCTCAAACCAAACTCGCGAAGGCCGTGCTAAAAACCGTCGCGTAGAGATCGAAATCGTAGGTACACGCCGCTAATTTCAGCGTCTCCTGCAAAAAGGCTCCTAGTAGCAGTAAAAAGGGCTCCGTTAAGGAGCCTTTTTTACGTCTGTCGATGGCGATCGCAGCGTGCTATCTGGGCGGACTGGCGAAGCTTGAAGATTCATCCACCGCTGGTGGTGTAAAATGCGGCTATTACTAACCTCCATATACGGTATTACTTTTCACCATTGCCTATGTCACAGCCCAGCACGCCCTCCTCCTTGCCCGCCAACGCCAGCCAGGCCGAACTGGATAAATTTGGCGATCTTGCGGCCAAATGGTGGGACCCCACCAGCGAATTCAAGCCTCTGCACGCCATCAATCCGTTGCGCCTGGAATGGATCTCATCGCTGGCTGGCGGCCTGGACGGCAAAACGATCATCGATGTCGGCTGCGGTGGCGGCATCCTGGCTGAGAGTATGGCTGCCCGCGGCGCAACAGTCACGGGTATCGATCTGGCGCAAAAATCCCTGAACGTTGCCCGCCTGCATGGCCTGGAAAGCGGCGTACAGGTGGAATATCGGAATATCAGCGCGGAGCAGATCGCCAGCGAGCGCAGCGGCCAATACGACGTGGTGACCTGCATGGAAATGCTGGAACATGTGCCCGACCCCGGCTCTATTGTTCAGGCCTGCTCAACCCTTGTGAAACCGGGCGGACTGGTCTTTTTTTCCACGCTGAATCGCAATATCAAATCTTTTCTTTTCGCCATTATTGGTGCGGAGTATGTGCTGAATCTGCTGCCACGCAATACGCACACGCACAGCAGCTTTATCCGCCCCAGCGAACTGGCTGCCAGCGCCCGCAAGGCCGGACTGGAGCCCATGTCCATGAAGGGCATGCAATACAATCCCATAACCGATGTTTATTCACTGAATAACGACACATCGGTTAACTATCTGATGGCGACCTACAAATGATCACCACTGTCTTTTTCGATTTTGACGGCACACTGGCCGATAGCGCACCCGATCTCGCACATGCAGCAAACCTGCAACGCCAATATCGCGGCATGCCACCGCTGCCCTATGACATGTTACGCTGCGTCGCTTCTCAGGGCGCACGCGGACTGCTGCGTGTGGCACTGGCACTGACCCCGGACGACGAAGATTACGAGCCGACACGCTTACGATTCCTGGAAGACTACCGCGCCTGCATGACCCAAAACACCGCCCTCTTTCCGGGTATTGAACAGGTATTCGACAAGCTGGAAGATGCCGGCCTGCGCTGGGGAATCGTGACGAACAAGGCCGAAGCATTGTCATTTCCCATGTTCGATTATCTGCAATTGACCGATCGCAGCGCAGCCAATGTGTGCGGCGATACAACAGCGCACCCCAAACCACATCCGGCACCTTTGCTGCACGCAGCAAAACTGGCTGGCGTTGCCCCGGAAACCTGCATCTATGTTGGCGATGACGAACGTGATATCATCGCAGGTAAGGCTGCGGGCATGCCCACCGTTGCTGCCGCATATGGCTATTGTGTCGACGCCGATGAGGTAAAGAGCTGGGATGCTGACCAGATTGCACTCCTGCCCGAAGATGTATGGGATGCCGTCGTAAAAATCAAAGAACAGGCAGGTATACGAAAATCATGAAACTGAACGGGTTTACACGAGCCACCGCGATGACCATAACAGGTGTTCTGCTATCGGCCTGCACATCCTTCGGCAATAACGGCATGGATAATCCGGGTGGCGGCATAGCGGTTGATACCAGCGGCTCACCCGTCGCGCAGCGCAGCGTGACCACGCCGAGCAACTGGAACGAACTGATCGGAGAGATTCGCGCCTCCGACACCCAGAATCTGGGAATTCAGGTTAACCGTGTACGTGATGGCAGCCTGCGTGTGATTTTACCCGGGGGAAGTGCCTTTCGTGGCGGCAGTGCACGCCTGAACAACAAGATGAAGCCGGTGCTCAATACCGTGGCAGGTGCGTTTGCCCAGTCACCCTATTTGCGCATTAAAGTGGTTGGCCACTCCGACTCCCAGGGAGACCCGGTAGCCAACCAGACAATCTCTATCACGCGCGCCACTGCCGTTGTTAACTATTTGATTCAACGCGATGTGAAAAGCGTGCTGATCGAACTTGAAGGCCGTGGCTCTATTGATCCGCTCATGAGTAACAGTACAGCACAGGGTCGCGCCATTAATCGGCGGGTTGAGCTGTACCTGTACGAAATCCGCTAAAGCACTGGATATAGCAAAAAGCCGCAGCACATACCAAAGAAACAGACCAAAGAAAAAGGGAGCCGAAGCTCCCTTTTTTATCCGTTCTGTTGCCAAGTGGATAAGGCTCCTAGCTAGCCAGTATTAGGCTGCTAATGCGTAACTTTCGTCATTTGCATTTAAAGGTTTTGCTTGATTTACGGTCATCGCCTACCGGCTGCCGATCTTCCTATCTTTTCCTGTCGAAACCATGGCGTCCCCATCAGCAGCATACTCGAACCGGCCTTGCAGAAACTGCAGCAAAAGCACAAATACACTTAATATACAAATACACTGTTGGTGGAGACGGCGGGAGTCGAACCCGCGTCCAGAAAACATTCAGTCAACCAGATATACAGCTTAGATTACATAATACCACAAACCGGGACTAATTCACAATCCCCAGCTCACGCTAAAAGCCATTGCATTTCAACGGGTTACTCCTGATCATCCTGCAACAGCCGCTGCCATCCCTCAACGCCCAGCTCCTGAACCACGGCAATGTTGCGCTCGAAAATGACACTGGGATCCGGGTATTGCTCCGCCGCCTTATCCAGGCTGTCTTCGCGCAACAGATGCAAAATGGGATACGGTGCGCGGTTGGTGTAGTTGCTCAGATCGCCTGGCTCGGTGTCGGCAAACTGGTATAAAGGATGAAAGCTCGCCAGCTGTATTTCACCGATCAATTCCAGATCATCCAGCACCGCTTCAGCGATATGCAGGTAGTCATTAAAGTCGCTGAACGCTTCGAACATACAGGGCACGACCAGCAACGTGGTGTCTGTTTGCTGCGCCGGCGTGTTCGCCAGCCACTGCAACTCTTCGTAAAGCTGCGCCGTTAATGCCTGGCTGTCCTGCGCCTGGCAAATAGCGATTCGTACCTGGTCCTTTACATAAACACTCTTGGCGAAAGGACAAAGATTGAGGCCGATGACTGCTTTTTCAAGCCAGCGACGCACACGATTTTCGATCAGACTGGTGTCGTTCATACAAAACAATTCCGGGTGGGTGCCATAAGCACAGACGGGTAAAAGGATAGTTGCGGAATGATCGCACCCCATTTAGCCGGCGACGGCACCTGGGGCCGCTTACGCATCCGTAACTTGCTAAAATAGCCGGTTTACTTGGCATTATTCCGGGCAATGGCGTCCGGGGCATTTACTCATGACAGATACTAGCACAAACGCGCTTTTCATCATTACCAGCGCCACTAATGCGCCTTATGCGGGCGCCTTTGCAGGTGACGCACACCAACAGCAAACCGGCAAATCCACAGGAAACGATCACGCGCATGGTAACAACCAGCAACCTGCTGCCACAGGCCAGTCTGTGCCAGGCTATGATAGTCTGCTGGCCACAATCAGCAGCATCAATACCCATGCACCCGGCTCGCGCATCGCACTGGTGGAGTATTCTGCCTATCCCCTGTCTCAGCCACAGCATGATGCCCTGATTGAGCAGGTAGACTATCTTATGAGTTATGCCGGCAACGAACAGATTCAGCGCTTTGACCGCGAGCTGGGCAGCCATCAGGCCATCGCCGCCTTCAGCGAACTGACCAGCCTGCTGTGGTTTCTGCAAGTCGGGCAACACCACGACCTGTACAAACCATTCAAAAGAGTCTTCAAAATGTCTCCCGGGGTACAACTGGTGTCAGCGCCAGCCGATTCCGCTCACTTTGCCGACAGCGCTCAGGGACGCTACGTTTTTCCTAACGCAATACTGGCTCCCAATGCAGCCGGTGCGCTGGCACTGCAGTTTTCCAATGGTTACTGGAGCATGGACACCTCGCTGGTGCCCTCTTTTATCGCTTTATTGCAGGAGATTCTCGAAGCGATGCACAAACAGGACCAGCAGGGACAAGCTGTGTCTGTCGAAAGCATGCTATACAAATACATTGATGCCGGCAAGATTTTCTATGATCTGAAACCTGTTGTGGCAGATGCCTCTTCAAAGTAAGAAATCACGGTCTTTGAGGTCCTGGCATAAGGCATCGACCGTTGTATCAACGCCCTGCTGCCAGCAGGGCAATGACAAACCGAAAGCATCCGACAGTTTACCGGTAGCCAGACGGCTGTTTAATGGCCGTCGCGCAGGGCTGCCATATTCCAGGGTACTGACAGGCACGACCTGATCGATCGCCAGCTTCACCCCATTGCTTCGCATGCGCGCAAAAATATGACAGGCGTAATCAAACCAGCTGGTCTCGCCTGTGGCGGCCAGATGATATAAACCATCATCGATGGCCGCAGCTTGACTGCGATACTTGCCAAGTACCGCTGCAGTGGTGTCGGCAACCAGACATGCACTGGTGGGCGCGCCAATCTGATCATTCACTATACGCAGGCATTCACGCGTCATGGCCAGCTTCATCATCTGTTGCAAAAAGCCCTGCCCCTGGCGACTATATACCCAACTGGTGCGAAAAATAAGGTGTCTGCAGCCGCTGTGCATGATCGCCTGTTCTGCCGCCAGCTTGCTGCGACCATACACATTAACCGGTCTGGCCATATCGGTTTCAAGCCACGGCCGGGTTCCGGAGCCATCAAAAACGTAATCCGTAGAGTAATGGATCAACAGCGCACCGCATTGTGCTGCCGCCCGCGCCAGTACGGCCGGCGCATCCGCGTTGATTTGCATGACCATTGGCTCACGTGTCTCGGCATCATCAACCGCAGTGTAGGCTGCTGCATTGACAATCACGTCAGGCGCCAGGACAAGCGTGTACTCGAGCAATTGCGCCGGATCCTGGAAGTCGACCGGAGCGACGCCTTGCGGATACGCCGCGTGGGTGAGCACAGGCGTTGACCCCGCTGCGCTTTGCGGCCTGGCGGGTGCGATGACCTGACCCAAAGGCGCCAGCGTTAACTGTAATGCGCGACCCACCTGCCCGGTTTTTCCAAAAAGCAGTATTTTCATTGCACCTTCATCTTTGTCACTCCGGATCATTGAATAACTTACCGGTATGGCGCCGGAAAAAACCACTCACATCATCAACGATCAGGAACACAGCCGGGATGACCAGCAGGCTTAGAAATGTAGACGTAATCAGGCCACCCAGCACGGCAATGGCCATGGGTGAACGAAAGGCCGGATCTGCCGCACCCCAGCCTGCCGCCAGCGGAACCATGCCCGCGCCCATGGCAAGCGTTGTCATTAAAATCGGCCGCGCCCGCTTGTGGCAGGCATCCCGCAGTGCTTCCAACCGCGTCATGCCCTTCTCCTTGATTGCCAGAATGGCATATTCAACCAATAAAATCGAGTTCTTGGTCGCAATGCCCATCAGCATGATCAGGCCGATCAGCGACGGCATGGAAAAGCTCTTATCGGCCAGCAACAGACCCACAAACGCGCCACCCAGCGACAGGGGCAACGCAGCCAGAATGGTCAACGGCTGCAGAAACTGTTTGAAAAGCAGCACCAGGACAATATAAATGCAGACAATCCCGATCACAATCGCCAGACCAAAGCTCTGAAACAATTCTTCCATGACTTCTGCGTCTCCAATGTCAATGACCGAGACGCTGGCGGGCAGGTTTTTCATGGCAGGCAATTGCTTTACCTGACTGACCACATCGCCCAGCGCGACGCCGGACAGCTCAATTTCAAACGTGATATTACGGGCCCGATCGTAGCGGTTGATCACCGCAGGGCCACCGCCAAGACGTACATCAGCCACGCTGCTGAGCGGCACCAGCCCGCCAGCCCCGGGCACACGCAGATTTTCGATAAAGCCCAGATCCTGGATGGCCCATTTCTCCAGCGCCACAACTATCGGTATCTGACGCTGGTCCAGATTGAGTTTGGACAATGCCACTTCAAAATCGCCTGCTGTGGCAACGCGCAGGGTATCGGCCATCGCCGCACTGGTAACGCCCAGCTGGGCTGCATCATCAAACCGCGGGTGCACTTCTACTTCCGGGCGCACCAGACTGGCGGATGAAGAAATATTGCCCAGGCCGGCAATGGAACGCAACTGACGGCCAACTTGCAGCGCAGTCTGCATCAGCACGTCGGGCTGTTCACTTGAGAGCACCAGTATGTACTTCTCGCCTGAGCCACCCAATCCGACCTTCAGCCGCACCCCGGGCACGACAGCCAGACGCTCGCGAATATCGGCTTCAATCTCCTGCTTTACCGGTCGTTCATTACGTGGCGCCAGCAATACGGTCAGCGTCGCCTTACGCTCTTCCTGAGTCTGGCCACCGGCAAACGGATCGCCTCCTGCAGCGCCACCCCCGATGCTGGTATAAACAGACAGCACCGACGGATTTTGCATGACCAGCTCGCGCACGCGCTCGGCCGTTTTCTCGGTTTGTGCCAATGGCGTGCCTGGCTGCATTTCTACATAAACCTGGGTCTGGGACATATCATCAGCAGGCATGAAACCCGTAGGCAACAGGGGAATAATGACAATCGAACCGATAAAGAACAGGCCGGCGATAACGACGGTGACCCACCGATGCCGCAATGATCGGTCCACCCATTTCATATAAAATTGCATCCACCCGGGATCCCTGGGTGCCGCTTGCCTCCCCTTCAGAATGTAGGCACACATCATGGGGGTGAGCATGCGGGCAACAACCAGAGAAGCAAAAACGGCCATCGCAGCCGTCCAGCCGAATTGCTTGAAAAATTTGCCGGCTATACCGCTCATAAACGCCGTTGGCAAAAAGACGGCGATCAGGGTGAAAGTGGTTGCCACCACAGCAAGGCCGATCTCGTCGGCGGCCTCCATGGCCGCCCGATAGGGCGATTTACCCGACTGCAGATGGCGCACGATATTCTCTACCTCGACAATCGCATCATCCACCAGGATACCCACCACGAGCGACAAGGCCAGTAGCGTCACGCCGTTGATCGTAAAGCCAAACCAGTACATACCGACAAATGCCGGGATGATGGACAAGGGCAAAGCGACGGCCGAGACCAGGGTTGCCCGGACATCGCGCAAAAAAAGCCAGACCGCCAGCACCGCCAGCAGCGCACCTTCGTATAGCATGTGCATGGCCCCGTCATATTCAGACTGGACTGGCTGCACCATATCGAATGCCGTTTTGAACGTCAGATCGGGATACTGGGCCTTGATCTGCTCCAGTGCCTGCATCACGCCCCTGCCGACATCCACCTCCCCGGCTCCGCGACTGCGTGCCACCTCAAATGCCACGACGGGCTTGCCATCCAGAAAGGCAGCGGAGACCGGATCAGCAAAACTGTCGCGCACCGTCGCCACCTCGCCCAGTGTAATGACTTTGCCATTGCTCAGCGGGATACGCAGATCTTCAAGCTCAGCGGCGCTTTTAACGGTACCCAGCGTGCGGATGGGTTGTTTCTGGGAACCCAGCTCCGCCTTGCCGCCGGACTGCTCCTGCTGCACCGATTTCAGCTGCCTGGAGACATCGGCCACCGTGGCACCCAGCCCCTGCATTAATACAGGATCCATATCCACCCGAACCTGCCGGTCGCGTCCGCCCACCCGGCTGACCTTCCCCACGCCGGAAACGGTAAGCAGTTTGCGAGCGATGGTGTTGTCCACCAGCCAGGACACATCGGTTTCATCACGGCGCGTGGAACTGACGGTGAATGCCAGGATAGGCTGCTGCGCCAGATCCAGTTTGGTTACGATGGGTTCCTCGGTATTGGCCGGTAATTCATTGCGTACCGATGCGACCGATGACCGTACATCATCCACCGCTTCCTGTATGGGCTTTTCCAGTTCAAACTGTGCGGTTGTGGTCGCGACGCCGTCCTGCAAGGTGCTGAAGACATGATCGATGCCCTGCACTGTGGCCAGGTTATCTTCGATCTTGCGGGCAACATCATTTTCCAGCTGACTGGGCGTCGCGCCTTCCAGCACGGTGGTTACGACAACAGTGGGCAGATCAATATCGGGAAAGTTTTGAATTCGCATGGCATGAAACGAATACAGGCCCATCAGTGTCAGCAACACAAACAGCATGCATGCGGGCAAGGGATTTTTGATTGACCACGCAGAAACGTTCATGCTCAGTTCCCGCCTGAACGGGCTTCGGATGCGGCCCGGGAATCATTGGACTGCCCGCCAGAGGCCGCCTTGCCTGTTTCGTCCTGGCCGGGTTGCGACACCTCTGCGTCAACCACCCGCACCGTATCCTGGTCATTCAAAAACGCGGCGCCTTGCGTGACGACCCGATCTCCCTCATGCAGACCCGCGGTCACCTCTATTGCATTTTTAACTGCGTCACCCGTTTGCACCTTGGTTTGTGCAACCTTATTGTCATCGCCCAGCACAAAGACAAAATTGAATCCATCGCGTAGCACCAGCGCCTCGCGTGGCACGGTGAGTCCCTGTTTAGCGGGCAATACAAACCGCCCGCGCAGGAACATCCCGGCCCGCAATTGCGGATCAGGCGTCAAATCCACATAAACAATGCCCTGCCGGGTCTGCTCGTCCAGTGTCGGGCCGATCTGCCGCACGCGCCCACTTACCTCTCTTGCGTTCGGCAACATCACCTGCACCGGCATTCCCTCATTCACCAGCATGAGATTGCGCATGCCCAGTTGCGCCTGCCACTCCAGCCGATTGTCCACCACCAGATGAAAAATTTCCTGCCCGGGATTGACTACCGCACCAATGACTGCATTGCGCACAGAAATCGTGCCATCTGAGGGCGCCAGCAACTTCGTATAGGAGCTACGCTGTGTCTGGGTTTGCAGCGCCGCCCTGGCGGCTGTGACGTCGGCCAGAGCGCTTTTCTCACCGGACAGAGCCTGATCGACTTCAGATTGACTGATGGCGCCACTACCCCGAATTTTTCGGATGCGATCCGCATTACGTTTGGCCGTATCCAGTGAGGCCTGAGCCTGCCGCAAGCGCGCCTCGGCCTGCGTCAGATCGCCGCGGCTGGAGGTATCTTCAAACTCGGCGAGCATCTGTCCAGCCGTGACCCGATCACCCACATCGGCATGCAGGGCTTTAAGACGAAGACCATTGGTCTGGGCGCTGACACTGGCGTCATGCCAGGCGCGAATGTTGCCGGTTGCGCCGAAACCCGGTGTGATCGGTTCGGCAGTGACCGTCTGAACCGTAACGGTCAGCGCGGGCGTGGCCGCGGGTTCCTGAGCGTGAATAAGGCCCGGATAAATAGCACTCAACGCAAGCACGGTGAATGCGTACAGTATTGACTTTGTGTTCGGTATCAGCACAGATAGCTACCTGCTCGATGGCAAAAAAAACAGACATATCGTACGGGCAAATACGATATGTCTGTCTGCGCGAGTTGTGAGTCCTTGTAACCGGATACGTCGAAAAGCTATTTCTGGTCGACCAGATCCGCCACTATATTGGCTGCTTCCTTGATCGCAATATCCAGACTCTCCTTGCGTTTTTTCTCGTCCGCCAGCTCCTGTGTCAGATTGCCTTCACCAGCGGCCAGGCCATCGTCAAGGCGGAACGAGTTGACATCGGATTCACCCAGCTTTTTACGGCGCTCTTCAAACTGCGACTGTTCTGCAGACATTTTTTCCCGCTCATCCAGTCGTGTGGCATAACGCAGTGAAATGACTTTTTTGTCAGAAGTCTTGCGGGCGTAGGCAAGTTCATCCAGCAACAACTTCCAGCTGTCCGATTGCTGAGCACGTTGCTCATGCATGGTTTTGAGCGGTCCGATTTTATCTGCAAGCGTATCGTAGCCACTATAGCGGGTGGGTGCAATCTTGCTCCACGGCATGGCATTTTCGTAGCTGGACTCGCCCAGTTCGGTCGGGTCAAAGGCTGACGGGAACACAATATCGGGTACCACACCCTTTTCCTGGGTAGAGCTACCATTCACACGGAAGAATTTCTGGATAGTCCACTTCAGGGATCCCAGCTCTTCGCCCTCGTGCCGGCGCAGGAACTCATCCAGACCGCGAATGGTTTGTACGGAACCCTTACCCCAGGTGGGATCGCCAATGACGACACCACGCCCGTAGTCCTGGATCGCCGCCGCAAAAATTTCCGATGCAGAGGCAGAAATGCGATTAACCATGACCCCGACCGGCTTGTTCCACACGATTTTGCCTGTGGCGCTGCGAACATTGGAAGTGGTTCCTTCGGCAGTACTGACCTGAACAATCGGGTTCGGGCCGCCCAGGAACAAACCGCTAAGATTGGCCGCTTCGCTCAGCGAGCCGCCACCGTTGTTGCGCAGATCAAGCAGGACGCCATCGACGCCTTCTTTATCAAGCTTTTCCAGAATCACGCGAACATCGCGGGTCACGCTTTTGTAATTGCTTTCACCCCGTGCTTTCGCGTCGAAATCTTCGTAGAAGCTCGGAATGGTGATGATACCGACTTTGCGTTTGTTCGCGTCGGTACCAGCTTCATAAATACGGTAGCGGGCCGCCTGATCTTCCATGGTCACTTTCTGGCGAACAATGGAAACCGTGGTGTGCTTGCCTTCCATACCTCTTTCGGCCGGAATGATTTCAATGCGCACGGTGGTGCCCCGCTTGCCGCGAATCAGCTTAACAATGTCGTCCAGGCGCCAGTCGACCACATCTTCCATCGGACCGGATTCACCCTGACCAACGGCGACAATGCGATCGCCGGGATTCAACTGACCGGATTTAGCCGCCGGGCCACCTGGCACCACTTCACGGATCTGTCCGTATTCATCGCGTTTTTGCAGGACCGCGCCAATGCCATCAACCGACAGACTGATTTGCACATCGAAGTTTTTGGCAGAGCTGGGGCTGTAATATGACGTATGTGGATCGGTGCTGTTGCCGTAGGCGTTCAGGAACATCTCGGCAACGTCTTCGCCGTTCATCCGCATGATCTGGTTGCGATTGTTGATATAACGCTTTTTGAGTTTTTCAACAATCACGCTGTCCTTACTGCCCGCCAGTTTCAAACGCAGATAATCGTTCTTGATCCGTTTGCGCCACAAATCGTTGATCTGTTCGTCGGAGCTCGCCCATTCGGCTTTCTTGCGGTCCAGGTTGAACGATTCTTCAATGTCGAAATTAAACGGCTTGTCCAGCAAAGCCAGGGCATGATCAAAGCGCTGTTCAACACGATCGCGATATTTTTCGAACATGGCAAATGCCGGTGCAAGACGACCGGTCATCAACATGGTATGAATGTTCTGGCGTACCGGTTCAAATTCGTTAATATCCGACTGCAGCAGATACATCTTCGCCGGATCCATCATCTTGAGGTATTCCTTGAACACCGCTTGCGACATGTTTTCGTCCAGCGGCTTCTTGTCGTACTCAAAGCGGGTCAGGATATTGGCCACAATAATGGCTGCCTTGGCCTGATCGACCGTAGGCTCCAGCGCCTTTTTCTCGGGTTTCTTCAGCGAGGCCGGCGCTTTTGACGCATCGGCCGACGAGTTGCTGTTTTGAACCACCAACTGATGCTGCGTGGATTGCGACTGCTCAAGCCGTTCGATACGGTTCAGCGCTTCTGAGTCGGCGTATACACAGGCCGAGGTAGCCAGAAGTGCCAGAGCCGTTGCCAATACTTTCAACTTCATACAATGCAATCTCAACGAATGAATAAGGATTATGGGTACTGATTCTAACGAACTGCGGTCAATTTTACCCATGTTTTGCGCCAAACACATGAAATCACAAACAAAATAGCACATACGTTAAAATTTGACTTCAATTCATTACACGATTCGACAATCATCAGGAGCCGTTTTCATGCCTATTTGCCGCTTGCGCCGTTCTCACTCTCGCTCATTGCAGCGGCTTACCGTCCTCATGACAATTGGCATACCGGCTGCCGCATTTGCACAAAGCGGCGGCGATTTTTCCGCATGCATGCAAAAGCTGCAGCCGCAAGCGGCGCGCGCCGGCATTTCGGCGCAATCCTTTGCCCAGTTTACTCAGGGCGTTACGCCGGATATGAGTATTCTGGAAAAACTGAATTATCAGCCGGAATTTCGTCAACCGATCTGGGATTATCTGGCCGGCCTGGTCGATGACCAACGGGTCAGTGAAGGCAAAAGCAATCTGGCCCGCTATGCCGATGTATTGCGCCGTGTGTCTGCACAGTACGGCGTCGATCCGGCAACTGTCGTGGCGGTTTGGGGCGTAGAGAGCAACTTCGGACAAACACAGGGCAAATACCCGCTGGTGCAGGCACTGGGCACACTCAGTTGCTACGGTCGCCGCCAGGCCTATTTCCAAAAAGAATTTTTTGCCACGCTACGGATTCTGCAATCAGGTGATATCCAGCCGCAACGCCTGGTCGGCTCCTGGGCTGGCGCTTTCGGACACACCCAATTTATGCCGACCACGTTCGAGCGGCTGGCGGTCGACTTCGACGGTGACGGACGCCGCGACCTGATGGACAACGCCGCCGATGCCCTGGCCTCTACCGCCAACTTCCTGGCCAAGGGCGGCTGGCAGACCGGGCAGCCCTGGGGGTTTGAAGTGCGTCTGCCTGCCGGCATGAACACAGCCGGCGAGGGCCGGCGCAATAAAAAATCGGTTTCTGCCTGGGCTGCGCAAGGCGTGACTGCCGTAGACGGCCAACCGCTGGACGCCCGTGTCTCGGGTAGCCAGAAAGCCGGACTGCTGACACCAGCGGGCGCTGCCGGACCGGCGTTTCTGGTGTTCCGTAATTTCGATGTGATTTATGGCTATAATGCCGCCGAAAGCTATGCGCTTGCTATTGCGCACTTAAGCGACCGGCTGCGCGGCGCAGGGCCTTTTGTCACCGCCTGGCCAACAGACGACCCTGGTCTGTCAAGGGCCGAGCGGATTACGCTGCAAAAAGCCTTGCTCAGCCGGGGCTATGACATTGGTGAGCCTGACGGACTAATCGGCAGCAAGACCCGCGACGCAATCAAAACAGAGCAAAGTAAACTCGGATTAACGCCTGATGGTCGCGCCGGACAAAAAATCCTGCGGGCCTTGCAATAAAATGCTTGCGCATCAGAAAAAATCCTGATATAGTTTCATGCTTCATTCAATCGCACTGCAACTATTCGGATATATTGAATACGTGCAGTTTTGAATGAAACATGAACCTCATTTTAATGAGTTGAAAGTTTGTGAGAATGGCTCTTTAGCTCAGTCGGTTAGAGCGACGGAATCATAATCCGCAGGTCCCCCGTTCGAATCGGGGAAGAGCCACCATTAACACGCTTTCACATTACGCCAGAACAAGCCCTTAGGTCGCCTCACACGCGGCCTTTGTTGTTTCTGCTGTATTCATTCATCGTGCCCATTCATAGTGCCGTCGCCACATGATCGAGCTGCTGCGCCTAGCCGCCAGCAACGCCCCATTCCAGACAGTCCCCTGCAACTCATGTAAGTATTTTCCGAAGAACGTTGGAAAAGGAAGGCAAAGACGCAACGTTGAATGACGACTGACTGTCAGTCTCGTGCCTTTCTGCCTATACCTGTTCGATTGGAAACACAATCGTAATTTTCAGGCCGGGCTGGCGGTCCTCAAAGCACAATGTCCCGTCATGCATGGCGACGATGGCCATGACGCTCTTGAGCCCAAGACCGAAGCCGGTCGCATTAGGGTCCAGCTGATAAAAGTGTTTGCCTACATTGCCGTATTCGCTGACAGGAATGCCCGGCCCATCATCTTCGATCTGAATGGATAGCTGCCCCTGCTCTGCATGCACACTCACCCAGACATGCTCACGCGTGTATTTCAATGCGTTGTCCACCAGATTGGCCAGCATGCTGGCAAGCAGGTCTGCATCCCCATCAATATGACAGTCGCCATGAATCGTCAACGACAGCCGGCGATGGCGGTCTTCGGCAAAAGCACTGTATAGATCAATGACGTCCTCCGCAATTGCCGAAAAATCACACACCCGAAAGCGCTGCCGATGCACGCCTGCCTCGATCTCGGAAATTTGCAATAGCTTCTCAAAAAGCTGGTTCAGATTTTCAATTTCCTGAACGGCAAAGTGCGTCGCCTGCAACACCTCCTGCGCCGAATGGCCAGGCCGCTGCACCGTGCGCAGCCGGCTGATAATCCGGGTCAGCGGCGTGCGCAGATTATGCGCAATCGTATCGGATACGTGACGGACGCCTTTCATGAGTGCCTCGATACGGTCCAGCATTGAATTGATTTCGTGGCTCAGGTGATAAAACTCGTCGTGTATTTCGGATAGAGGGATTCGTGAAGACAGTTGACCGCTGCTGATTTGCGTCGCAGTCTTGTGAATGCTACTGACCCGGAAATCGAGTTCGCGCCTGAATATGAAAGTGCCCACAATAACCAGCATTAAGGCGACAAATAAAGTAACCAGGCAGGCCTGACCGATCAGCGCGATGGTTCTGTTGGTCTCGGTCAGATCCACCCCGACAATCAGTGTGCTGCCGTCATCCAGGATGGACACCTTGAATCTGCCGGTAAGCGCCAGACCATTCCTGGCCACATTGGCTTCCGCAATTTCCGACAGACGAGAAACCGGTGCGGCATCCAGGTTGCCGATGACCTTTTCACCGGCCTGATTAATCAATAGATACAGTTCCTGATCGGAATCCACTTCATCCGATAGGGTAAAGGCAAGAGAACGAATCAGGCGATCTGAACCACCCGCTTCAAAATCGGTCACCAGTCGATGGGTGGTCGACGCAATCTGACGCTGCAATTGTGAATGCAGCGCACCTACCACCTGCAAATAAATAAATGCCATCAGGACCAGGATGGAAAAGATGGCCAGCATGCCATAGTTAAAGGTCAGTCTGAAGGAGATCGAATTCCATGTCCGGTCCAGAAAACGGACAAATTGCCGAATCATGATGGTGCACTATCCGGTTCTGTCACCCGCCCCTGCTCCGACAGCACATAACCCTCGCCCCACACCGTATGAATCAGTTGGGTCTGAAAGCCGCTGTCGATTTTGCGTCGCAGCCGACTGATCTGAACATCAATGACATTCGATTGCGGGTCAAAACGATAATCCCACACCGATTCCAGCAACATCGTACGGGTAACCACATTGCCGGCATTCTGCATCATATGAACCAGCAAACGATACTCCCGGGGTTGCAGATTGATGAGCTTGCCGCCCCGCTCGACCTTACGGTTGATTAAATCCAGTTTGAGGTCGCCGACACGCATCTGTTTGACGGTCTCATCAGTCCCGGCCCGCCGGATCAGCGCTTCGATCCGGGCGACCAGCTCAGAGAAGGCAAACGGCTTGGTCAGGTAATCATCTCCCCCGGACTTGAGGCCACGGACACGCTCATCCACCCCTGACAAGGCACTCAGCACCAGTACGGGCGTTTTATTGCCCAGGGCACGCAGCGTGGACAGGATGGACAAACCGTCGATATTGCCCGGCAGCATCCGGTCCAGAATAATGATATCCCATTGCTGTTCGCTGGCACGACGCATCCCGTCTGCACCGTTGCCGCATACGACGGCGTCGTGCCGCAATTCATTCAGGCCATTGGCAATATATCTTGCGTTTTCGTAATCATCCTCAATGACCAAACAGTGCCACATGACTGCTCCCCCGTTCCTATGTAATTATTCGGCATTGCGCCGCTAACTGAACATCATACATTTTCAGCCCGCTGCACGTACCGTACCGATCCGAATTCCAATATACATTTTTATTCAAATGCAATCATGACAAAACGGTAATGTTTTCGTCATCCACAGCAAGGTTTATGGCTCTATACAATCTTTCGGCTATACACCTGCAATTTTAGTGGAGACTTAAAAGGTACAGATTATGCATATAAAAAACCAACAGGACTTCTGGTCCGGCCTGATGTTCGTGGCCATCGGACTGGGATTCGCCATATTTTCCCTCGGCTATGACATGGGCACACCAAGCCGCATGGGCCCGGGCTACTTCCCATTCTGGCTTGCGGTCTGCATGGCTCTGCTGGGCGCAGTTGTCACCCTGACTGCCCTCAGAGGCGAGGCAACGGAAGATAGCTCGGTCGGTCATTTCGACTGGGATATTCTATTCATGATTATCGGCAGTATCTGCCTTTACGGTCTCATGCTGGATCATCTCGGACTCTACATTGCTACACCACTGCTGGTCATTTTCTGCAGTCTGGCCAGTCATGAGTTCAGCCTGATGATTGCAGTGGGTAACGCCGTCTTTCTGACCGTATTTTCCTGGCTGGCCTTCGTCAAGGGCCTGGGTCTGATCTTCCCGCTGTGGCCCGAACCCTTTGCTGAATGGAGCATTGCTGCACAAATTCTGATACCTGTCGGCATTGTTATTGCTGTTGTCATGCTGGTACGCCGAATTAAAGGAAAATAATCACTATGGAATTACTTGAACATTTGGCGCTCGGGTTTTCGGTTGCCTTCACGCCTGAAAACCTGCTGTATGCACTGCTCGGTTGTATTCTGGGAACGCTGATTGGCGTGCTGCCTGGTATCGGCCCTGTGCCCACCATCGCCATGCTGCTGCCCCTGACATATATTCTGCCTCCTACCGCTGGCCTGATTATGCTTGCCGGGATTTATTACGGTGCGCAGTACGGCGGCTCCACCACGGCCATTCTGGTAGCGCTGCCGGGAGAAACCTCGGCGGTGGTCACGGTATTGGACGGTCACCAGATGGCCAAGAACGGGCGAGCGGGGGCAGCACTTGCCATCGCTGCTATCGGCTCGTTCTTTGCTGGTTGCTTCGCAACCGTTCTGCTGGCTGCCTTTGCACCTCCCCTGGCTGAAGTGGCCTTTAAATTCGGTCCGGCCGAATACTTCTCCCTGATGGTTCTTGGTCTGGTGGGCGCAGTGGTGCTGGCTTCGGGCTCTCTGCCCAAAGCGATTTGCATGATTCTGCTCGGGTTGATGCTGGGTATGGTGGGTACCGACGTGAACTCCGGCGTTGCCCGGTTTGACTTTGGGATTCCGGAACTGCAGGATGGTATTGACTTTGCCGTGGTAGCGATGGGTGTTTTCGGCCTGGCTGAAATCATGAATAACCTGGCACAAAAAGAAAATCGCGTCGACATTACCGACAAGATCGGCAGCCTGTATCCGAACAAACAGGAGTTCAAAGAAGCAGCACCGGCATGTATCCGCGGTACGCTGCTGGGTTCCGCGCTGGGTATTCTGCCAGGCGGTGGCGCCGTGCTGTCTTCGTTTGCGTCCTATACACTGGAGAAAAAGCTCTCCAGAAATCCGGAACGTTTCGGCAAAGGTCACCCTGCCGGTCTGGCTGGCCCTGAGTCTGCCAATAACGCAGCAGCACAAACCTCATTCATCCCTCTGCTGACGCTGGGCATTCCTGGTAACGCGGTAATGGCGCTGATGGTGGGTGCCATGACGATTCACAATATTCAGCCCGGCCCACAGGTTATGTCCAGCCACCCCGAACTGTTCTGGGGCCTGATCGCCTCTATGTGGATTGGTAACGTGATGCTGGTGATTCTGAACCTGCCACTGATCGGCCTGTGGGTGAAACTGCTTAAAGTACCTTACCGTGTACTGTTCCCTGCTATTGTGCTGTTTTGTACCGTCGGTGTGTACTCGCTGAATTACAACGTATTCGACATTTACATCATGGCTGCTTTCGGTATCATCGGCTACGTGTGGAGCAAACTCAAATGCGAAGGTGCCCCGCTGCTACTCGGCCTGGTGCTTGGCCCGATGATGGAAGAAAACTTCCGTCGCGCCCTGCTCCTGTCACGCGGTGAATTCAGTACTTTTGTCACCCGTCCGCTGTCTCTGTCCCTTCTGGTGTTGGCTGCCGCCCTGGTGGTACTGGTTGCGCTGCCATCGATTCGCAAAAAACGCGAAGAGACGTTCGTCGAAGAAGACTAGACAACTGCCCGGGGCTTACCGGACCGCAAGGACCCAGCCAGCCCCACCCATTGTTCACCGCCGCCCTGTGCCGATATTGGCATGGGGCGGTTTTTTTTGGCCTGTGCCGCCGGGTTATACTTTGCCAGACAGCACGCGGTTCATCCTTCTTCGATTTTCACGGAAAATGCATTATGGCTATGCTAAATGAAGTATTTCAGATGCAGCAGACGTTCAGCGAAGCTTTTTTACGGAGTACGGCGATCTACTGGGGCATTTATCTGCTTTTCCGGTTCGCCGGGCGGCGCAACATTGGCTCCCTGGGATTTGCCGATATCGTGGTTGTGATGCTGGTATCAGAAGCCGTCGGCAATGGCTTGTCAGGTACCTCAGATACCGTCACCGATGGACTGGCGGTCGCGGCAGGCATTGTTCTATGGTCCTTTCTGATCGACCGCCTGGGATACTTCTTTCCGCCGGTAAGCCGGTTGCTATCGCCTGATCAGTTGCTGCTCATCAAAGACGGGGTCCTGCAACTGAAAAACATGCGCCGCGAATATGTCACGCGCGGCGAATTACTGGAGCAACTGCGCATTAACGGCGTAGCTGACCTGGCGCAGGTCAGACGTGCCTATCTGGAAACCAATGGCGAAATCAGCGTGATCACGAGAGACCGGCGTGACGGCTCCGGCAGCACGGGCACTAAGCCCGACACCATTGCACGCACGTCCGACACAGCAACCCGCAACAGCAATGATAACGACCGGTAGCAAGCCATTCCCTCCAGCGGGCGCACAAACCCGTTTTGACTCATTGACACCATTTCGACCCACAGGCGGTTAAAAAGCAGATAACATGACGCCCAGCGCGTTTTTCGGCTCAACCCCGCTGGGGATTACCCCGGGCAGCGCATCCTTTTTAACGTTGCCATCGCGCAACACCCTTTTTCGTTTTCCTGCAGATACGGATCAGCCTTCGCCGCCACGCTTGCGGTCCGGACGTCTGCGGTGCTGCTGCCCACGGCTCTGCGGGATCACATGCATTTTGGAATAATGTCATGAAGTTGCAGCATTTATTCGCGGGGATCGCCCGCGGCAATCTCGTCCTCCAGATCATCATCGGCCTGATTCTTGGTATTTTATTTGGCGTCTTTTTCCCTGAGGCCGCTCAAGCGAGTGCTATTATCGGCACCTTCTTTACCGGCGCCCTCAAGGCCGTCGCCCCGGTGCTGGTTTTTGTGCTGGTCATGGCTGCGATTGCCCAGCACCGCAGCGGTACCCAGGTTTATATCAAGCCTATATTAGCACTCTATGTGCTGGGGACATTCGCGGCAGCCCTGGTCGCGGTCGTCGCCAGTTTCGCCTTTCCGACCACACTTACGCTGGTGACCAGCCAGGTCAAGCAAAGTGCACCGACAGGAATTATAGAAGTGCTGCGTTCACTGGTACTCAATCTGATCGATAACCCGGTCAATGCCATTCTGACAGCAAACTATATCGGCATCCTGAGCTGGGCTATTTTATTGGGCGTCAGTCTGCGTCATGCCGGCGCCACCACCAAATCTGTCCTGAGCGATGCGGCAGAAGCCGTGACCAATGTGGTGCGATGGGTGATCCGCCTGGCCCCGCTTGGTATTTTCAGCCTGATCGCAGTCACTGTCGCCACGACAGGCCTGGGTGAACTGAAGGCTTATGGGCGACTGCTGCTGGTACTGGTCAGCTGCATGCTGTTTGTCGCGCTTGTGGTCAATCCGCTCATCGTTTACTTCAAGATTCGTCGCAATCCCTACCCCCTGGTCTTTCGCTGCCTGGCCGAAAGTGGCTTCACAGCCTTCTTCACGCGCAGCTCGGCCGCCAACATCCCGGTTAATCTGCTGTTGTGCAAAAAACTCGGTCTGCATGAAGACACCTACTCTGTATCCATTCCGCTGGGAGCCACGATCAATATGGCAGGTGCGGCTGTCACCATCACGGTCCTGACGCTGGCTGCCGTCCATACCGTGAATATCCCGGTTGATATTCCAACCGCATTGCTGCTGAGCGTGCTGGCGACCGTGGGTGCCTGCGGCGCCTCTGGGGTACCCGGCGGGTCGCTGTTGCTGATTCCCATGGCCTGCAGTCTGTTCGGTATCAACAATGATCTGGCCGCCCAGGTGGTGACCGTCGGCCTCATTATCAGTGTGATACAGGACTCCTGCGAAACGGCGTTAAACTCCTCTACCGATGTGCTGTTTACAGCCGCAGCAGACAAAGCCATGCAGAACCCGACCGCAGCAGAGTGCGAAATCGCAATTTGATCTGAAAATTGGCTTGAGTCAGATTACATATATCGAACCGGTTAGTGGGTCAGCCCACAGCCGGTTTTTTGCTCTATGGCGCAACGCTCACTCCAACTCGAGCTGGACGTCGCCGCGTTCGCGAGCTACTGCCCTGAAAATATCCAGCAAGCCTTCATAATACGACTCACCCAGATCAAGCGCACTGCGGGCATGACCGAGCCAGACAATGCGGTAGGGCCCCTTTACATCCGTGCTCAGGCTATCGTATAACGCATCCAGATTACGACCGAAATACTGCGGCAGATGCAGCGCTACCTGCAATTGATCATACACATCATCAATCGAATGAATATGTGTTAGTTCGCAGGTCTTGAGCGGCGCGGGGGTGGGGCGTACGACCTTCATTCTCCTGCGTTTCGAAGTTCTCATCGACATGCGGGCACCTTGTGAAATGTCTCATAATGATCCACGGTCACATACTGCTGACCAGCCTGGGCGAAAATCAGCCGTTTGGCGTTACGCTTTTTTCCGCGGTAATCCAGATCTGCCTCTTTCCATTGTCCTTGCGGCAAGCGTCGCTCATAGTTGCCGAAATGGTCACCTCCGATAGACTTACCGCGTAGCGCGGGTATATCGGCGAAATACTGCCCTGGCGACCAGCCTGCCTGCCGGGCCTGCTTTTTGGTGACAAAGTAAGCGGGCAATTGCTGCCTGGCGTTCAGGGAACGTACGATATCGCTTAATTGGCCAGGATCCACCTGCCCGTCAAGCGCTGTTTTATTGAAGGTGTCCAGTACCACCTCACAGCGATCGATGCCGCCAGCCAGGGCGGTACTGCTCTTGGAAGGAGCCGGGGTGGGCGCGGCCCAGCCCATAGCATACGCCGGTGCGCACATGGCCAATATGAATGTTGACAGCAAACGTTGCATCTCGCTACTCGCAAACGTGTTTTCGGTGCTCAGAGTGTAGCCGATTGTGTTGACAGAATGACGAAAATCTGACAGTTAAAATGATACATTTTAAGTAAATGGCGATTCTTTACCGCAAATCTGCAATTTGGTTTAATGTTGCGACTGTTGTTTCTGTCCGGCAAACTACGCTGCCGTAACCTATATTGTCCATGACCAATCCCTCCCCCAACGATTCTGCCAAAGACAGCACTGCATCCGACGGCGGTGCATCCCATATCATGCTGCAACGGCGTTTTGCCCCTTATTTCTGGACACAGATATCGGGTGCCGCCAATGACAATCTGTTCAAGTTCGCCGTCACAATCATGCTTACCTATCATGTATCGGTGAGCTGGCTGCCCCCTGAAATGGCAGGCGTGGTGATCAATGGCATGTTCATTGTCCCGTTTTTGCTGCTGTCTGCGGTAAGCGGGCAAATGTCGGACAAATTCGAAAAAGCGCGCTTCATGCGCTGGATCAAAACCGTCGAGATCGGGATCATGGCCCTGGCCGCATACGGCCTCGTATACCAGCACGTGTACATCCTGCTGTTATGCGTGCTGCTGATGGGCATCCACTCCACTGTTTTCGGACCGGTTAAATTTGCCTATTTACCCCAGGTCTTTCACGGCACCGCCCTGGTCAGCAGCAACGGCTGGGTCGAAATGGGTACCTTTGTCGCCATTTTGCTGGGCAATATGGCCGGCGGATTCATGGCCGGCATAGAAGGCTCAGGCTACCATTATGTGGCGGCCAGTTGTGTCGTCATCGCCATGATAGGCAGGCTGTGTTCCGGGCTGATTCCGCCCACGTCGGTGGCCTCGCCCGAACTGAAGCTGGACTGGAATCCGATAGCCGGCACCATCGAAAACCTCAAGTACGCCTTTCATGATCTGCATGTTTTCAAAAGCATTCTGCTGATCAGCTGGATGTGGTTTTTTGGCGCAGTATATCTGAATATTTTCCCGGTCTTTGCCAAGGAAATCCTGCGCGGTGACGAACAGGTGGCCACCCTGCTTTTGGGCGTGTTTTCCATCGGGGTGGGGTTTGGCTCGGTCCTGTGCGGCTGGATTGGCAAGAAAGGGCTGAATGTGCTTAAGCTGGTTCCTGTCGGCGCTGCCGGCATGACGGTGTTTTCCGTACTGCTTTATTTTTCTACGCATAATCTGAATGCAACACATCTGCTGGCGCTGCACGAATTTGTGTCGCTGCCGGCGAACTGGCTGTTAATCGCCGGACTGTTTCTGCTGAGCATGTCCGCCGGACTGTACAGCGTTCCGCTGTATGTGCTGATCCAGCAAAAAACACCCAAAACGCACTCCGCCCGCGTGATTGCCGCCAACAATATCATGAATGCCATTTTTCTGGTGGCCAGCTCGCTCCTTACCGGGCTGCTGATCGCCTTTAGCACCGTCCCGCTGATCGTACTGTTTCTTGCCATTGCCAATGCCATTTTCGTGTTTATCGTCATGCGCTCTGACCATTCGTACATTACCGAAATGCGCGAACCCATGGAGTAACGGGCGAATAAGCTGAACAAGGAGTACCCGTGTCTGTCCGATTCCGCTGCGGCAATGCCGCCGCAATAATCATCACCGCCAGCCTGCTGGTCGCATGCCATCGCTCTGTGGTTCCCCAGCCAGCGGCAGCCGTGCCAACCAGACAGGTGCCGCACGGCGACATACTCTGGCATTTTGTGCATGACCAATGCGTCCCTAATCAACAGGCGGGTAACCAACCCCCTGCCCCTTGCAAAAAGGTGGATACGGACCAGGGTTATGTGATCTTTAAGGATAAGAACGGGCCCCTGCAATACTTGCATATGCCTACACAGCACGTGAGCGGTCTGGAAGACCCCGCGCTGTTGCAGGCCAGCCGTACCCCGTATTTTGCGCAAGCCTGGCACGCCCGGGACTATATGGATCGCTTGCTGGGTAAAGCCATCCCTGTGCAGGAGTATGCCCTCACCGTTAATTCAAAATCGGGCCGCAGCCAGAATCATCTGCATATACACATTTCCTGCGTGCGCCCCGCCCTGCGCGACCGGCTGCTTGGCATGCACGCGCAATTTGACTCGCGCTGGCGAGCTGTGCCCGGCGGCATCAATGGTCATGCATACCAGGTGCGAACCTTGTCGTTGAACGAACTCGAACAACGAGGGCCCATTGCCCTGACCATCACCTCGCTGCCGCAGGCACGGCAGGATATGGCAAATGTGAGTCTGGCCTTGTATCCACTGTCTGAGCAGCAATTTCTGCTGTTTGCCGATCACCGTTACGGCGCATCGGCCGAAGGCGATTTTCAGGACCATCGCTGTCCGCAATTGCTGGCAAACCACTAAGCGATCGGCAGCCCTTTGGTTTTGAGCGCAGGCACGCGACAGCATACCCATTTGCTGCCGCTGGCAGCCGATTTTTGACAATGTCAGCACCCTGCCAGGTACTGCCGGATCAAGTTTTGATTTCGTAAATATGTTTATTGGTTACTGAAATTTCTGACTACCGCAAATAAGTTATAGTATATTGATTCGTCATAGTCAGGAACGGTCGTTTGCACGCCGTTCACAAGCGTAAGGATATACATGAAATCGTTCATAAAGTTGCTCATTTTGCTGCTGGTTGCAGCAGCCATTGCATTTGGTGCATGGAAAATTATTGAGACAACAATTTTCAATGACGACGATGTCGAACCAGCCCAGCAATCTGAGCTGCATCAGCCGCCTCCTGCGCCGGCTCCGCCGCAGAAACAGGAAGATCCCTATCAGAACGCACAGGGAGATGACGCCAGCAGTGATAGCGCTCCAGCCACGTTAACCTGCACCGATGCCAGTAAAATCATTGCAGAACTTTACAATATGCGCGTCAATGGTAAAACTCAGGACGAAGCCAACGAGGCCGTCAGCAACAACGAGAGCATCCCGGATGAGCGCGTGTCGTCATTTATCGAGTTTGTAGAGCTTCTGTGGTCTACTCCGAAAGACAAAATCGCTGAGAAAAATCGCTTTATCAAGGATTTCACGGCAAACTGCGAAAAACTGGAGCGAGCGGCACCCGCCACCTCAACAGCACCTGCCAAGCCCGCCGCACAATAAGCGCCTGGTGTGACTGCCGCCCTGGCCGGGGCGGCGCCGTCAGCAAAAATGCATCCCACATCGGCAAGGTAGCTACGCACAACGCGTGGCTACCCTGTTCCGCCCCCCCGTATTTAGAAGGCGGTAGCAGCTCATTTATAGTGGCTGCAGCAGGTTCGTGACCGGCACATCCTTTTCTGCAGGCTTTTCACTCACCTGATACCCCGTGTTCATTTCGCTCGCCATCAGGTCAACCGCCCGTGCGGGCTGAAACGAATGAGCCTGCGCCAAAGGCCAGCAGATCTCGAATATTTTCAGGCGATAATTGCCTTTGAGCAAATCGCCCTTTTCCAGTTCCGGATAAATCGCAGATAGCACTTTTACCTCAGAGCTGGATATACGCCGCGCCACATGATGCGCCCGAAGTTGCTGGGGATGGGTCAGGCCTGCAGCCTGGAGCAGCTCAGCCAGCGCATGGACGGTATTGCGATGAAAATGTTTGACCCGGTCTGCCTTGTCCGGCACAACAATGGCACGCTGCCGCGATGGATCCTGGGTAGCCACGCCGGATGGGCATTTGCCGGTATGACAGGCCTGCGCCTGGATACATCCCACGGCAAACATAAACCCACGCGCACTGTTGCACCAGTCCGCGCCCAGCGCCAGTGTTCTGAGCATATCAAAGGCGGAAATAATTTTTCCCGACGCACCGATTTTGATGCGCTCACGCAATCCGGCACCAACCAGCGCATTGTGCACCAGCCGCAAGGCTTCTTTAAGCGGTACGCCCATATGATCGACGAACTCCACAGGCGCAGCCCCCGTCCCGCCTTCTGAACCATCGACGACGATAAAATCCGGCGTGATATTGGTTTCCAGCATGGCCTTGACGATGCCAAACCACTCCCACGGGTGGCCGACGCACAGCTTGAAGCCTACCGGTTTGCCGCCAGAGAGCGTGCGCAGGCGCTGGACGAATTGCAATAGTTCAACGGGCGTGCTGAATGCCGAATGCGTTGCCGGCGAATCGCATTCCACTCCGGCCGTGACACCCCTTGCCTCGGCGATCTCGGCGGTCACTTTAGCGCCTGGCAGAATACCGCCATGCCCGGGTTTAGCCCCCTGCGACAGCTTGATTTCAATCATTTTGACATTGGGCAAGGTCGCCTTCTGTGCAAATGCTTCATCAGAAAAGTGCCCGTTTTCATCCCGACAGCCAAAGTAACCTGATCCTATGTTCCAGATCAGGTCACCGCCGAATTCGAGATGATAGCGGCTGATCCCGCCTTCTCCCGTATCATGGGCGAAGTCACCATCTTTGGCGCCGCGGTTAAGTGCACGGATGGCGTTGGCCGATAGCGCACCGAAACTCATTGCAGAAATGTTGAACACGGATATGTCGTAAGGTTGGGCACACTGCCCTTGCCCCACGGTAATTCGGAAATTGCGATCAGGGATATGACTGGGCATCATGGAATGATTGACCCATTCGTAATCGTCGCCGTAGACATTTTTAATCGTCCCGAACGGGCGCTTGTCAATTTGCTGTTTGGCCCGCTGATAAACGATAGAGCGCTGAGCGCGCGAAAATGGCAGCGTATCGGTGTCGCTTTCGATGAAGTATTGACGCAATTCCGGCCGAATAAACTCCAGCAGAAATCGCAAATTGCCAATAACCGGATAATTGCGTTTTACAGAATGCCGCGGCTGGATAAGATCGTGAATGCCGACAGCCGTAAGCAGCAGACAAACCAGCGCGACGACATACCATGCAGGAGCAACAAACTTACCAAGGAACAGGCTGACCACTGCCCCAAGAATGACGAGAAAAAATGCCAGGAAACGAACTGGAAATAACGACAGCATTGTGCACCTTTTATTGAACATCAGACAGCATAGAATACGATGTAAACATGACAATTTCAAAGGCTGCAAAAAAGCCTCGCCGGAGCGAGGCTTGGGTTGCCACTCAAGTAACAGGTGACAAGACAGACAGCCGGTAATTATTTGGCTGCAGTTTTGGGTGCGATGGCTTCAACAACAGACCCGGCGACCTGATCATCACGAACCATGAACAGGAAATCGTTGTTCTGGCGGATACCGGTGAGCGAGGCCAGCTGACCACCTACCGTTGTTGCATACCCCTGATCCTTAGGCGCTGCATTCAGAGCGGAAACACCGGCAGGGTTCAGAGACAGTTTGACAAAAGAGCGACCCTGACTGTCGCGAACACGATCAACACTCGTCAGATTGGCACGAGTAATGATGGGTGTTTTGCTGACATAAATGGTCTGTTTCTCACTCAGCTTAACAGGACGATAACTTTTGATGACTTTGTCAGAAGCCAGGAATACGTCTACTGCAGTACCTTGTGCAGCAGGGGTTTGTGCAGTGGTACCTGTGCTCTCGGTACCAGTCTTCATTGTGTTACATCCAGCCAGAACTGCAGCCAGAGGAAGCACAATCAACGCAACTTTTCTGGATAATTTCATAGTATTTCCTAATTAAAACTAATTTGAGAACAACTTCGCGTAAAGTCGTCTGTTTACGTTACAACAGATTCAGAGAAAAAACAACGCTCAAATGTTAACAATACTCAGAGTGAACCCTGCAAGCAACGTATCCGGAACAACAAAACCGAAGTACCCTTGAGACTATTACTTTTTACCGCGAATGATGTCAGCTGCTGTTTTGGCGTTATTCAGCGTGGCCATGGGCATCAGCAGCACGCCGTCATCCACTGCGCCAGGCGAAGCAATGGTTGTCGAAAAAATAGAGTCGTTCAGGCTGGCCAATATCATTTTTCCTTTGGCTGCCTTGCCGGAAATTTCAGCGTTCAGCTTGCGGGCACCTTCGGGCGTCACGCGTAGTCCAAGTGCAGGACGATCACCGGCCTTGGTCACGAAAACGTTCTTGACATCAGTCCGGGTGAGGATCGGGCCAACTGCGTTATAAGTCTGATCGCCAACCTTCAATGGAATGGTTTTAGCTGATTTGCCCTTGGTCGCTTTAGGCGCGGCTGTTGTGCCCACATACACCTCCAGGTTACCAGCACCGGTGGTTTGAACGGCCGTCGCCGACGTGCCGGGACCCATTGGCGCAACCGTTCCGGATGTGGCGTTTTTTTCAAAAAAGCTGCATCCGGCAAGGGCGGTCGTTACTGCCGCGACCGTAACAAGCGTAGTTAATTTCATAGTTTGCCTTTCTAATAAAATGAAAAAATGCTGCAAGAACACAACGCAGAACTTTTGCCTGCCTGAATTTTAATCATTAAAGTCAGGTAAATTCGTTGCAAAATGTGAATGAAGCAAGTTGTACGTGGAGGAAAAAGAGACAGATGTAACACGGGAACGTACCCGTAGCCGCAAGTTAGCCATTAAAAGCCTGCTCAGTGAAAATATCCACGACATTTGTCACTGTCAGACAGATTGATCGTATTTGTCCCCGGCGCAAGTCTGATTCTTTTGGCCAGCAGCCCGCCGTACTGGACAGCGCCCGAGAAGGGTTTGGTGTCCATCCAGTACAGTCTTGTCGTAAGGTAATATTCGCCGGAAGGGACGTTGGTAAACGCGAACTGGCCGAAGGAGTTGGTTTTCGAGGCATAGGCTTTCGCAGCGTAGCGCGGATCCGCTTTGCCTGCCAGCACTTTGCCGCGCCGGCAGACCACGTCGAACCATTGAGTGCTCATGGCCGATACAGGATTGAGTACAACATCGACATTACCCCCGCTGCGCTCACCACCATTAATGGCATCGTAAATGAACGCACGTCCCACCAGCATGGTGGGTTGTCCTATTGGCAACGCGTAGCTGCTTTCGTCATAGCTGACCCGCGTTACCTGTTCGCGAGGAGAATGGCTGATTGAGTGGTCTCTGCCGGTTTTGGTGGAAGAACACCCAGCCAGGATGGCCGCTGCAATGATCGCAAAAAGGACGTGGGTTGAACGCGACATGAGTACCTGTTAGCTGATTTAAATGAGTTCGCTTATCATAGACCAACTCCGGGCCAATTACACTGCAAATGTTAAAATAACGGTAAAGTCGGGGTAACTGAAACCGGTTTGAAAACAACCCGCTGGAAAATGACATATGAATAATATCAGAGTCTGGGATCTGCCATTACGCCTGTTTCACTGGTTGTTGGTTATCTGCGTGGCCGGTGCCTATTTTTGCGTCAAGTCGGCCGGCATTACCGAAGGCTGGTTGTCCGAAACCGGCACAGACTGGATGACCTGGCATTCGCGCTTCGGCTACGCGGTACTTACCCTCATTCTTTTCCGGCTCGTCTGGGGCATCATCGGCCCCTATTACTCACGATTTACTCAATTTGTGGTGGGCCCGCGCACTATTGCCGCCTACTTGCGCACTGCAAAATGGACCGCCGGCCACAACCCCTTAGGCGCCTGGTCGGTCATTGCCATGTTGCTGGCCTTCGGGGTGCAGGCGGGCAGCGGCCTGTTTGCCAGTGATGACATTCTTTTCGAGGGCCCGCTAAGCGATCTGAATCCGGCCTTAAGCCGTTTTTTCAACAGCGTGCATCACGCAAGCGAATGGGTGTTGATTGCACTGGTGGTGTTGCATTTGTGTGCTATCGCTTACTACAGCCTGTTGCGCCGGCAGCCGCTGATACGAGCCATGGTCACGGGAGATATCCCTGCTGAACAGCATCTGCCCGCAGAACAACCGGCGCAGAGCCAGGATAATGCCGCAACCCGCCTACGCGCAGCCATTGTATTGTTGCTCTGCGCTGCTATTGTGTTCTGGCTTTCCCAATTCTGAACCGGACAGGTGCAGCCCCACAGGCAGCACCCGCAGGGATTGAGGTAGCGCCGCCTGTGACGTTCCTTTACATCTGGCCCATTCGCTTACGTCTCGTGTCACCCATTTTCTGCAACAGCTGTTTCATTAGCACAACAATATAGGCAGGAACATCGAGGGGTGGTGAACGACGCCGGAGGTCAGCAGGACGGTTCTAATCGTCCTTGCGGTAGTTGTCATGGCAGGCCTTGCAGCTTTGCCCCACGCCACCGAAAGCGACTTTGATTTTACTCATGTCGCCCGATTCCGCTTCCGTGGCAAGCCGCTCTACTGCAACCAGCATTTTATCTTTGGCCTTGTTAAAACCATCAGGATCTGAAAACACTTCGTCTTTGGCATCACCGCCCTCTGTGCCCTTATAGAAAGCTTCAAACGGCAGTGGCGCAAGGGTTTTGAGCAGATTGGCGTATTTGGCGAAGGCCTCCTTGTCGTACGGCTGTTCGCCCTTGACCATATGGCCCATACGTTTGAAATTGTCCCCGATAAATTCCATGCCATGATGACGATAATCCTGCGCTTCCTTGGGTTTGAGGAACTCCGCATTCGCTGTCAGGGACAGCAAGGCCATACAGGTAGCAGCAACAACAACCGATGATTTCATTACATTGACTCCCGGATAGATGGTACGCCTATGATAGCGCATGTACGTGACTGTTTACCATCACCCAAATGCACAAAAGGCAGTCGACACCTTGTTCGACCGCCTTTTGCGGGCCCGCCTGAATCATCCGGATTGGACGATCAGATTTTCGCAGCCAGGTCTGCTGCCAGGCCGATATAACTGCGCGGCGTCATCTGCAGCAGGCGCTGTTTGGCTTCTTCGGGCAATTGCAGTTCCTGCACAAAGGTGCGCAGCGCTTCCTCGGTAATGCCACGGCCACGCGTCAGCGCTTTCAGTTGCTCATAGGGCTCAGGCAGGCCATGGCGGCGCATCACGGTTTGCACTGGCTCGGCCAGCACTTCCCAGCATTGATCAATATCACGATCAATGGCCTGCGGATTGAGTTCGAGCTTACCCAGTCCCTTGCTGCATGAATCCCAGGCCACCATGCAGTAGCCTAAGGCCACGCCCAGATTGCGCAGAACGGTGGAATCGGTCAGGTCACGCTGCCACCGCGATACCGGTAATTTTTCTGATAAGTGTTTGAGGACCGCATTGGCCAGCCCGATATTGCCCTCAGAGTTTTCAAAATCGATGGGATTAACCTTGTGCGGCATGGTGGATGATCCCACTTCCCCTTCACGCAGGCGCTGCTTGAAGTATCCCAGCGCAATATAGCCCCAGATGTCCCGGTTCAGATCCAGCAAAATGGTGTTGGCGCGGGCAATGGCGTCAAACAGCGCAGCCATCCAGTCATGGGGTTCGATCTGGATGGTATAGGGATTCTGCGTGAGTGACAAATCGCTCAGTACTTTCTTGCTCAGCGCGGGCCAGTCCAGTTCCGGATACGCGGAGTAATGTGCGTTGTAGTTACCGGTAGCCCCGTTGAGTTTGGCTAAGGGCTTAACCGCAACGATCGCTGCGATTGCCGCTTCCAGGCGCGCCGCCACATTGGCGAACTCCTTACCCATGGTTGTAGGGCTGGCCGGCTGGCCGTGCGTGCGGGCCAGCATAGGTTGCTGCGCAAACTGACGGGCGTTATCTTTCAGCATCGACAACAGGTTCTGCAAGGCAGGAATGATCACCTGATCACGTGAGCGTGTCAGCATCAGGGCATGCGAAGTATTGTTGATATCTTCAGAGGTGCAGGCGAAATGGATGAACTCTGCAGCGGCCGACAATTCGTCATTACCCGCTGCTTTTTCCTTAAGCCAGTACTCCACCGCTTTGACGTCGTGATTGGTTTTTTTCTCAATATCCTTGATGCGCTGGGCATCGGCTTCGCTGAACTCCCGCACCCAGCTGCGCAAGGCGCTTTCGGCAGCAGCCGAGAACGCTGGCAGCTCACTCAAACCAGCCTGCGACAAGGCGATCAGCCAGGACACCTCGACTTCCACCCGATGCGCCATGAAACCGGCCTCGGACAGAAAGGGCCGCAAGGCTGCTGCACGAGAGGCGTAACGACCGTCCAGCGGAGATAACGCATTGAGCGGAGTAATCGAATCTGAAATATTCATAATGAAATAAAAAAATAAAAGTGAGAATTACCGGCAGACGGTCGTTACCCTGCCGGACGAACTTCAGGCAATAATGCCGCCACCCAGGCAGACATCACCGTCGTACAAAACGCTGGACTGGCCGGGCGTGACCGCCCACTGCGCCTGCGGAAATTTCAAATGCAATCGAGCCGGGTCACTACCCGGGACCAGCTCGCACGGCGCGTCTGCCTGCCGATAACGTGTCTTGGCCCCATACGTGCCCGCGACCGGGGCATGACCGGCCACCCAGCTGACTTCGTCGGCAAGCACGTCGTGCTGCAGGAGCCAGGGGTGATCGTGACCGGACACGACATACAGCGTGTTGTTTTGCAGATCCTTGCGGGCCACATACCAGGCGTCGGCAATGCCGTCATCGTTCTGACGGCCTTTGATACCACCAATGCCCAGCCCCTTGCGCTGTCCCAGGGTATAGAAGGCAAGCCCGTGATGCTGTCCGATTTCCTGGCCATCATCAGTCAGAATGGGACCCGGGTTGGTTGGCAAATAGCGATTCAGGAACTCCCTGAAAGGACGTTCGCCAATAAAGCAGATGCCGGTGGAATCTTTTTTGGCGGCATTGGGCAAGCCGAGTTTGTGGGCAATCTGACGCACTTCGGTTTTGTTGATTTCACCTAATGGGAACAGGGCCTTGGACAGTTGCGCCTGATTGAGGCGATGCAGGAAATAGCTCTGGTCCTTGCTGGCATCCAGCCCCTTGAGCAGTTCATATTCAGTGGCGCCCTGCCGCTGCACTGCCCGCACACGCGCATAATGCCCCGTGGCGATGTAATCCGCCCCCAGGGTCAGCGCATGGTCAAGAAACGCCTTGAACTTGATTTCAGCATTACACAGAACATCGGGATTGGGCGTACGGCCTGCAGAATATTCCCGGAGAAATTCCGAAAACACCCTATCCTTATAGTCGGCCGAAAAATTCACCGCTTCGATGTCTACGCCGACCAGATCAGCCACGCTGGCTGCATCGAGCCAGTCCTGACGGGTTGAGCAGTATTCAGAATCATCGTCGTCTTCCCAGTTTTTCATGAAAAGGCCGATGACTTCATAACCCTGCTCTTTGAGCAGCCAGGCGCTGACCGACGAATCGACGCCGCCAGACATACCCACCACTACACGAGGTTTTACAGAAGATTGTTCAGTCATGGGCGATATTTTACCGCCCCGACCGCCCAAACGGGGGAATCCGCGCCTTCTACGCGCTTAAGGCCGCATCCACCACCTCTACCCAGTGCCGTACGGGAGTCTGGGTGCCGGTTTGCAGATGCGACATACAACCCATATTCGAAGTGATGATGACAGAAGGCGACGTTTTGCCGATAGATTCCAGCTTGCGGTCACGCAGGCCTGTTGCGATCTCCGGTTGCAGGACCGAATACGTGCCCGCAGAACCGCAGCACAGATTGGCCTCGCCAAACGCCTTGAGATCAAATCCCAGTTCGCGCAGCAAGGATTCCGTCAGCGGACGCAGCCCCTGCCAGTGCTGAAGCGTACAGGGAGGATGAAAGGCCGCCGAGGCCGGTAATGGCCGCTTGAACCTGGCCTTCAGGCTCGCCGCTTCGGGCGCGATCACTTCGGCAATATCCTTGACATGCTGAACCAGATAGCGTGCTTTTTCCAGATAGTCCGGTTCGTTACGCAAATAAAACGGGTATTCTTTGACAAAGGCGCCACAACCCGACGCATTCATAATAACGGCTTCAACCTGACCGGATTCCAGCAGCGGTACCCAGGCATCAATATTGCTCTTCATTTGAGCAATACTGTTTTTGACCTTATCCAGGTGGAAGTTGACAGCGCCGCAGCAGGTATTGCGACTGACATCAACCGACGAAATCCCGGCAGCATCCAGAACCCTGATGGTGGCAGCATCGATCGACGGCATTAGCGCGGGCTGAACACATCCCAGCGGCACCAGCACCTGGCGCTGATGGCGCCCAGCCGGCAACGCGCCTGCCGGACGGGCTTCCGGCAGTTTGGCCGCCAGGGTGGCGGGCATGAACGAGCGCAGCATGCGGCCCAGTTTCACCGCAGGTGCAAACACCTGTGAGTTCAGGCCTGCCGCCAGCAGCGTGCGCCGAAAGCGGTCTGCCGGGGTACGCACGACGCGTTCCGCCACCAGTTCACGGCCGATATCGACCAGATGGCCGTACTGCACGCCCGATGGGCAGGTGGTTTCGCAATTATGGCAGGTCAGGCATTGATCCAGATGTTTCTGGGTGATGCTGGTGGGTTCCTTGCCCTCAACAATTTCCTTGATCAGATAAATTCGTCCGCGCGGGCTGTCGCGCTCGTCACCAAGAATCTGATAACTTGGACAGGTGGCAGAACAAAAACCGCAATGCACGCATTTGCGTAAAATTGCGTCCACTTCTTCGCCATAGCTGCTGTTTTTTGCCCAGTCGGCAAGATTGGTCTGCATGATACGTTAAATATTCCTGAATAACCGGCCAGAATAAAATGTACCCAGCGGGTCCAGATTGCTCTTGAGACGGCGGGTAATGGCTGCAACCCCGGCACTGACAGGCTGGAACACACCATCTACCGGTTGGCTGACGCCCGTACCGGCACGAAATAATGTCGCGTGCCCGCCGCGCTGGGCTGCGGCATGGCGAATATTGGTCACGTCGCTCACCTGTCTCAGCCAGCGTTGCGCGCCGCCCCACTCCAGTAGCGGGACCGACTCGTTGACCGTATCGGCCAGGGGCGGCACCGCTACGCGCCAGACGGTATCGCCAAAAAACGGATGGGTATGTTCCCTGAGTGATCGCCACAAGTCCTTCGCGATCTGTTCGTCCACCTGCTCACCACCCACAACGCCACAAGCCTGCCTGACGGCAGGTTCTGCGCCGGATACACGCAAATACAGCACCCCCTGCTGGGTATCTCCCTCTGGGATCCAGGCTGACGCACTGATACCCAGCGCTTTGGCCTGCCACTGGCCAAAACACTCAAAGGCTTCTTTCAGGGAGCAGTGACGCTGCAGCGTGACTTCACAAATCGGTTTGGGCAATACCTTGAACGACACTTCCAGGATAGGGCCGAATACGCCCATGGAGCCGGTGAGCAAACGCGACATATCATAGCCCGCCACATTCTTCATCACGGTGCCGCCAAATCGCAATTGCTGCCCTTCGGCATTCAGCAGCACGGTACCCAGTACAAAGTCACTGGCGCCGCCGGCAGCCATGCGACCCGGACCCGCCAGCCCGGTGGCAATCGCACCGCCAATGGTCGCCCGTTCGCCAAAATGTGGCGGTTCCCATGCCAGGCGCTGATTCTGTTCATCCAGCGCGGCTTCAATCTCACTCAGCAAGGTACCGCAACGGGCAGTCATCACCAGTTCTGACGGTTCATAACTGCTGATCCCGGTATAAGGAGTCACGTCCAGTTCTACCAGCTGTTCCGTTTCGGCAATGGCATTACCATAGAATGCCTTGGTGCCACCGCCACGAATGACAATCTGCTTGCGACCTGCCACGGCGGCGGCAACCTGTTCGGCCAGATCTTCTTTAATGAATTTCATAGTGATACTTAGAAACGTTCGATATCGGGAAAAGCGATCTGACCACCATGGACATGCATACGGCCATATTCGGCGCAGCGATTCAGTGTCGGAATCTGTTTGGTCGGATTCAGCAGCATATCGGGATCGAACGCTTTTTTAAGTGCGGTGAAGGCATCCAGTTCTTCCCGCGTAAATTGCGAACACATCTGGTTGATTTTTTCCAGACCCACGCCATGCTCACCTGTCACCGTGCCGCCCACCTTGATGCACAGCTCCAGAATCTCGGCGCCGAAATCTTCAGCGCGCTGCACTGAATCGGGATCATTGGCATCGAACAGAATAAGCGGATGCAAATTGCCATCGCCCGCATGGAACACGTTAGCGCAGCCCAGTTGATATTTCTCTTCCATTCGCACCATTTCATTGAGAACATGGGCCAACTGGTTTTTCGGAATGGTGCCGTCCATACAGTAGTAGTCTGGAGAGATACGGCCGGCAGCCGGGAAGGCATTTTTACGCCCCGCCCAGAAACGCAGGCGTTCCTCTTCAGAATTGGAGATTTGCAAACGGGTTGCTCCGCAATCGGAAAAGACTTTTTCCATCCTCAGAATTTCGTCTTCAACTTCGGCCTCGGTACCGTCCGATTCGCATAGCAGAATCGCCTCGGCATCCAGGTCATAACCCGCCTTCACAAAAGGCTCGACCATGTGAGTGGCCCGTTTATCCATCATTTCAAGCCCGGCAGGAATGATGCCCGAGCCGATAATATTCTTGACGGCCTCGCCGGCTGCTTCAACAGAAGCGAAGCTGGCCATGACCACGCGAGCCAGTTGCGGCTTGGGAATGAGCTTGACCTTGACTTCAGTCACAATACCCAGCATCCCTTCCGAACCAATAAAGGCCGGCAGCAGATTCAGGCCCGGCGCGTCGGGTGCATCTGCACCCAGTTCAATAATGTCACCGTCAATGGTCACGATCCGCAAGCGGATCACATTATGAACCGTCAGGCCGTATTTAAGGCAGTGCACGCCGCCGGCATTCTCGGCAATATTGCCACCAATGGAACAGGCAATCTGGCTGGACGGGTCTGGCGCATAATACAGACCGTAGGCTGCGGCCGCTTCGGACACGGCCAGATTGCGCACACCAGGTTCAACGATGGCGGTCGCTGCTCGCGGATCAATATGTTTAATCTTGTTGAGCTTGGATACTCCCAGCAGCACGCCCTGAGAATGCGGCGTGGCACCACCGGACAGGCCTGTGCCGGCGCCACGCGGCACCACGGGCACACCCAGCTTCTTACAGGTTTTCAGAACGTGAATGATTTGCTCCTCGGTTTCCGGAAGCACAACCACACCTGGCATTTCCTTGAAAAGCGTCAGCCCATCGCATTCAAATGGCTTTTTTTCTTCCACGCGAGACAGCACACAATGCGCCGGCAGTGCGCGATGCAGTTCAGCGATCAGTTCAGAAAAATCCGGCCCGCTTTCAGCGACCTGCGGTGCCTGCCGCAGTTGCGCACTCACATCCATGACAACCCTTTTTTATGACAACTGGTATAAACGTCAAAGTATACTCTGCCCGGCAGTGAACCAAAACGTGATTAACCCTAATGATTATTTCACTCGCACTGTAAAGCAAAATAACTTCGGGGCACATAATGCCCCGAAATACACTGCGGTTGCGGCCGCCGACTTGTGCGCCGGCCATCGCCCTATTCAGCCGGCTCGCCCCCAAGGGCGGCAAACCTGTTCAGCTATTGATATCCGTTTTCTGTTCACGACGCGTGCGCACGGCCTGGGCCAGACGTTCCAGCACCTGAACCGAGGCATCCCAGCCGATGCAGCCGTCGGTGATGCTTTGACCGTAGGTAAGCTCAACACCCTCTTTCAGATCCTGACGACCCGCCACCAAATGACTCTCGACCATCACGCCGAAAATACGATGATCGCCCGCTTCGATCTGCTGCGCCACATCATCGATCACTCGCGGCTGATTTTCATATTTCTTATTGCTGTTGGCATGACTGGCATCAATCATGATTCGACTTGCCAGCCCTGACTTGGACAATTGCTCAGACATCAGATTGATATGCTCAGCGTCATAATTCGGTGCCTTGCCACCACGCAGAATGACATGACAATCGTCATTACCCACGGTAGAAACAATGGCCGAATGCCCACCCTTGGTCACTGACAGAAAATGGTGTGGCTGCGAGGCAGCATTAATGGCGTCGATGGCGATCTTGATGTTGCCATCGGTTCCATTCTTGAAGCCAACCGGGCAGGATAGACCAGAAGCCAGTTCGCGATGCACCTGGCTTTCTGTTGTACGCGCACCGATAGCCCCCCAGGACACCAGATCGGCAATATATTGAGGCGTAATCATGTCCAGAAATTCGCAGCCTGCAGGCACGCCGCTTTCGTTCACTTCCAGCAGTAATTCGCGAGCCAGACGCACACCCTTATTGATGTTGAAGCTGCCGTCCAGATCTGGGTCGTTGATCAGGCCTTTCCAGCCCACAGTGGTACGAGGCTTTTCAAAGTACACACGCATGACGATTTCCAGATCATCGCGGAAGCGATCACGCTGTTCCTTCAGACGCTTTACGTATTCGCGTGCGGCAACCGGATCGTGAATGGAACACGGACCAATAATAACCACCAGCCGGTCATCGGCCGCATGCAGAATGCGATGGATTGCCTCGCGCGTATCATGCACCAGGCCGGACACCTGAGCTGAACAGGTAAATTCACGCATCAGATGAGACGGCGGGCTAAGCTCTTTAATTTCGCGGATACGTAAATCGTCAGTATTGTAGGACACGGAAAACTCCAGATATATCGTTAATCAATCAGTCGAATCGGTTATAAGTTTGCTTAGCCAGCCAGTGCAATGCACAAAACAAAAAAGGCCACCAGGTATTCTGGCGGCCTTTTGATGTTTTGTATCTTCTTTATGCTTTCGCTAAGTACACAACGTCCTTTCCTCCGCCTATTGCGTCGAAAATGTAAAATAAAAAAAGAAAAAGACGTGGCTAACTTGTTTCATAACAGCAATCCTAGCACAGCTTTTTACCGATTGGCACCTCTATCGGCCATCAGCCCCAAAAATAAATCGGGACTGTACCCGCCTGACCACAAAAACGCGGCATGCGAACGGCCAGATTGGCCGCCCACGCAAAAGCAGGCTTATCCAGACCTGTTCCTGTCACATCGCTCAGGCGGTTCCGCCCACCGTCAGACCGTCCATGCGGATGGTTGGCATGCCCACCCCGACCGGCACGCTTTGCCCTTCCTTACCGCAGGTACCCACGCCCGAATCAAGTGACAGATCGTTACCGATCATCGCCACCCGGTTCATGGCATCGGGACCGTTGCCGATCAGGGTTGCGCCCTTGACAGGATAGGTGATGCGGCCGTTTTCGATCATGTAGGCTTCACTGGCCGAAAAGACGAACTTGCCACTGGTGATATCCACCTGACCGCCACCAAAATTAACCGCATACAGGCCTTTCTTGACAGAGGACACAATCTCTTGCGGGTCGTGCTCGCCGCCCAGCATAAAGGTATTGGTCATGCGCGGCATGGGCAGATGGGCGTAGGATTCACGGCGGCCATTGCCGGTCACCTTGGTTTTCATGAGTCGTGCATTCAGTGAATCCTGCATATAACCACGCAGAATACCGTCTTCAATCAACACATTGCGCTGCGTCGGATTGCCTTCATCATCCACATTCAACGAGCCGCGACGATCCTTGATCGTACCGTCGTCTATCACGGTAACCCCTTTGGAGGCGACGCGCTCACCGATACGATCGGAGAAAATGCTGGAGCCCTTGCGGTTGAAATCGCCTTCCAGCCCATGACCCACGGCCTCGTGCAGCAGGATACCGGGCCAGCCTGAACCCAGTACCACCGTCATTTCTCCTGCCGGCGCATCCTTAGCATCCAGATTGGTGAGCGCTTCGTGCACCGCCTTGTCAACATATTCATGCAGCAGCGCATCCGAGAAGTAGTTCAAACCCAGACGACCACCGCCGCCGCCATGACCCATTTCACGTCGGCCATTGCGTTCGACGATCACCGTTACAGACAACCGTACCAGTGGCCGGATATCGGCTGCCAGACGGCCATCGCTACCCACCACCATCACCACGTCATATTCCGCCCCCAGACCGGCCATCACCTGAATCACATGGGGATCTTTGGCGCGGGCGATCGTTTCGACCCGTCCAAGCAAGGCCACTTTTTCGGTGGCAGGCATGGCTGCAATGGGATCATCCTGACCGTAAAGATCGTGCGCCTTGTTTTTGCCATTACCAACCACCTTCATGCGACCTTCGCCCTGGCGCGCAATCGCCTTGACGGTGGTGGCCGACTCCATGAGGGCCTCGGGCGAGAGTTTATCTGAATAGGCAAAGGCCGTTTTTTCGCCCGCCAGCGCACGTACACCCACGCCCTGAGAAATGGAAAAGCTGCCTGTCTTGACAATACCCTCTTCCAGACTCCAGCTTTCGCTACGCGTGTACTGGAAGTACAGATCGGCGTAATCGACCTTATGGGTAAAAATCTCGGCCAGTGCCGCGGCCATATGGTTTTCATTCAGGTCCCAGGGATCCAGCAGCAGGGATTTTGCCGTTGCGACTGCCTGGAGATCAGATTCAATAGGTTTCATGTAAGGGTGTCTTCTAAGGTTTCTTTACTGTTATGGCAGGCGCAGTACCTGCAACGCCTGTCTTGTTACGTTCAAACTCTACGGTGCGAACCTGGCCGTTCTGGCCGGGAAACTGGTCAAACACCGAAGCGGCCAGATAGGGCATGACTTCGGGCAGTTCGCGCTCGCGTGAATCGGCCACCGCACTGGCGCGAAATACCTCATTGCCTGCCTGCTGCCGGTCACGAATATACACCGTCAGCGAATAGCGATGATAAGGCACCGGAACCAGCTGATAGCGCGGCGCCATGGCAAAGCCAATGCTGCTGTAAAACGGATTGCCATAATAGCCATATGGGAAGCCCATGCCCAGCCCCAGTGTTGGGTACACATCATAATCGCCGGTTTCCCGCTGAACCATTTGCTGACGCACATCGGTACGGGTGGTGTAACCCACCTCAAAGCGGGCGGGCTGACGACCCATCGCTTCGGTCAGACCGGTGCGGAACATATGATTGCGAATATAGCCGGTATAGGCAGCCTGTTCCAGATTCTGCGGCTGACTGTCGATAAAGCGGTAGTGCTGCCCGGTAACGCCAGCGGGCCATTGCTGAAACGAAGTAACCTGCGTTGTGAATTCACTGGTAGTCGAGCAGGCTGCCAGACCCGATAAAAACAACCCGGCCAAAACGAGGTTCCCGATACGGGACACTTGCAGATGTCGCATGCTTCTTTCTCCTGCCAATCACACGCTATTATCATAGACAGCCGGCCACGCCCGCCATGCGCTGCAAACTGTACTTCAATTTTGACATAAAACGTCTTTTAAGGTTCCAATTCGGGGCAAGCCCCTATAATTAGGACAAATAGATACGAATCGCTTTTTTTCAAGTGAACCGCGCCGGTCGTACCGGCGGTTCGCTTTCCGTTCACCAGCACCACAGTGACCACCATGCCTACAGAATTGACCGAAGAAAACAGCCCGACCGTTTATCGCAGCGACTACCAGCCCTATCCATTTACGCTTGATGCAGTGGCGCTCAATGTCGAGCTGGACGAAAACCGCACTGTCGTCACCTCTACCCTCTCATTCACCGCAAAGAACGCAGCGCCAGCCGATCTCGTGCTCAATGCCGAAGATATCAGTCTGGACGCGCTGCATCTGGATGGCCAGCCGCTGGGGGCAGACGCCTATGAATTAACCCCGGACCTATTGGTTATTGCGCAACTGTCCGGTTCTTTTGAGTTGCGCGTCCAAACGACCCTGGATCCGGCAGCCAACTCCCTGTTCATGGGTCTTTACAAATCAGGTAGCGGTTTTTTCACACAGTGCGAAGCCGAAGGCTTTCGCCGCATCACCTATTTCCCCGATCGTCCCGACGTGATGAGCATTTATACCGTCACACTGTCGGCAGACAAGGAAAAATACCCTTATCTGCTGTCCAACGGGAATCTGGTCTCATCTACCGATCTGCCCGACGGCCGCCATCAGGCAGTATGGCACGATCCGTTTCACAAACCCAGCTATCTGTTCGCGCTGGTTGCAGGCGATTTCGATGTCCGCGAGAAAACCGTCAAAACCCATAATGGCCGTGACGTCCTGTTGCAGATCTACAGCGACAAGGGCAGCCGTGACAAGACCGAATGGGCGCTGGCGTCGCTGGAGCGTTCGCTGGTCTGGGATGAAAAGCGCTTCGGGCTGGAACTGGATCTGGACCGCTTTATGATTGTTGCCGTGCGCGACTTCAATATGGGCGCCATGGAAAACAAGGGCTTGAACATTTTCAATTCCGGTTATGTCCTGGCTGATCCCGATACTGCCACCGATGCCAATTTTTCTGCCGTCGAAGCCGTGATCGGCCACGAATATTTTCACAACTGGACCGGCAATCGCGTCACCTGCCGCGATTGGTTTCAGCTCAGCCTGAAAGAAGGCCTGACCGTTTTTCGCGACCAGGAATTTACAGCGGACATGATGGCCGCAGGGCTGGATGACCAGGCCGCCGCCAGTGCCCGCGCCGTCAAGCGAATCGACGACGTCAGTGTCTTGCGCGCCGGCCAGTTTCCTGAAGACGCCGGCCCCATGGCGCATCCTATCCGCCCCGACAGCTACGAGTCCATCGGCAACTTTTATACCGCGACCGTTTATGAAAAAGGTGCCGAAGTCATACGCATGCAGCACACACTGCTGGGCGCGCACGGCTTTCGCGACGGTATGGACGAATACTTTCGGCGCCACGACGGACAGGCCGTGACCTGCGACGATTTCGTCAATGCCATGGAATACGTCTATACAAAATCCCATCCGCAACGCGATCTGTCCATTTTCAGGCGCTGGTATTCTCAGGCCGGCACGCCTCGCGTGCAGGTAACCATGAACCACGACGCCGCACAGCAAACGGTAACCCTGACTCTGTCACAGCAAACGCCTCTGGTAGGCGTTGAAAAGATCCGCAAGGATTTTGTGAAAAAGCCTTTCCATATTCCCTTTGCGGTCGGACTGCTGTCGGCCGACGGGCAGCCGCTGGCGCTCAATGAGATCAACGACAGCGCCAGCCAGCTGAACACGCCCGATCCCAAGGGAGAACACACGCGCCTGCTGGAACTCACCGAACAAAGCCAGTCCTGGACGTTCACCGGCATTGCAACCAAACCCGTTCCATCATTGTTACGCGACTTTTCCGCCCCGGTTATCGTCCAGTATGAATGGACGGAGAAAGAGCTGGCCGTGCTGGCCCAGTCAGACCCCAATCCGTTCGCCCGCTGGGAAGCCGGCCAGGCACTGGCAACCCGCGAGATTCTGGGGCTTACCAATGCATTGCAAAAAGGTGAGCAGGCAGCCCTGTCCGAGACCTTTGTACAGGTCTGGAAAAACAATCTGCAGGATGCCGGCCTGGATGCCGGTTATCGTGCCCGCCTGCTGACACTGCCTTCGGAAAAATTCCTGGCAGAACAAATGGATCCGATAGAGCCTGTATGGCTGTCCAGAGCGCGCCAGGCTGTCCGTGAAAATCTGGGTAAAGTGGCTGCAACCGAATGGACTGCCACCCTGCAGGACAACGACACGCCCGGGACCTATAGCCCGGATCCGATCAGTGCCGGCCGCCGCAGCCTGAAAAACCTCGCCCTGTCCTACCTCATGGCGGCGGGCGATGAGGCAGCGTGCCAGCAGGCCCTGGTTCAATATCAGGCCGCACAGAACATGACCGATTGCATGGGTGCGCTGGGTGCTATCGTCAACTATCACCACGGGGATAAACGCCAGGAAGCAATTGTTGATTTCTACGAGAAATGGCAACATAATCCGCTGGTCATCGACAAATGGTTTGCCCTGCAGGCTACGGCGGCCGACACCCGTACAGAAACCATCCGCGGCCTCATGGCGCATCCGGCCTTTTCATTGCGCAACCCCAATCGCGCACGTTCACTGATCTTCCAGTTCTGCATCAACAATGCTGAAGGGTTCCATAACCAGGACGGCTCCGGCTATGCCTTGTGGACCGAAGCCGTACTGGCGCTGGACAGCATCAATCCTGAAGTGGCTTCCCGTCTGGCGCGTGTCATGGATAACTGGGCGCGCTATACTCCCGCACTACAATCACAAATGAAATCGTCGCTTGAACAGGTCCGCGATCACGAGGGTCTGTCCAGCAATGTAAGCGAGATTGTTTCCAAAGCATTGCGTATTTAATTATTTTCCGGAGACCTTATGTCACGAAAAACCCTTACCCAGTATCTGGTAGAGCAGCAGCGCAACAATAATGCCATCGAGGCAGAAGTGCGCCTGCTGGTAGAAGTTGTTTCGCGCGCCTGCAAGGCCATCAGCCATGCTGTCAGCAAAGGTGCGCTGGGCGGCGTACTGGGAAGCCTGGAAAGCGAAAATGTTCAGGGCGAAGTACAGAAAAAACTTGACGTCATGTCAAATGAAATTCTGCTTGAAGCCAATGAATGGGGCGGCCATCTGGCGGGCATGGCGTCCGAGGAGATGGAAACCATCCATCACATTCCCAACCGCTACCCAAAGGGCGAATACCTGTTGTTGTTCGATCCCCTGGACGGCTCCTCCAATATTGACGTGAACGTCTCCATCGGTACTATTTTCTCTGTTCTGAAGGCGCCCGCCGATATTTCAGGACGCGAAGTAACCGAAGAAGATTTTCTGCAACCGGGCAGCCAGCAAGTGGTGGCAGGCTATGCCGTATATGGCCCGCAAACCATGCTGGTGCTCACAATCGGCAATGGTGTGATGGGCTTCACGCTGGATCGTGAACTGGGCAGCTGGGTAGTGACCCACGAGAATATGCGTGTGCCCGAAGATACCAAGGAATTTTCCATCAATATGTCCAATATGCGCCACTGGGCACCGCCAATGCGTCAGTACATCGAAGACTGCCTGGCCGGCACGACCGGGCCAATGGGCAAAGACTACAATATGCGCTGGATCGCTTCCATGGTGGCCGATGTACATCGCATCATGACGCGCGGCGGCATTTTCATGTATCCCTGGGACTCACGTGATCCGAAAAAACCGGGCAAACTGCGCCTGATGTATGAAGCCAATCCAATGAGCTTTATCATTGAACAGGCTGGCGGCATGGCCACAGACTCGGTCAACCGTATCATGGATATCCAGCCGACCGAGTTGCACCAGCGCGTCGGCGTGGTGCTGGGTTCCAAAAATGAAGTCGCCCGGGTGAAAGACTACTGCGCCGGATCAAAGTGATTTAACCGGATCGCATCTATTTCATCCATGATCTGGCTGTCCAGCGTCAATCCGTTGACAGCCAGAATTTCTTTTAGCTGCTCTGGTGTCCTGACACCGATAATCGTACTGGCAACCTGCCATTTTGTATTGCAGAATCCAATTGCCAATTGCACCGGCGTCAAATCATGCCGGCGCGCCAGTGCGTTATAAACACGTGCTGCGTCCAGCGCGGCCGCACGACCCCAGCGCTGCTTTTGCACCGACTCGTACCGTGCGATCCGGGCTTCGGCAGGCGCTTGTGGACCGGTGATGCCGGACTCATCATATTTTCCGGTGAGCAAACCAAAAGCCAGCGGTGAATAGGCCAGCAACGACACATCCAGCTGATGGCAGGTCTCGTCCAGTGCATTTTCGTAGGATCGGTTCAATAAACAGTACGGATTCTGTATGCTGGCCACGCGTGGCAAATTCTCAGCCTCGGCGATCCGGATAAATTCACTCACGCCATAGGGCGTTTCGTTGGACAGCCCGACGTAGCGGATTTTTCCTTCCCGCACCAGTCTGTCCAGGGCACGCAATTGTTCTTCGATAGTGCTTTGGTCCGAGTTGGTTTTTTCCGGATCGAAATAGCGATTGCCAAACGCCGGTACCGGCCGGGCTGGCCAGTGAATCTGATACAGGTCGATATAATCTGTCTGCAGACGCTTCAGGCTGCCTTCGCAGGAACGGATGATATCGTCCGCAGTCATGCCTGCTCCTTCACGCACCCAAGGCATGCCGCGCGAAGGCCCGGCCACCTTACTGGCCAGTACAACAGACTGACGCGCCTGCGGGTTTCGGCTGAACCAGTTGCCGATGATGGTTTCGGTTGCACCGAAAGTTTCGGCACGAGCTGGCACCGAGTACATTTCCGCCGTATCCAGGAAATTAATACCCTGCCCGACGGCCTGATCCAATATTTCAAATGAAATAGACTCGCTAACCTGTTCGCCAAAGGTCATCGTACCCAAGCAAATATCGGTTACTTCCAGATCACTTTTCCCCAGCTTTACTGTCTGCATAACCATCCTTAGAAATGAAGAGAACATGTTCGATTGTAATGCGACTTTGCTGCATCAAAAATTTTGAACTTATAATTAGAAGATCTATCTTTGCCGCAAAAGCCACATGAATACGCCGCCAACACGAGAAATCCACCAGGTGCTCACACCGGAAATCATCCAGATGCTAGTGCTGATTGCAGAAAAAGGCAGCTTTGCGGCAGCCGCACGCGAGCTGAATCTGGTTCCCAGTGCCCTTACCTACCGCGTCCGGCAGGTCGAAGATGCGCTGGATGTCCTGCTTTTTGATCGCAAGTCCCGCCATGCCGCACTGACACCGGCGGGCAAGGAATTGATTGATGAAGGACGGCAACTGCTGAACTCGGTGGAACAGATTGCGCATCGCGTCAAGCGCATTGCCACTGGCTGGGAGCCGCTGCTGACGATCAGTGCAGACACGATTGTGTCGCGCAAGGTACTGTTCGAGTTGTGTGAAAAATTTTTTGCGCTCAGTGTGCCGACGCAATTGCGGATTCGCGAGGAAGTACTGGATGGCACGTGGGAAACCCTGATCGCCGGTCACGCGGATCTGGCCATTGGCGTGAGCAGCACACTGCAAAGCCCGGATATTGTTTCGCTGCCCCTTAACAAAATTTCATTTGTGTTTGTCGTGTCACCCGGACATCCGCTGGCCAATGTTCCGGAACCCCTGCCAGAACAACTGATCGCTCAATACCAGTCAGTGGCAGTCGCGGACTCAGCAAGGTACGCGCGCCGCATTTCCTATGGCATACAGGCGATGCAAAAAGTCTTTACTGTCCCCAATCTGCAGGCCAAGGTGCTGGCCCATCGAATGGGACTGGGCTGCGGTTTTCTACCCTACTCGCACGCCAAACCCTATCTGGAAAGCGGGGAGCTGATGATGAAAAACGTGGCGGCCTGCCCGCGGGAGGAACACAGCAATTATGCCTGGCGCAAGCCCGCGCATGGCCGCGCTATCGGCAAAGGTCTGCAATGGTGGCTGACGGAACTGGAAAGTGAGGAAACCCGCCAGGCGCTGATGGGTAACGATTAAGGATGAAGGGGTGGCGACTAAGGTGTTACGATTAAGAGGTTAGGACTAGGGGTTACGACTAAGAAGCTACGCCTACGGTGTATCGGGCACAGACAGGAAGGCGTTGTTGCCAGGCCTCCCTGCCCGTTGTGCCCGCTTCTGCCGGACTAGTCCAGCGTAATGACGGTGGCGCCGGTTGTCTTGCGCGAAGCCAGCGCCTGATGTGCCTCTGCTATGTCTTCCAGGCTGTAGCGCTGATCAATCTGCACCTTGATTTTCTTGCTGCGGATCATATCAAACAGCTCGTCGGACGCCGCCTTGAGCTTTTCAGGGGTATCAACATGGGGCCCTAGCGTGGGCCGGGTCACATACAGTGCGCCCTTGCTGGCCAGAATACCCAGATTCACACCGGTAACCGCGCCTGAGGCGTTGCCGAAGCTGACCATCAGGCCTCGTGGCTGCAGGCAGTCCAGAGAACGTTCCCAGGTGTCCTTACCCACCCCATCATAAACCACCGGCACTTTCTTGCCGTTAGTGAGCGACAGCACACGCTCTACCACGTCTTCCTTGCTGTAGTCGATAGTCGCCCAGGCGCCATGTGCCAGCGCAATATCCGATTTCTCGGGGCTGGAGACGGTACCGATCAGTTTTACACCAAGAGCCCTGGCCCACTGGCAGGCAATCAGGCCCACGCCCCCTGCTGCCGCATGGAACAGAATGGTTTCATGCCCCTGTAGCCGGTAGGTCTGGCGGAACAGATATTGCACGGTCAGGCCCTTGAGCATGACCGCAGCCGCTTCATCGAACGACAGAAAGTCTGGAATCTTAAGCACGTTGACGGCTGGCACATTGCGCACTTCTGCGTACGCGCCAATAGGGCTTTGTCCATAAGCGACACGATCGCCCTTTTTCAGATGCGTTACCCGGCTGCCAACGGCCTCGACGATACCGGCAGCTTCAAAACCCAATCCATGCGGCAACTGCTGTGCATAAAGACCGGTCCGATAGTAAATATCGATGAAATTAAGGCCGATCGCCTTTTGCACGATCTGCACTTCGTTATCTGCCGGTGCGCCGACTTCTTCGGTAACCACCTTCATGACACCGACATCGCCGTGTTCGCTGATCTCTACTTTTCTTGATGACATTGCCACCACACCCTCCTGAGTTTTGTATTAGCCACAATGAATGAAACAGATTAGTGTATTTAAGACGATACGCTGTATTAAATCAACGGAGTCAGTTAAAATAAATATTATGATACAGTCAAAATCTGCTTAGGCAGTAATTAAAAATGAATACAGGCACGCCCCCCCTTTCTCCTGAAGCCACTCAACAGGATCCCGCCGTTGAATCCAGTGCGATTAACGAGGCTTGCGGCCCTTTGTACACCAGCGCGGCAAACAATAAAGGGCTCAAGAACATCGGCTATCTCATCCGGCTCAATTTTCATTCCATTTCGCAAATGATTGAAGCCGAAATGGAGCCGCTGGGGCTCACCTCCTCGCAATGGCACCCAATTGCGATTATCGGACTGAACAAAGCCAATACCCCGGCCAGCGTCGCCCGCACCGCAGAAGTGGATACCGGCGCCATGACCCGCACTCTGGACCGTCTGGAAAAAAAAGGCTTTCTCAAGCGTCGGCGCTCAACGAACGATCGCCGGGTCGTGGAACTGGAATTGACGGAAAAAGGCCACACCGTCACAGAAAAACTGATGCCTGCTGTCTCACGCGCGCTCAATGCCCACCTCAAGGGATTCACCGACGAAGAAGCCACATTGCTGATCAGTTTTTTGCAGCGAATGCAGCAAAATGGCAACACCGAGACCTACGAACGTCTGCTCAAAGAACTCGAAAACGACGAGGGTTGCGTCCTGTCGTGTAACAAAAATCCCTCGGCAACCTGAGCCATCGCAGCAACAGGCGCTCCCGGGTACCGGCAGCGCCCTATCTCACTTAACTAGCGTTTTTTGCCGCCAATCAGCGACCCCAGCACGCCACGGATCAATTGGCGCGCGGCGCCACGCACATAGCTTTTAGCCACTTGCTGAACAACGCCATCGCGGCGCCCGCCGCGCGGACCGGTGGAACCCACCATCAGATCCTTGACCATACCCAGGATATCGTTGCCTGTGTCTGCTGCTCCTGCCGACTTGGCCGAAACCTGTTCCGCATTTTTTTGCTCGGTCCGTTTGGCCAATACTTCAAATGCAGACTCGCGGTCAACCACCTGATCGTACTTACCGGCAAACTGAGACTGATTGCGCAGGGCCTGACGTTCTGCATCGGTGGCAGGGCCGATACGGCTGGCCGGGGGCATGACCCAGCCGCGCTGCGTAATGCCCGGACTTCCCTTGGCATCCAGAAACGACAACAAGGCTTCACCAACGCCCAGTTCGCCAATGGCCTGGGTGATATCCAGTTCCGGGTTGGGGCGCATGGTTTCGGCAGCCGTTTTTACCGCACGCTGATCACGTGGCGTAAAGGCACGCAATGCATGCTGCACCCGGTTACCCAGTTGACCCAGGACCGTTTCCGGGATATCCAGCGGGTTCTGCGTCACGAAAAACACGCCGACGCCCTTGGAGCGTACCAGCCGCACAATCTGTTCGATTTTCTGTAACAACGCCGCCGGCGCATCGGTAAACAGCAAGTGCGCTTCATCAAAGAAAAACACCAGACGCGGCTTCTCGGGGTCGCCAATTTCCGGCAGGGACTCGTAAATCTCCGCCAGCAGCCACAGCAAAAAGACCGCATACAGCTTGGGCGACTGCATCAGCTTGTCTGCGGCCAGGATATTGACAACGCCCTGACCATTGGCATCGGTACGAATTAAATCATGTATATCGAGCATGGGTTCGCCGAAAAAAAGATCGGCACCCTGCGACTCCAGCTGCAGCAAGGCGCGCTGAATCGCCCCCACTGAAGCTGCCGACACATTGCCATAGTTCTGGCGCAGTTCGCTGGCGCGGTCTGCGACGTTTTGCAGCATCGCCCGCAAATCCTTGAGGTCCAGTAGCAATTGCCCTTCATCGTCAGCGACCTTGAACACCAGATTCAGCACACCCGTCTGGGTATCGTTCAAGTCCAGCATCCGTGCCAGCAGCAACGGGCCCATGTCGGACATGGTGGCCCGCACAGGATGGCCCTGTTCGCCGAACACATCCCACAAGACGGTGGGCGCTGCGCCCCATTGCGGGGTTGGCAAGCCATATTTCTGCAGGCGTTCCTGCATTTTGGGGCTATCGGTACCGGCCTGGGAGATACCGGTGAGGTCCCCCTTGACGTCTGCCATGAATACCGGCGTACCCAGACGCGAAAAAGACTGGGCCAGCACCTGAAGCGTAACCGTTTTGCCGGTGCCGGTCGCCCCGGTGATACAACCGTGACGATTGGCCATCTGTGGCAGGATGACGACATCTGTCTGACCACTTTTTGCAATAAGTACCGGATCTGCCATGAGTTTCCCTTTGTATCGATGAACGTGCTGCGAGCGTTTCCCGACCCTGGTTCTGCACGTAGTGAACAATCGGCGGCCAGCGCGGCGACAGCGCCCTGGCGACGACGCCTGTACGCACAGCAAGCCTGCGCAGGAACAGCGCTGGCTGCCTGAATGTCGGTAAAACGACGTAAACAAGCCGTATTCTATAAAAGTTTATGACTGTTCAGGGTAAAATTCCTTATTTTGCTACTTCAAGAGTTAATCAAACCATGGCAGGTCACAGTAAATGGGCAAATATCCAGCACCGTAAAGGTCGCCAGGATGCCAAGCGCGGAAAAATCTGGACAAAAATTATTCGGGAGATCACGGTGGCTGCACGTGCCGGCGGCCCTGATCCGGATAGCAACCCGGCCTTGCGCCTGGCCTGGGACAAGGCCACTGCTGCCAATATGCCAAAAGACAACATCCAGCGCGCCATCACGCGCGGTGCCGGCGGCGCCGATGGCGACAACTACGAATCCATCCGCTATGAAGGCTATGGCATCAGTGGGGCGGCGGTCATTATCGATTGCATGACCGATAATCGCACCCGCACGGTGTCGGATGTGCGCCACGCGCTGACCAAACACGGTGGTAATCTGGGCCAGGACGGTTCAGTGGCATTCATGTTCAAGCATTGCGGCCAGTTTATTTTCAGCCCGGACTATTCTGAAGACCAGATCATCGAAGTGGCGCTGGAAGCCGGTGCCGAAGATGTGGTCACCGATGAAGAAGGACTGATTGAAGTGCTGTGCGAACCGCCACTCTTTTCCGATGTACGCGCCGCGTTTGAAAAAGCCGGCCTGAAACCGGAAATGGAAGGCGTTATCATGAAGCCATTGAACGAAACAGAGCTCACCGGCGACGACGCAAAAAAAATGCAGAAAATTCTTGACCAGCTCGAAAGCCTGGATGACGTGCAGGAGGTGTACACCACCGCTGTCTTCAATGAAACGGAAGAAGGATAAGATACCCCATGAAGGCACTTGTTATTGGTAACGGTGGACGCGAACACGCCATCGCCTGGCGACTTGCGCAGTCGCCGCGTATTTCAACTGTATTTGTTGCCCCGGGCAATGGCGGCACCGCCACCGACCCGGCGCTCACCAGCCTGCCCATTTCCGATCTGCAGCAGCTGGCGCAATTTGCGCAGGACGAACAGATCGCGCTGACAGTGGTCGGCCCCGAAGCGCCGCTGGCCGCCGGTGCGGTTGATCTATTCCGCAGCAAGGGTCTGGCCGTATTCGGTCCCACTCAGGCCGCCGCACAGCTGGAAAGCTCCAAGGATTTTGCCAAAGCGTTTATGCTGCGCCATCACATTCCCACAGCCGCCTATGCAACCTTTACAGACCCGCAGGCCGCACATGACTATGTTCGTGAACAAGGCGCTCCTATCGTCGTCAAGGCCGATGGCCTGGCGGCCGGCAAGGGTGTGGTGGTTGCGCTGACCGAAGATGAAGCCCATGCCGCCATCGACAGCATGCTGGGTGACGGCTCCCTGGGGAGCGCCGGCGCTCGGGTCGTGATTGAAGCCTGCCTGGAAGGCGAAGAAGCCAGTTTTATCGTCATGTGCGATGGCAAACACGTCCTGCCCATGGCCAGCAGCCAGGATCACAAGCGCCAGCTGGACGGCGACAAAGGTCCGAATACCGGCGGCATGGGCGCCTACTCGCCCGCACCGATAGTGAGCGAGGTGCTGCATCAGCGCATCATGGATGAAGTGATCTGGCCTACCATCAAGGGCATGGCCAGTGACGGGATTGAATATACCGGCTTTCTGTATGCAGGCGTGATGATTGGCGATGGCCCCGATGCGACCCGTCCCATCAAGGTGCTGGAATTTAACTGCCGCATGGGCGATCCCGAAACGCAACCCATCATGATGCGCATCCGTAACGATTTTTCCGAAGTCGTGGAACACGCTATTGCAGGTACGCTGGATCAGGCCAGAATCGACTGGGATCCGCGCACCGCCCTGGGTGTCGTCATGGCATCGCATAATTATCCTGGCACACCCCGCACGGGCGACGCCATCACCAGCATTCCCGATGCCACTGATGAGTGCGTCACCTTTCACGCGGGTACCCGCGTGCAGGAAGGCGTGCTGCAAACCTCTGGCGGTCGCGTCCTGTGCGTGACCGCACTGGGTAGCACACCAGCAGCGGCACGCGAGATTGCCTATGCCGCCCTTGAGAAAATTCGCTTTGACGGCAGCCAGTATCGCAAGGACATTGGCTGGCGCGCCCTGAAACCGGCATGAAAAAAATCGGACTTCTGGGCGGCAGCTTCAACCCGGTCCATCTGGCTCACCTGGCCATGGCCAGGACAGCCTTGCGTGCGCTGAATCTGGACGAAGTGCAGCTGATTCCTGCCGGCAACCCCTGGCAGAAACAGCCGCTACAGATCAGCGGCGCGCAGCGGCTGGAAATGCTCGCGCTGGCGATTGCCGATGAACCGGGAATCGTGGTCAACGATATCGAAATCAATCGGGAAGGCGCCACCTACACCATTGATACGCTGCGCAGCCTGCCGCGCGATGCGAAATACTACTGGCTATTGGGCACCGATCAGCTCAATAATTTCTGCACCTGGCAGAACTGGCAGGAGATCACAGACTACGTCACACTGACCGTCGCCTGGCGCACCGGCCATCCCCTGCACATCCCGCCAGAACTGGATGCGCTGCTGCGGCGCGATGGCAAGGGTCTGATCACCCTGCCGTTTAAAGCCATGGACGTATCCTCCACTGAAATCCGCTCACGGATCAGCCAGGGACAGGATGCCTCCGAATTTGTTCCCGCGCCCGTTCTGGATTACATTAATACTCACGGACTCTACCAATAGCAGATTGCCTTGCTGCCCCTAGCCCGCAAACCGGAAAATTTTATTACCTATGAATATACAAAAACTGCAACGTCTGGTCATTGATGCACTGGAGGACGTCAAAGCCCAGGACATCCGGGTATTCAACACCAGCCATCTGACCAGCCTGTTTGACCGGGTCGTGATCGCCAGCGGTACATCCAACCGCCAGACGCGCGCCCTGGCCAGCAGTGTTGTTAATGCAGCCCGTGCCCACAAAATACCCATTATCGCGCTGGAAGGCGAAGAATCCGGCGAGTGGGTGCTGGTGGACATTGGCGATGTTGTAATCCATTGCATGCAACCGGCCATTCGCCAATACTACAATCTGGAAGCAGTATGGGGCGACAAGCCGGTGCGCGTCCGTCTGCTGGATCAGTCCAAAGGTCCTGCCATGCAGGGTTTTGCCGGCGCCGATGACGACAACATGGAAGAATAAAACGCCCCATGAAGCTCATTGTCATCGCTGTCGGCAACAAAATGCCCGATTGGGTATCCACCGCATGGAAAGACTATGTGAAACGGATGCCTGCCGACTGCACGATCGAGCTGCGGGAAATTAAGCCCGAGCCCAGAACCTCGGGCAAAACCGCCGCACAAATGATGGAAGCAGAAGGCCGCCGCATTCAGACGGCACTGCCTGCCGACAGCCTGGTCATTGCCCTGGACGAACATGGCCGCGACCTCACCACCATGGACCTGTCGCAACAGCTGGCCGGCTGGCGCGACCATAGCCAGGATGTCGCCTTTCTGATCGGCGGCCCCGACGGGCTGGATGCAGACCTTAAAAAGCGCAGTGCCAGCCTTATCCGCCTGTCATCGCTCACGCTGCCGCACCCGATGGTACGCATCGTGCTGGCCGAACAGCTGTATCGTGCCTGGGCCATTCTTACCAATCATCCCTATCACCGCGCCTGACCGCCGCGTTACCCGGATCGCCAATTCATTTATGACTGCTTTGAACCATACCGCCAGGAACAGCGCAACTGATCTGGCAGCATCGCTGCCCATGACGCAGGTGCAAACGCAAGCCATTTTTCTGGCATCGGCCAGCCCGCGTCGCCATCAATTGCTTACTCAAATGGGCATTGTTCACGACGTGCTTCAGGTGCCTGCGCCGCCAGGCGAAGATGAGCCCTTGCTGCCCGGGGAGCATCCTGCCAGTTATGTTAAACGCACCGCCAGAGAGAAGGCCGAACGCGCCGTAGCGCATCTGCATGCCTGCGATCTGCCGCCCCGCCCCATCCTGACCGCTGATACAACCGTGATGATGGGATCACAACTTCTGGGAAAAGCGCATACCGACAATGACGTGCGCCAGGCGCTGTCCGCCCTGTCGGGACAAACGCATGAGGTACACACCGCTATCGTGCTGGCCTGGCGGGATCGCCTGTACGAAGACGTCTCCATCACAAATGTGATAATGAAACCGCTCACCACAGACGATATCGAGTGGTATGTGCGTTCGGGTGAAGGTATCGGTAAAGCCGGCGCCTACGGTATACAGGGCCTGGCGTCTGCCTTTGTGGCATCCATCAGCGGCAGCTACAGCGGCGTCATGGGACTACCGCTATTTGAAACCTGCCGGCTGCTGGGGCGTGCCTATTCTGCGTCGGACTGATTGGCCGGCGCCGCATTGATGAATGCCTCATCCTTATTGCAGGCGGCATCGATACGGACAATCGTAGGATACGGGTTCATATCCAGGTTAAAGCGATGCGCATTGGCCACCTGCGGCACCAGGCAAAAATCGGCCATGGTCGGCGTATCGCCATGGCAATAAATGCCGGTATCGGTTGACGACGCCAGCATTTTTTCGAGTGAATCAAAACCCTCACGGATCCAGTGCAGGTACCACTCGTTTTTCACTTCGTCGGACACCCCCAGCTCGCGCTTGAGATACTTGAGCACACGCAGGTTATTCAGCGGGTGAATGTCACATGCAATAAATTGCGCCAGTGAACGCACGCGCGCCCTGCCCGCCTGCGTTGCCGGAAGAATGGGAATCTGCGGATAAGCCTCTTCAAGGTATTCCATGATGGCAATGGATTGGCCTATGCTCACGTTCTGATCGATAAACGTGGGCACCAGGGCTGTCGGATTCAGCTCACGGTACGTCTGCGCCAATTGCTGGCCGCCGTCACGAATAAGGTGCACGGGCACTGATTCGTATCCCAGTTGCTTAACGTTCAGCGCAATTCTGACCCGATAGGCCGCCGAACTTCTGAAATACCCGTATAGCTTCATCTGCATTATCTCCCTGCCTGTTGTTTGCGGGACAGTTCCTTCGGTAAGGGGAACGTCACGTTCTCTTTTGTTCCATCCATTCTGCGCACTGAAATAGCGCCCAGTTCCTTCAGCCGTTCCACCACCTCCTGAACCAGCACTTCAGGTGCCGAGGCGCCGGCAGTAATGCCTATTTTTCCGGCTCCCTGCAGCCATTCGGGCTGGATAGCCTGGGCATTATCGATCAGATAGGCTGCGCAATTGAGCCGTTCGGCCACTTCGCGCAAGCGATTCGAATTCGAACTATTGACGCTACCCACCACGAAAAATACATCACACTCCGGAGCCAGTACCTTGACCGCATCCTGACGGTTCTGCGTCGCGTAGCAAATATCGCTTTTCTTGGGTTCAACAATACCCGGAAATTTTGCCCTGAGCGCATCGGCAACCCGCTTTGCGTCATCAATAGAGAGCGTGGTCTGGGTGACAAACGCCGTATTTTCAGGATTGTCCACCTCCAGCGCGGCCACGTCTTCCGGGGTTTCCACCAAATGCATGCGACCCACCGCCTGCCCAAGCGTTCCTTCTACTTCCGGATGTCCCTTGTGACCAATCATGACGATCTCAAGGCCTGCGGCGTGCATTTTTGCGACCTCAATATGGACCTTCGTTACCAGCGGACAGGTGGCGTCGAAAATACGCAGATCGCGCAATTGTGCTTCGGCGCGCACCGCACGCGACACGCCATGCGCGGAAAAGACCACAATGGCGCCGGCCGGTGCCTGATCCAGTTCGTCAATAAAAATCGCGCCCTTGTCGCGCAGATTTTCAACCACAAATTTGTTATGCACAATTTCATGACGAACATAAATGGGCGCACCATGCAACTCCAGCGCCCGCTCCACAATATCGATGGCGCGGTCAACCCCGGCGCAAAAGCCCCGTGGTTCAGCCAGAATGACTTCACTGTCTTGAGTCATTACAACACTCCGAGCAACTTGACGTCGATACGTAAATCGACGCCTGCCAGTGGATGATTGAAATCAAAGAGCGCAGTATCGTTTTCCCATTCGCGGAAAACACCCGAATAACGTCCGCCATTGGGCGCCGTAAATTCGACCATATCGCCCCGCTCAAATTGGGCGTCGGGGCCGGCATCGCGGTCCAGCATCTGGCGGGTCACCCGCTGCAACAGCTCCGGATTGCGATCGCCATAAGCCTGCTGCGCAGGCAAATCGTAACTGAAGGACTCCCCTTCGGCGTGGCCGATCAGGGGCGTTTCCATGGAAGGAGACCACTGCCCGGTGCTCAATTGCAGTGTGCCAGGCTTACCGGTAAAGGTGTCGATAAAAACCGAACCGGCACCTGGACCGGACATGAGCGTAATACGATAGTGCAGGGTCAGGTAAGATTCAGCATGGACAATTGGATTCATGGGCTGGGCATTCGCGGTCAAAATCTGTCACCGTAGGGCGTTTTGTGTAAAACCTTATTTTAGCTGACAATGAACACCTGCACCGCCATTTACCCTGATTCTGCCAAGGACACCGCCCTATCTGCCGCGTCCACACCCGACCGCACCCTGCGCCCACGTGAAAAACTGCTGGCCCAGGGGCCGGCTGCCCTATCCAATGCCGAGCTGCTGGCGATTTTGCTGCGCACCGGCTCTGCCCAGTTAAGTATCATGCAGTTTTCCCAATATGTACTGGAGCAGGCGGGCGGCCCGCGTAATCTGCTCCTGAGCAATTACCAGTCCCTGAGAAAAATAAAAGGGCTGGGCGATGCCAAAATCTGCTCGTTTCTGGCTGCGGTTGAGTTTGCGCGGCGCCATATGCAGGACACCATGCAGTATCACACTGTACTGGACCGTCCGACGGTGGTGCGCGATTTCTGCATCAGCCTGCTATCGCATGAAGTAGTAGAAAAATGCCTGTTACTGCTGGTGAACACGCGCCACCAGCTGATCCACTACGAAGAAGCCTCGCGCGGCACACTGAATCAGACTGCGGTCTATCCCCGCGAAATAGCCGCCACCGCACTGCGTCATCATGCCTGGGGCGTGATTCTGGCACACAACCATCCATCAGGGCTGGCAGAACCCAGCCTGGCCGATATTCAGCTCACTCAACAATTGCGGCGCGGCCTGGCCCTGCTGGACATCCGTCTGATAGACCACATCATCGTCGCCGGCGGAGGCGCCATCTCGCTGGCCGAGCGGGGCAAGCTCTAGGCAATGACAACTGCTATACTGGATCATCTGCCTGATACGCCAGCGTGTTCTGGCGATTGCAGTATATTTGCCTTATCCGTAGACCCAGCAGGCCTGACATCATGAGTAAGCAACAGATATGGGATATTTCGGCGCCCGTAGACGCGCAGTCGCCGGTATTCCCGGGAGATACGCCCTACACCCAGAAATGGAGCTGGACGCTGTCCGCCGACTGTCCCGTCAACGTCAGTGAAATTAGCCTAAGCCCCCATGTCGGCACCCATGCCGACGCGCCCCTGCATTACGACAGCCAGGGCAGCGCCGTGGGCGAATTGTCGCTCACACCCTTTATCGGCCCCTGCCGCGTCCTGCATATTCTGCGCCAGGATGGCCTGATCTATCCTGACGATATGGCAAATACCATGGCCGGCTGCCCGCCCCGGCTGCTGGTGCGCAGTTGCCAGCAGGCGCGTACCCGAGAATGGTCACCCGCCTTTGCCAGCTTTGCACCGGAGACGCTGGATGTGCTGCATCAGCAAGGTATTATTCTGATCGGCATTGACACGCCCAGCATTGACCCGGCCGCCAGCAAATCACTCGACAGCCATCAGCGGATCCGCCGCTACGACATGCGCGTGCTGGAAAACCTGGTGCTGGACCAGGTCCCTGCAGGCGACTATGAACTGATCGCACTCCCGCTCAAATGGACCCGCGCCGACGCCAGCCCGGTAAGAGCTATATTGCGCTCGCTATAATTGCAAACGTCATTATCATTATTTGCGTTTGCCATCTATCTGGAACAACAATGACCAACCGCGCTTTCTACGAAAACCTTGACGCGATCGATCCACTTAATTCATTGCGCAACGAATTTTACCTGCCGCCTGATACGATTTACCTGGACGGAAACTCATTGGGTGTGATGCCTCTGGCTGCGCATATTCGTATCAAAAACGCCGTGCTGCAGGAATGGGCCGATGACCTGATTGCCAGCTGGAACAAGGCTGACTGGATCAATCTGCCCATGCGAGTGGGCAACAAGATAGCGCCGCTGATCGGTGCCGGACAGGATGAAACCGTAGTGTGCGATTCCACCTCCGTGAATCTGTACAAAGTGCTATATAGCGCTATTCAGATTGCGCGCAAGCGCCACCCCAAGCGACGTAAAATCGTTAGCGAAAAAACCAACTTCCCGACTGATCTTTATATTGCGCAAAGTCTGTGCGCGCAATTTGACATGACACTGGAACTGGTCGAGAGTGAAGCCATCGAATCGGCCATTGATGATGAGCTGGCGGTATTATTGCTCACGCACGTGAACTATCGCAGTGGCGCGATTCACGATATGGCGCAGATCACCAGCCTGGCACAAGCCCGCGACGCGCTGGTGATCTGGGACCTGTGCCACTCTGCAGGATCCATTCCGGTGGATTTGACCGCCGCACAGGCTGATTTTGCAGTAGGCTGCACCTATAAATTTCTCAATGGCGGCCCGGGCTCGCCCGCCTTTGTCTGGGTTCATCCGCATCATGTCGATGCGATCACACAACCGCTGACCGGCTGGATGGGACATGCAACCCCGTTTACATTCGATACACAATACCAGCCCGCCACCGGCATCCGCAGCTATCTTGGTGGCACCCCGCCGGTGCTGGCCCTGTCCGCGCTCGATGGCAGCCTGGAGGTTTTTCAGAAAGCAGAGTCGTTTGGCGGCATGCAGGCCATCTACAAAAAGGCGCAGACACTCACCAGCCTATTTATTCAGCTGGCCGAAAAAGAATGTGCCGACTATGGATTGACGCTGGTATCGCCACGCGATCCGGAACGCCGCGCCAGCCAGGTCAGCCTGTCCCATCCAGAAGGCGCCTATGCCATTATTCAGGCACTCATTGCCCGGGGCGTGGTTGGTGACTATCGTGAGCCCGGTATACTGCGCTTCGGCTTTACGCCGCTTTATGTGCGTTATATTGACGTGTGGGATACCGTCATGCATTTGAAATCAGTACTGCAGGACCAAACCTGGCGATCTGACGCTTTTTCGGCCAGACGGACCGTTACCTGAGCGATTGCGCACAGCAGACAGAATCGCCATGCTGGATCAATCACCGTTGCGATCCTGCCTGTCGTACGCAAATAGCCACCCGTATCGCCTGCAAAGAGTTGTCCCTGCGGATGAGGACAGGCCCTGGCCCAACGAGCCAGCCTGCCCCATCCGCATAAAGGAATTGGAGTATGCACGAACCGACCACCCCCACTTCTGCTGACGCTATGGCCAGTGAAAACGCCAAGCTGGATTTTTCGCGCGATATGAGCTACGGCGATTACCTGCATCTGGATGAGCTGCTGAGCGCACAGCACCCGCTGTCGCCCGAGCACAATGAGATGCTGTTCATCATCCAGCACCAGACCAGCGAGCTGTGGATCAAGCTGATGCTGCATGAACTGAATGCGGCCATTGGCAACCTGCGCAATGATCAGCTAAACCCCGCATTTAAAATGCTGGCGCGGGTCGGGCGCATCATGGAACAACTGGTACATGCCTGGGATGTGCTCGCCACCATGACACCGCCCGAATACACGGCACTACGTCCATGGCTGGCCGCCTCCAGCGGCTTTCAAAGCTTTCAGTATCGACAAATCGAGTTTTTGCTGGGCAACAAAAACGCCGCCATGCTCCGGCCCCATGAGCACCACCCGGACCGTTACGCACAGGTATTGCAGGCTTATGAGCAGCCATCGCTTTATGACGAAGCATTGCAGTTACTGGCCCGGCGCGGCATAGCCGTCCCGCAGGATCATCTGGAACGGGACTGGACCCAGCCCTATTCTGCCAGTGACGGTGTGATGCAAGCCTGGCTACAGGTATACCGGGAGCCAGAGCTGCATTGGGACCTGTACCAATTGGGCGAAAAACTGACTGACATCGAAGACGCCTTCCGTCTGTGGCGCTTTCGTCATGTCACTACGGTAGAGCGTATTATCGGCTTTAAACGCGGTACCGGCGGCACGTCTGGCGTGAATTACTTGCGTAAAATGCTGGATGTCGTGCTGTTTCCGGAAATATGGACATTACGCACGCATCTTTGATTGGTACTTATCTTTGATTGGTACTTATCTTTGATTGGTACCTATCTTTGGTTCGTACCCATCTGTGATTCGTACCTATCTTTGATTTGTACCCATTTATGATGCACAGTCGTTTAAGCCGCCAGTCGCTTAACCCACCGGTCATCCCGCCGTAACGACGCCGACCGAACGGCGTACCCGGCCGGCATGATCGTTACGCTACAGACCATGCCCCGCGTCACGAACAATGTGCGCGGCCAACATTGTCATGATTGTGACAGTGTTTTTCCGCTATTTTTTCTACAGTGCTCATTGTGCGCTTTTGCCATCAGTCCCGGAGGTCCCATGCGCTGCGATGTCCACTTTATTTTCAATCCCACCCAGACCCTGCAGGTCCAGCTCAATATGGAACTCACCACCGCACTTGCCGCAACATCGCAGCAATGGCTGGTTGAAAAATGGGAAGAACTCGAATGCGAGCCATTGCGCCCGAGCGGCAAGGTGCTAGTACTTGACCGGATTCTGGGGGTCACCGATGCCATGGGCTACGAGTTTTTACGGACCCATCCCGAACAGCGTGAATTGCTGGCGCGCCATTGCGTCAACGCACTGAGCTCACCCAATATCACGGTTGATTTGCCGGGGTTAGTTGTAAATGCCTGAAGCGCGGACGTAACGAGTAACTGAGCACCGGTTCGCTGTCCGACAAACGGCGCCCATGGTCTGACAACTGTCCGGGCAACCGGCCGAACACCCGTCAACGTGACCACCAACGGCAGATTGGCGCAACACTTTGAGCACGACCCGCTCCCTCTGAACCGGCAGACAAACGCCTTCCAATTCGTAAAAAAGCATGTTTTCATGTGGTTTTTTCAACAAAAACGTTATGTATTCAATGACTTCTGTGCTAGAATGCCAGATTAAATTTTTGGATACGTTGCTTTTTGCACCTGTCATGTCTGTTTTGACCTGCTGCACAAGGCTGGCGACCCGTCAAACCCTCAGGACTTAATCATGAAAGATAGTATTCACCCAGAATACCGCGAAGTCGTATTTCTGGACCAGCAAACTGGTTCAAAAATCATCAGCCGCTCTACGCTGACTTCACGCGAAACCATCGAACTGGATGGCAAAACCTACCCGCTTTTCAAATGTGAAGTGACTGCAGAGTCCCATCCTTTCTACACCGGTGCGCAAACACGTATCGTTGAAACAGGTCGCGTTGAAAAATTCCGCGCCCGTTTCGCCTCTACAGCCGGCACACGCAAAAAAGCGTCTTAAGCAGCAATTTCGCTTACCTGGCGCATCTGGCTATTGGGCCAAACGCATCGGCCAGCTTACATTGGGCATAAACTGAACAGCACATGGCGCTCAGTTTATGCCCAATGTGCTTTTTTGCCCCCCTCCGCTGTCTGCCTTTCCCCAGTACGTTGCCCGCCTTTCCTTAGTATTGCCTGTCTTTCCTTAGTATTGCCCGCCTTTCCTTAGTATTTACTGCTACTGCTTGCCGTGGCACTGAGTACGCCCTGCCTGCAAATACTCCCCAGCCCGTACCCCATCGCATTCACTGCCGGTTAACCGTTCACAAAATCAACCTGTGCCCGCTGGCTGCGTTAAGCGAAGCACAGTGACATCATTTTGTTTGCCCGGGCAGAAAACAAAACCAGCCACAAGGTTTTTAGCCCGGCATTTTCAGCTAAAATGCGGGAAATCCATAGTTGTACTTCCAATACTCATACATGCAACGCACAACGCCCTCGCGCCTTACCGAAATCGCCACCCGCAAACTTTCCCGTACAGCCTTGCTGGTCGTTGGCGTGCTGTATATTTTTGCCGGGCTGTTTTACCGCGATCCCTGGAAAACAGATGACCTGACCGGGCTTGCCACCATGCTTACCGCCTTTCGCGGACAGGAGCATGCCTGGCTGCTGCCGCAAATTGGCAATTACGCCTACGCCCAGGAAGGCCCGCTTCTGACCTGGATCGGCACCCTGTTCATTGAGCTCTTCAGCCCTGTCTTCATGCTGTTTCAGGCACCGCTGGAGGCGCAGATTACCGCCGCCCGCCTACCCATCTTTATTTACTTCTTCGTGATCATCTGGGCAACCTGGTATGCCACCTATCTGCTGGCAAGGCGCAAGGAGTGTCAGCCGCTGGCACTGCCATTTGGCGGCGAGCCCAACCCGCAGGATTATGGCCGGATGATTGCCGACGCAGCGGTGCTGTTTATTATCGCGACCATTGGCATCGTGATCCGCATGCACGAAACCTCCAATTTCCCGCTGATCATGATGTGTCAGGCAGTGGCTTTCTACGGCATGGTGCGGATGCTCGATCATCCCATCCAGGGCAGTACCCTGGCCGGTCTCGGTTTGGGCGCCGCCTTTCTGACGCGCGGCGCTATCGGCGGCGTTCCCGTATTGCTTGCCTTGCTGGGGCTATTATTTTTCCGCAATTTCGGCCGCAGGCAGAAAATCTGGCTGCTGTGGAGTGTTGCTTTGGCGGCCGCCTGCTGCCTGATCTGGCTGAACGCGGCCAACAATACCAACAGTTACTGGACCAATAGTTACCTTTTCTGGAACAACTCGCTGTTCAGCCTCCCCTCCCCAAGAGAGATCTTTTCCACACTGCGCGATCTGTCGTGGTTTTTGTGGCCCACCTGGCCATTTATGATCATTGCCTTGTGGAACTGGCGCAAATGGATGGACGCCCCGCACATTTTCATTCCTGCGTTATTGCTCGGCGCTGCGGTCGTGACGGTTGTCTTTCAGCAGGACGCGTTCGAATCAGAATATGCCATGCTCGCTCTGCCTTGCGCCATTCTTGCAGCCCTTTCCCTGCCAACGCTGCGCCGTTCGTTCGTCAATACACTGGACTGGTTTTCGATCATGATTATGTCACTTGCCATGATCGCTACCTGGCTGGGATGGATCGCACTCAATTTTGGCTGGCCCTCGAAAATCAATCACAATATCACGCGCCTGTTAACCGGCTTTGAACCTCAGATTTCGGCCATTGCACTGGTGCTGGCCGTTGGCGTATGTACGGCCTGGTTCTGGACGGTTTCCTGGCGCCTGCGTAGCAATCCCGCCGTCATCTGGCGCGGCATCGTACTGTCTGCTACTGGCCTGACGCTCACCTGGATGCTGCTGGCACTGTTGTGGCTGCCATCCATCAACTACAACCGTAGCTATAAAGCGGTGTCCGATGAACTGGCCACGGTCATTCAGGAAAAGAATGTTCCGGTCGATTGCATTCGCCAGCATGGCATTGGTTTAGGGCAACGTGCGGCCTTCTATGTCTTTGAAGGGCTGCAGTTTTCCTTCGACGCCCGCTGTCAGTATGTGTTGGTGCAAACAACGTTCGAAAAAATAGAAAGCGAAGCAGATCCTTACCCGGATAATGCCACCCTGGTCTGGCAGGGGAAACGCCGGCCCGATCGACACGAAGTCTTTCGCCTGATTCAACTACCCGCCAAATAGCCAACCATGTCCCCTCGCCCCTCCCAGACGGCCCATCACGGGTCCGTCCGCAAGATTGTGCGCCTGGCATGGCCGATGCTGATCAGCCAGTGGGCAGGGATTGCTTTCGCCGTACTGGACAGCACGATGCTTGGGCACACAAACCCCACATCGCTGCAGGCCATGGCGCTCTCGGTATCCATCTTCATGACGATTCATATCGGACTAATGGGGATTATTCATGCATTGGTACCCATTTGTGCGCAGCTGTTCGGAGCCCGGCGGCCCACCGAAATCGGCCGTTTTATCGGCCAGGGAATCTGGCTTTCGCTGTTTCTATCGGCACTGGGCGGCTCCCTGCTCCTGTTTCCAGACGTGTGGCTTAGCTTCTCGGGCGATTTGCCTCTGCAGGTTCGCCAGGAAGTCACTCTGTACCTGCGCATTTGCTGTCTTGCGCTACCGGCCACGCTGATGTTCCGCTGCGTCTATGCCCTTGCGACGTCAGTACAGCGCCCGCGCCTGCTGATGTACGTGAGTCTGGCTTCCGTATTGCTCAAACTGGTCTTTAACTGGCTGCTTATTTTCGGGCATGCCGGCCTGCCTGCGCTGGGCAGCACCGGCGCGGCCACCTCAACCGCCATGGTGTCCTGGATCGCTCTCGTGGTGGGCGTGATCGCCGTCCTGCGCGACCCGTTTTATCGGCAATTTCAGCTCAGACTGGGCAAACCTGCCTGGTCTGCGCAAAAAGAAATCCTGCAACTGGGCCTGCCGATGGGTGGCTCTTACCTGGCCGAAGTCAGCTCGTTTACGTTTATGGCACTACTGGCAGCGCGGGAGGGGACGATTGTTTCCGGCGGCCACCAGATCCTGGCCAACCTGGTGTCGCTCCTGTATATGTTTCCCCTGGCCATTGGCATTGCGACATCATCGCTGGTTGCCCAATCGCTGGGCGCACAGCAGCCCGGACAGGCACGGCACCTGGCACGCATGGGCATCAGACTGGGCCTGACCGGCGTTGCGCTGAGCCTGGTGGTCGTTATGGCAGCCAGGCCGCAGATCCTCCAGATATATACCTCGGACCCGGCCATCGCTGCGATGGCCTATGCACTGCTAACAATACTTCCCCTATTACACACCAGCGATGCGTTACAATGCATGCTCTCCTATATATTGCGGGCGCACAAAATTGCAACGATGCCATTTGTGATCCAGACCGGATCGCTCTTTGGTATTGGTCTTCTGGGAGGGTGGTATTTCGGCTTCGGCCCGGGCTATCGCCAGCTGGATGGCCTGGCTGCTGTACTTACACCGGGCGCACCACCAGGCGTCGCATCACTCTGGATCATGTGCAGTTTCAGTATGCTGCTCTGCGCCATAACACTTGCCATTTGGTACTGGAAATCAGTCAATGTCCAAAAACGATAGCGTGCACAGCACAAAGTCAAAATCGATCGATAAAAAAGTACCTTTGTGGTTGTGGCTTTTGGGGTTATTGACTGCCATCGGCCCGCTCACCATTGACATGTATCTGCCGTCTTTTCCATCAATCTCGGCAGATTTGCAAGTTCCGCAAAGCCGGGTTGAACTCACGGTGTCCACCTATTTGCTTGGCCTGGCTTTATCACAATTGTTTTACGGCCCGATAGCCGACCGCTACGGACGCAAAAAGCCCTTGCTGGGCGGCCTGGCAATTTACATGCTGGCCACTATCGGCTGTGCGCTGGCAAGCAGCGTGGAATATCTGCTGTTTTTCCGCTGTATTCAGGCCTGTGGCGCTGCGGCTGCCATGGTCATTCCGCGTGCGGTGATCCGCGACCAGCTCAACACCCGCGATTCAGCCATGGCCATGTCCATGATGATGCTGATCATGGGCGTAGCACCGATCCTGGCACCGCTAATGGGCGGCTATCTGTCCCCGATCACCGGCTGGCGCGGTCTGTTTGCCGTGATGCTGTTCTACAGTGCCATTATGTTCGTGCTGGCGATTTTCCGGCTCAGGGAAACCATGCCGGCAGAAAAGGCGGTGCCTTTGCATTTGGGCACCATTGGCAGAAACTATGCCGGGCTGCTGCGCGATCGCAATTACATGGGCTTCTCACTGGCCGGCGGTATCGGCATGTCCGGCCTGTTTGCCTATATCTCGGTATCGCCCACTGTTTTTATCAATATGTATGGGGTGCCACAGCAGCATTTCGGCCTGTTTTTCGGCCTGAATGCCTTCGGCCTGATCGTTGGCTCCCAGATCAGCGCCCGTCTGCTGCGCATCCACTCTCCCCTGGGCATTTTACGGACCGCCCTCACCTGCGGATGCCTGAGCATTCTGATCGGTCTGGGCCTGTCCCTGGCGGGCATGCTTAACCTGACGCTGCTTACACTCACACTGCTGGGCTTTACCACCAGCCTGGGATTCATTTTGCCTAATGCCACCGCCTTGGCGCTCAAGGATCAGGGGCATCGACTGGGCGTTGCCTCTGCGTTGATGGGCTGCCTGCAGTTTCTATTTGGCACACTCAGCAGCAGTATTGTCAGCAGCAGCCTGGACCGTACTGCCGCGCCGCTTTTCGTCGGTCTGGCCATTTGCAGCGTGCTGGCACTGCTTTGCGGCAACGTGCTGGCAAGGCCCGCCGATCGCTCTTTTGGCGGCTGACCCGGGCCAACCGGGCCAACGGACGCCCAATAGCCGTCCAATAGGCGCCCGAACATAGGCTAAAACGCCACGATTTAACAATAAATGCTTGAATTTATTTCGTTTTTCATCTTATAATCTAAGGCTAACTCTGAAAAAACCGCCTGGCGTGGCTTAACTAGCTAAAGATCTTCATTAAGTGGGTCTTCAGCACATGAGTCTTTAAGACTAAAAATAAGCTGTCAGGCAAGCTGTTTTCAGAGTCGCATTTTTTCAGTTTCTGCCAGAATGATTCATTGTGCAGCAGAAACCTCCACAGAAGGCTGGCCTGGGCCAAAAATCAGGTCTTCAAACTTAACGAGGTCACGATCATGGCAAAAGTATGCCAAGTCACCGGCAAACGCCCAATGTCCGGTAATAATGTTTCACACGCAAACAATAGAACAAAACGCCGTTTCCTGCCTAACCTGCAGAGCCGTCGTTTCTGGGTTGAAAGCGAAAACCGCTGGGTTCGTCTGCGCGTTTCTACAAACGCCCTGCGCACAATCGACAAGAAAGGCATTGATGTCGTTCTTGCTGAAATGCGCGCCAACGGCCAAAGCGTTTAATTCATTCCTACTAACGATTAACTCCAGGAGCCCATCATGGCAAAAGGCATTCGCGAAAAAATCAAGCTGGAATCCACAGCTGGTACTGGTCACTTCTACACAACGACCAAAAACAAACGCAACACTCCAGAAAAAATGCTGATCAAAAAATTTGATCCGGTTGCGCGCAAACACGTAGATTACAAAGAAACAAAACTGAAGTAATCACGGCGATATCCAATATCGCCCGGTGGTCGGCTGTAAATATAACAGACCGGTAACTTAAAACACCCCAAAAGTTGAATACGCTTTTGGGGTGTTTTCATTATGAGCTGCGATGACACGAACCGGCACGATCATTTGAGCTAGGCTATCCCTATGAACAACGCTATCTTTCCGTCCTGATGATACACCTCATAGTCCGTCTTCCAGCTTCGTTGGTACAAGCAGTCCGGGCTTTCAAAATACTGCCACACTTGCTGCCATAATTGCAAAACAGGATTGCCCTCGCCCGCCAGGCCGGAAAAAACGATATACCGGCCGGCTAATAATTTGACCCTATCAAACCCGTGCTCTGATCGAACGTTATCATCTTCATAATCTCTAACCGCCACAGTCACATCAAACCGCCCACTTGCATCCGATTCGTAATTAGAATAAACACCATAGACAACATCGCCTGACAATCGCCCAGGATAAATTTCCTGATAAAAGTGCTGCCAAAGTGGCATGATTTTCGCGGTTGCTGCATCCATCTCATCAGCATTTTTCGTGCGCGTAGATATCCCCACCAAAGATAACGTCGGGCATTCGACAATTCTCATCTTACAATTCCTTTATTTAGTCGATTCGACCTTGGCATTTTTATACGCCTGATAGGTTTTTGGTAACGAACTGGCTTTGAGCTCATACCAGGCCTTCAAAGCGTCATTCTTTCCGCTTCCCCGGTTTTCGTTGTCAGAAAGGTAATCAGTGATAAAGTTATTCATTCGTGCAGAAGGAATTTGGGGGAGCCGTCCGGACCTCTTTTTGAGCTCCGCCAGATGGGCGACCAAAATCACCATAAGTAATCGCCTTCCCATCAAGGATGCATTGTTTACGCCAGCTGTTGAGCCAGTACCATTGACCGGATTTGTCTGCGAGCGCGCCAAACCGCTGCTCGACAGTCGCTTGTAAAAATGCTTTGGTTTTTTTATCACTAACATAATTAACTACAAGGCTATCCAGCGTAAGTGCATCACGCGCCGCATTATTTTTTCTGTTAGCAACAGCGATCGGCAGCTTTCCGGAATAGCCAAATAAATGTGCCTTAATATGCAGTTCGAGTTCGTTCTTTTTTTAGATTATTTGCAGAAATGCCTAAGATTTTCGCGAATGCCTTGAGCTCAGTAGCATAAAAATAACCACCATCAAACTCTTCCTGAGTCATTCCCTGATACAGCTTGCTCACATCTTCTCCAACACTCTACCAACCGGGTGCAGCAATAAGCTTGTCGTGGTTATTCTCAGCCAGTATTAACGTTGCAGTTCGATCTTAAAATAATCGACTCCTCGTCGGGTGAACGACGTAATACCACATTTCCTGGTCACAGGTTACACCCCCGTCTAACCACGCTCATCCGAGAATATTTTATTTTTATTGCAAAACAATGAAATGTCAACTTGGTCGATTTGATTTCACCTTTTACCCGTTTGCATTACGCTCAACAACGTCGAGGTTCGATCAACAGCCAGCCGCTTTTACCAGTTAAAAAACCTGCCGCTCGGAAGACTTCACCGAATCCAGAAAGCTGCGCATCAGCCTGCCCTGGTAGCGTGACCGGTGATAAATAATCGACAGTTGTCGTGTCAGATTCAAAAACGGCGTAGGCAGCAATGCCAGCCGGCCGGAACTGACCGCGTGGGTGACCGCCACTTGCGGTAAAAATGCAATGCCCAGTCCCGCAATCACCGCCTGCTTAATCGCCTCGATCTGGCCCAGCTCCATCACCACTTTGGCTTGTGGCAATTTATCCAGCTCTACATCACTGACCGCCCGCGTAGCTGACCCGCGCTCACGCAGAATCCAGCGCGCATCCATAAAATCCGATGGCTGCAGATTGGCGATGCCCGCCAGTGGATGATCCGGCCGGGCACATACACACAGGGAATCATCCATCCAGCGCACCGACTCGATGGCCTCATGATGCACCGCGCCTTCGACGCAGGCCACATCGATGCTGTGATCAACGATTTGCCGGACTATTTCATCTGTATTTGCGACATTCAAATAAACCGTCACTCTATCGTTGTTGAGTACAAAACTGCTCAACAGATCACCCACCCGGTAGTTACCAACGGTATTACTGGCGCCAATCCGAAACTCGCCTGTTAATACATCTGCCTGATCCTCGGCACGCTGGCCGAACTCGATCATTCGTTCAATGATTTCCTGAGCCATGGGCAAGAGTCGTCTGCCCTTTTCATTCAGATACAGCCGACCTTTGTCGCGATCAAACAACGGACCACTCAGCTGCTTTTCGAGCTCAGCCAGGGCCATACTGGCGGCCGGCTGGGTCAGATGCAAAGAATCGGCGGCGGCTTTGACGCTGCCCAAACGTGCGATGCTGATAAACACATCAAGCTGCTTTGGACTGAATGAAGCCATCAATTTTCCTTATTCTACTAATAAACTATTGTAACTTTACTTATACCACACACAGGCCTATGATCTATACCTATTGGTAATAAGCTAATGGTTATTAAATATATTATGACACTCACGGCCACTTCTCTCCATGCCTTGTCAGCCACTGTCACACCTGATGCAGGCCTTGTGCGCGTAGCAAAAGGCAGCAGCGCCGCTCAGCCTCGCAAAAACTCCCTGTGGCCCGGTTTGATTTTATCGGTAGCGATTGCCCTGGTGGCCGAGTTTGCCGGACGTGCCGTTCCTATTATTGGCGGACCGGTTTTCGGCATACTGATGGGAATCATGTACCGAAGCGCATTCGGCCTGCATGCCACATTGCAACCCGGCATCACCTTTTCTTCCAAGAAAATTTTGCAGGTTTCTATTATTCTGCTTGGCTTTGGTCTGAGTTTTACCCAGATTATGGCAACCGGTGGTGAATCGCTGGCCGTCACACTGGTGACCGTGACGGTGGCGTTTGGGAGCGCCTGGTTGCTGGGCCGCCTGCTGCGCACGCCGTCCGACCTCACTACATTGATCGGCGTGGGCACAGCCATTTGCGGTGGTTCTGCCATCGCCGCTGTCACACCCATTCTGAAGCCTTCGGAGCATGACACGGCATTTGCCATCTCCACCATTTTTCTGTTCAATATTGTCGCCGTGCTCACCTTTCCGGCCCTGGGCCATATGCTGGGCCTGAGCGACTATGGTTTCGGCATGTGGGCGGGCACTGCCATCAACGATACTTCGTCTGTGGTGGCTGCCGGCTATGCATACAGTCATGCAGCGGGCGACTTTGCCACGATTGTTAAGCTGACCCGCGCCACGCTGATTATCCCGATCTGTCTTTTTCTGGTGGTACTGGTTGGCATGCGCAATCGCCGTCAGGGCAATCAATCGGTCAGCCTGACAAAGATATTTCCCTGGTTCATCGTATGGTTCCTGCTCGCGTCGCTGGCCCGCAGCACCGGTATCATGCCCGAGATCATGCTTGACTGGATTAACGTCGCTGCGAAATTCCTGATCGTGGTTGCGCTGGTCGCCGTTGGTCTGTCTGCCAATATGCGCAAAATCTTTGCTACCGGTCCGCGCCCTATCCTGCTGGGTTTCCTGGTATGGATGGCCGTATCGATCAGCAGCCTGATTGTGCAATACGCCATGGGTCAGATGTAAGCCTCGGTATTGCTTACCTACTCTAGTCTGTGAATGGACCGCCCCGCTTTATTGGAAGAAACGCTACCCAGAAGAATGGATTGATGTCCAACGTTGTTGGGTCAATTAAGAGGCGGTCCTGCTTTTTACGGCCGGCACTTAATTGGCAGCGGGCGCACTCAGGGGATACACATACACGGTATTGGCATCCACCTTGCCTGTGGCCGGCAGTATTTTTTTTGTCACTTTGCCATCCTGATTAATGATGCCAAAATCATCATCGTTGATAACGGCCAAATGCTTATCATCCAGAAGCCACATGCCCTCGAATTTTTCGTGAGGGTAATTGTGCTCTTTGACCATATCGATCACCAGAGATTTCGCAACGGGTTTGATACCGGCCTGCTCCAGTTCCTGCCAGCTGTTCTGTTCCAGCGTTTTGCCGTTGACCAGCATACCGGAGGGCGCAGTCACGTCTCCTGAAACGTCTGTTGCATTGCGCAGGTCAATCAGATATACATGCTTCTGAACATTGTCCTTCACACCAGGAAACTCACTATCACGCTCATCAATTAGAAAACGATGGTTATCCAGTGCCAGAATTTCAGAGTTTGAAAAGTGATTGCGGTTCTGGCGATAGACATATTGCTTTGTCTTCCCGCTCTCCAGGTCAAAGCTGACAATGCGCACCAGGGTTTTATTGACGACCGATTTTTTATCAGGATTACTTAAGGTTGATTGCATGGTGCCAACAAGGGTTTTGCCATCGGGTGTGATTGTTAACCCTTCCATACCGCGATTGGGCGTGCGTCGTGCCAGCACGGCAGGCAGCTTACGCCCCTTGGTGTCGACACCGACAGGACTGATGCGTTCCAGCTCAATCCCTTTGGCGCTGAAATGCACAATATGCGGACCGTATTCATCCGACACCCAGAAACTGCCGTCAGGTGCGACAGCCAGCCCTTCGCTGTCAATGCCATAGGGGTCTGGTGACAATACCTTGCCCGCCAGATCGAGTGCCGTTTCGCCGGTGCTACCCAGTCCCTTGGGGTTTGGCAAGCCGGTCAGCAACGTTCCATCCGGCCGGCGCATAGGAATGTTTTCAAGCAATTTAATGCTGCCATTAGACTCGATCGCGAAGTGTCCAATACTGGGCGTGAATGCCGGCACCGGAAATACCTTTGAATCCTTCGTGGGGCCATCGGCATTCGGCCCTCTATCGGTCATCGCATAAAAGCGATCGGGGTGACCAGGATCCCTGAAGGCCGAAGAACCATATCCGCCATGACGGATTTCTACATCACCGATTTTCTCTATGACCTGATAAGGCAATGCACTGCCCTTCGTACCGATAGCAAGACCACCTGTTTGAGCGATGGCGACGGAGGACATGGCCGAGCATAAAATACCCAATATGTTTTTTTCATGGTGCTTCCACTGGCAAAATACTGGGCATTTTAAGTTTTACTATTTGACAAAATGATGACCGGTTACAGCTCGTAGCGCAGGCCAGTGCATCTTAAATCTTAAGTTAAATCGCTGCGGTTCTTGTCTTCAACCACGCCAATGCAGGGCCCGATACGCGCGGCGCCAGCCGGCGATAAACCTCTTCATGATAGGCGTTCAGCCACGACAATTCCTGCTCACTCAGTAGCTGCCGTTCAATACAGCGCGTATCAATCGGGCATAGCGTCAGCATTTCAAACTTAAGATAGGTGCCGAACTCAGACTGGCCAGCAGGCACTGCGCAGATCAGGTTTTCAATACGAATGCCCCACTGGCCTGGCCGATAAAGACCCGGCTCATCCGAAGTAATCATGCCGGCTTTCATCTCGGTGTCGGGAAAACGGTGGGCGCGATGCGAGATCATTTGCGGACCTTCGTGCACATTCAGGAAATACCCGACACCGTGCCCGGTACCGTGACCGAAATCCAGCAACTGTGCCCACAAGGGGGCCCGCGCCAGCGTATCCAGCAACGGCGCCGGATAGTCTTCAGGAAATACGGCTGCGGCCAAACCGATCATACCCTTGAGGACCAGCGTAAAATCGCGGCGATGGTCAGCATTAATTGTTCCAACAGGTACGACCCGCGTAATATCGGTAGTGCCGTTCAGATACTGGCCACCCGAATCGATCAGCAGCAAGCCATTGCCTTCAATCACTGAATACGACTCGGGCGTTGCCATGTAATGCGGCATGGCGCCGTTGGCATTGAAGCCCGCGATGGTAGAAAAACTGGGCGATACAAAATGAGGCTGGCGCGCGCGGGCTGCGGTAATCTGCTCGTCGATTGTCAGCTCTGTTACCGGCTCGCCGTTTTCCAGGGCGGCTTCGAACCAGGCAAAAAACGCACAGAGCGCAGCGCCGTCCTGCTCCATAGCCTGCCTGACGTTGGCAATCTCGGCCTGATTTTTGACGGATTTAAAGCGTTGCGATGGATTGAGTTTTTCGATCAATGATACCGAATGAGCATGCGCCAGCAGCCCCACCGTTGTACGAGCCGGATCAACCAGCAAGGCCTCGTGAGGCAAGGCGGCCAGCGCGCCCTGAACGTCCTCATACCCCTGCACGGCAATACCGTCGGCAGCAAGCCGGGCAATTAGCTCCGGGCCCATTTTTTTCTTGTCAACAAACAGCACGGCGCTATCGGCGCCAATTAATAAATGCGACAGGAATACCGGATTGTACGAAACATCGGAGCCACGTAAATTCAATACCCAGGCGATATCATCCAGCGCGCTGATCAAATGCCATTGTGCCCCGGCCTGAGCCATGGACTGGCGTAACGCGTGCAGATTCTGCTCACGGCTGCGCGTCGCAAAGGGTGCGCTATGTTCAACCACAGCGGCTGCCGGCAAACCGGGTCGATCGGGCCAGATCGCAGCCAGCAAGTCCGTATCGGTTTTCAATACACTGTCGCGGCGGCCTAGCGCCTGACGCAAATCCTGTGCGGCTTTCAGACTAAGCACATGGCCATCCACCCCAACAACCTGCCGGCTTTCAAGATTGGTTTCCAGCCAGGCATTGACACTGGGCACATCGGTCTGGCCCAGTTTCATCAGCGTCAGACCGCTATTGGCTAACTGTTTTTCGGCCTGCTCCCAATAGCGCGAATCCACCCAAAGGCCGGCAAAGTCGCGGGTAATGACCACGGTGCCAACAGATCCGGTGAAACCGCTAAGCCAGCGCCGCCCCTGCCAGTACTCCGGTAGATATTCTGACTGGTGAGGATCTGCTGAAAGTATAAGGTAGGCATCAATATGCTGTGCGGCCATCGCGATGCGCAATTGCTGCAGGCGTTCAGTAACGGTTGACATAGGGTGCGGGTACTCCGGTGAAACATTCATCTATGCATCACGGCAACAGGTATCGCAGTGGTGCGCAAACATTTACAATACACCATCATCGCAAAAAAAACATGCGGTAGGCCCAGTTACATTCCAAGACGTTACCCTATGACTACCTTCTCTTCCATCGTTCGCGGTGCCGCCATCAGCGGCTTTATCGGGGTTACCGCCGGCGCTTTCGGGGCTCATGGTCTGAAAAACCATGTAGATCCGGCGCTGCTGCCTGTCTGGCACACTGCGGTACTCTACCAGTTGATTCATACGCTGGCACTGTTACTGCTGGTAGGCCTGGCTGCCCATGTGAACCGGCAGGCGCTGCGCTGGAGCAGCCGCTTATTTGGTGCAGGTATTGTGATTTTCAGCGGCAGCCTGTACATACTGGTGCTCAGCAATGTGAAATGGCTGGGCGCCATCACGCCTATCGGCGGCGTTTGCTTTCTGGCGGGCTGGCTGTGCCTGGTCCTGGGCGCCGGAAAAACGGAGAGCAGATAAAAAAAGCACCCCGCATGGCCGGACACAAACACGTGCAATAAAGTAAATCAAGCAGTGAATGCGTCCAACGCTGCGGAGGCGCTTATTCGGCACGGGGGTGCCGATCCGTCTGGCGACAAGCCGACTCGTGCCGATCAGGCCAAAGCAGACAGATCCAGCTTCGCCTTGGTTTTTTCCTGCACTTCTTCGATGGTGACCTCTGGTGCCAGCTCCAGCACTTTCAGCCCATTTTCTGTCACTTCCATCACGCACAGGTCGGTAATAATCACATTGACCACACCCACACCGGTCAACGGCAGCGTGCATTCAGGCAGCAGTTTGATATCGGTGGTACCGTCTTTCTTGCGCGCCACATGCTCCATCAGCACAATCACGCGCCCCACACCGGCCACCAGATCCATCGCGCCGCCCATGCCTTTGACCATCTTGCCCGGAATCATCCAGTTGGCCAGATCGCCCTTTTCCGATACCTGCATGGCGCCCAGAATAGCCAGATTGATTTTGCCGCCACGAATCATCGCAAATGAATCGGCAGAGGAAAAAATAGATGAACCCGGCAGCGTCGTGACGGTCTGCTTACCCGCATTGATCATGTCCGGATCAATTTCTTCTTCCGTTGGAAACGGGCCAATACCGAGCAGGCCGTTTTCTGATTGCAGCCAGACTTCCATACCCTCTGGCACATGGTTGGCTACCAGGGTTGGCAGGCCAATACCCAGATTCACGTAGAATCCATCCTGCAGTTCTTTTGCTGCACGCGCAGCCATTTGATCGCGATTCCATGCCATGCTTATTCTCCTTTGGACGGACGGGTCGTGCGTTGCTCAATCCGTTTTTCAGGATGCTCATTCAGTACGATGCGCTGCACGTAAATGCCGGGAAGATGAATCTGGTCCGGATCCAGCTCGCCCACTTCAACGATTTTTTCCACTTCGGCCACCGTGATTTTGCCGGCCATGGCCACATTAGGGTTGAAGTTACGTGCGGTCTTGCGGAAAATCAGATTGCCGCTGCGATCGGCGATATATGCCTTGACCAGGCAAACATCAGGCGTAAGCGAACGCTCCATCACGTACTGGTGTCCGTCGAACTCGCGAATTTCCTTGCCGTCGGCCACAATGGTACCCACACCGGTGCGCGTAAAGAAGGCCGGGATACCGGCGCCACCGGCGCGCAGTTTTTCTGCCAGCGTGCCCTGAGGCGTAAACTCCAGCTCCAGCTCGCCCGCCAGATATTGCCGCTCGAACTCTTTGTTCTCACCCACATAGGAGGCGATCATTTTTTTAACCTGGCGCGTATTGAGCAACTGGCCCAGTCCGAATCCATCAACCCCGGCGTTATTGCTCACGCATGTGAGGTCTTTCACCCCCGAATCCCGCAGAGCCGCAATCAACGCCTCGGGAATACCGCAAAGACCGAAGCCCCCAACACCAATCATTTGCCCATCGGCTACGATGCCTTCGAGCGCCTGATTGGCATTTGCAAATACCTTATCCATTTACTCTTCCTTTACTGATTATGAAACGTGAACGACTGGCTGGTACGCCTTTGGACTCATGCGCCAGCATGTGACGGTGCCAGTGCAAACTGCTTTTGCAATTGCTCAAGCAACGCCGCCGACCATGGACTCGACTTTCCCGATGCCAAATCACTCAGCACCACCACGGCACGGGAACGCGCATACAGGATATCCGGCTCGCCTTCCTTGCGTATGAGAATATTACAATCCAGACTGGAACGACCCAATCTGGCCAGTTGATGAACAATTTCCATATTGCCCGGCCAGCTCATTGGCCTGAGAAAATCACATTCTGCACGGGCCAGTACAACCCCGGTGCCTGGTGCAAACAAATGGCGCAACGGACCGAGGATTTGCATGCGGGCCTCTTCGATGGCACGAAAATACACGGTATTGTTTACATGTTGCAATGCATCCATATCGGCCCAGCGCAGGGCAAATATATGGCGGTGTTCGCCCTGTACGGAACGATCCTGTGACGAAGCCGGGGATATACGATCAGCACTGTCGGCACTATCGGGCACGGGTGATCTCCTTAAATAGCCTTGTTCTATGGCCTTGTTATCATCGAACATACTGTAGCAGATTTCTGTTACACCCATCCGGCACAGACCTGCCTTATTGGTAGTTATCCTAGGTAAAACGACACGACTTGAATATTCTTGCAGTATTGTTTACTTTTTGCATCGCAGCACAAGCGACAGAAACGAAGCACTGAAAACGACAAATCCAAGCGACTGATCGCCATTTATCCGGCATTTGTTCCGCCAGTCAGATTAACCGGCCATTTCAGAGCAGTTAACAACGACTTCAGCTATTAAGAACTGCAATTGACCCCTCATTGCAATACAATCGACATTAAATACAGAATTACATTATCTCAGGAGCTAGCGCGAATGTCAGAACGCGAATCAATGGAATATGACGTTGTCATCGTCGGAGGCGGGCCGGCGGGCCTGGCAGCGGCAATCAAATTTAAACAACTCTGTCAGGAAAAAGGACAGGATTACTCAGTCTGTGTATTGGAAAAAGGCGGCGAAATTGGCGCGCATATTCTTTCTGGCGCAGTCATGGATCCGCAGGCGCTGACCGAGCTTATTCCCGACTGGAAAGAAAAAGGGGCGCCGCTGGGCGTAGAGGTAACCGAAGACCAATTTCTGTTCCTGAACGAAACCGGACAAAAATCCACTCCCAAGTGGGCGCTGCCACCCTGTTTTCACAACGAAGGCAACTATATCGTGCGGCTGGGCTACGTCACGCGATGGCTGGGTGAACAGGCCGAAGCGCTGGGCGTTGACATCTTCCCCGGATTTGCGGCCACCGAACTGCTCTACAACGAAGCCGGCGGCATCCGCGGCGTCGCTACCGGGGATATGGGTCTGGACCGCGACGGCAACCAGACCGCACATTACCAGCCCGGCATGGAACTGCACGCCAAATACACGCTGTTTGCCGAAGGATCTCGCGGCCAGCTTGGGCGCCAGTTGATTGCGAAATACAAGCTTGATCAGGGCCGCGACCCGCAAAGCTATGGTATCGGCATCAAGGAAATGTGGGAAATTGATCCTGCAAAATTCAAAAAAGGCCTGGTCGTGCATACTGCCGGCTGGCCGCTGGATTCTGATACCTATGGCGGTTCGTTCCTGTACCACCTGGAAGACAATCTTGTCATGGTGGGCATGGTGGTTGGGCTGGATTACGCCAACCCCTGGCTGTCTCCCTTCGAAGAATTTCAGCGTTATAAAACGCATCCAAGCATCCGGCCTTATTTTGAGAACGGTAAACGCATTGCCTATGGCGCCCGCGCCATTACCGCCGGTGGTTTGCTATCCCTGCCCAAACTGGTATTCCCGGGCGGTGCACTGATCGGCTGCGAAGCTGGCTTTCTGAATGCCAGCCGCATCAAAGGCAGCCATGCCGCCATCAAGACCGGTTCTCTGGCCGCTGAAGCCGCCTTCGAAGCACTGGCCGCCGAGCGCAGCCAGGACATCCTGTCAGCTTACCCTATTGCCTTTGAGCAGAGCTGGTTGTATGAAGAGCTGAACAAAGCGCGCAACTTCAAGCAATGGTTCAAAAAAGGACGACTGATCGCCACCCTCATGACCGGCATTGAGCAACTGGTGTTCAAGGGCAAAATGCCCTGGACGATTCATCGCAAAAAGGCCGATCACGAGTGCCTGAAGCCCGCTGCCGAGTGCGCGAAGATAGACTATCCAAAGCCAGATGGCAAACTGACCTTTGATCGCCTGACATCGGTGTTCATTTCTAACACCAACCATGAAGAAAACGAACCGGTGCACCTGACACTCAAAGACGCTTCCGTCCCGGTTGACACCAACCTGCGTGTGTATGCGGGTCCCGAGCAGCGCTATTGCCCGGCTGGCGTCTATGAGTTCATCAAGGACGACCAGAACCAGGATCGCCTGCAAATCAATGCGCAAAACTGCGTGCATTGCAAAACCTGTGATATTAAGGACCCCACACAGAATATTGTATGGGTGGCGCCGCAGGGGGGCGAAGGTCCGGTATACAACGGAATGTAATGCGCGTTCTGCCTCGTTGATCGGCCAGATGAATATCTGTCCGGTCTCCTGGTAAATGAGGCCCTGATAAAAAAAGACTGAAATCAAAAAAGGCTGAAATCCACGAGTACGGATTCCAGCCTTTTTTATCAGCGGTTTTGGAGCGCGGCCTGAGCCGGCTCCTTGCGGTCTGCCGCGTCTGGATCAGACAGATTCGGTCAGCTGATCCAGGATGGCGGGGTTTTCAAGCGTAGAGACATCCTGGGTGACCTCTTCGCCTTTGGCCACCACACGCAGCAGACGCCGCATGATTTTGCCTGAACGTGTTTTAGGAAGATTGTCGCCAAAACGGATATCTTTGGGTTTGGCAATCGGGCCGATTTCTTTGGCAACCCAGTCACGCAACTGCTTGGCGATCTCTTTGGCCTCGTCACCATGCGGACGCTCACGCTTCAGGACCACGAACGCGACCACGGCTTCACCGGTAGTGGCATCCGGGCGTCCGACAACGGCGGCTTCTGCAACCAGCTCATGCGATACCAGTGCGGACTCCACTTCCATGGTGCCCAGACGGTGACCGGACACGTTCAGCACGTCATCGATACGTCCCATGATCCAGAAGTAGCCATCTGCATCCCGTTGCGCGCCATCACCGGCCAGATAGTAGCCACGGAATTCTGAAGGGAAATAACTGTTTTTATAACGCTCATTGTCCCCCCACACGTTCCGGATCATGGCAGGCCACGGTTTTTTGACAACCAGGAAACCACCCTTACCGTTAGGTACGTCTTCGCCGGTTTCATCGACGATGGAAGCAAAGATACCAGGTAACGGCAGCGTGCAAGAACCAGGCTTGAGCGGTGTTGCGCCAGGCAACGGCGTGATCATCTGGCCGCCGGTTTCGGTTTGCCACCATGTATCCACAATCGGGCAGCGCTCTTTACCGACGTTTTTGTAATACCAAACCCAGGCTTCCGGATTGATGGGCTCACCCACCGAACCAATGATACGCAGGCTGGACAGATCGAAGCTGTCCGGATGCACTTTGGCATCGGCCTCGGAGGCTTTGATCAGAGAACGGATCGCGGTTGGTGCCGTATAAAAGGTCGTGACCTTGTGGCGGCCAATCATCTCCCAAAACCGACCGGCATTGGGATATGTTGGTACGCCCTCGAAGACGACCTGCGTCAGACCGGCAGCCAGCGGGCCGTAGGTCACATATGTGTGGCCGGTGATCCAGCCCACGTCGGCCGTGCACCAGAAGACGTCGCCTGGTTTCTGATCAAAAGTCCACTTGACCGTCAATTGCGCCCAGAGCAGATAGCCGGCGGAGGAGTGTTGCACGCCTTTGGGTTTGCCGGTGGAACCCGATGTATAGAGAATAAATAACGGATCTTCCGAATTCATGGCTACCGGTTCGCAGACATCGGACTGACCGTCTTCGAAATCACTCCACCAAATGTCGCGGCCTTCGGTCCAGCTGATATCGCCGCCCGTGCGGCGATAAACGATCACGGAGCGTACCTTCTCTGTGTTTTCCTGGGCCAGTGCGTCATCTACGGCTGGTTTCAAAGGCAGCGCTTTGCCGCCGCGATACTGGCCATCAGAGGTAATCACCAGGGAAGCGCCCACATCAACAATCCGTTCATGCAGGCTCTTGGCCGAAAACCCGCCGAACACCACCGAATGAATGATGCCAAGCCGCGCGCAAGCCTGCATGGCCACGACTGCCTCGATAGACATAGGCAGATAAATAATGGCCGTGTCGCCTTTCTTGTATCCAGCCTGCTTAAGGCCGTTAGCGAAACGACTGACCCGGGCCAGCAATTGCTTAAAAGTAACCGGTGTGACTGCTCCATCATCCCCTTCGAAAATGATGGCAGTCTGATCACCACGTCCTTCGACCACGTGTTTATCCAGACAGTTGTACGAAACATTTAATTCGCCGTCGGCGAACCATTTATAAAATGGCGCTGCCGAATCATCCAGAACCTGGGTGAAGGGCTTAATCCAGCGCAGATGTTCATTGGCCTGACGCTTCCAGAAGCCCTCGAAGTCATCTTCAGCTTCTTTATAAAGTGCTTTGTAAGCATCCATACCCGCAACCGTGGCATTCCGGACGAAATCGTCATTGGGCGGAAATACCCGGTTTTCGACGAGCACAGATTCAATTGAAGTGGACATATAAGCGGTCTCCTGAACGTATGATGTTAAATAGTTAAAGCTGATATATCGTGCGGGCCCGACAGGCAATGCGCTGCCGCCCTGTTCTATATATATTAGCCGAGAATAAATCAAAAGGTAATCAGCAACAACCTGTAGAAAACACAATGCGGGTACGTTACTGACCCGCAACCCGAACGCTGCATGATCTCCTGCATGACCTCCCACAGGATCTGTTACCCGCTACCGGCCTGCTGTCAGACAAGGCGTGACCGATAGAGGCACCTGATCAGCCTATTCGCCATTTTGCGCGGCGAACAGCCTGAACCCGCAACCGGCGCCCATAAAGAAGCTGCCAAACCGGCTAGCGGTTTTCCTGTTGCCGCCCAGCACTGTGCCGGGGCAGCAGACAGCATTGTCGGGCACTGATATAACGCCAAAACCCGGCAAATCACAGGCTTTGATAGGTGCTGTCGGAAGATATAACGAATCTATTAAACTGCTTTTGACACACATCACATTGCCCGTGAATAAAGTTAAATAATATTAAAGTTCTTCTTTTTTTCTCGTTCAACTTCAATTGCTTGTTGCCGCTGATATGACAGCTTGATGACAAACTCATCATGAAAGGCACGCGTGGTCATTTGTGCTATTTGCACCAATAAGTCACAATTGAATTTTATTTTTACATTCGAATCAATACGACCCTGACATTATATTGAACTGTAACAATCGCAGAATTTAACGTAAGAAGTATTTAAATAACACTAACTTCGGCCAATTTCAAAACGAATGTAAGCGCGTAAATCGAGCCGCGCTTTTTTTCCAGAAAATGTAAATTTTTCTTAATTTCAATCTAGAAAATCTTTAGAAATTGGTTGTGACAGCATTGATTTTTATGTAGAATTTGCTCAGCTTTTGGAAAAGCTAGTTCGGACACCCTATAATTTACGATATGTAACGACTATGCCCCCACACTCCCTTGTTAGTTTCAGCCATTTCCGTACCCGTCTTCGACGGTCCCTGTTCTCCCTCCTCTGCATTTCCCTCAGTAGTGTCACTTTCTCCCAAGTCGCTATCGCCGACGACCTCGATCAGGAACAATCTCAGAAACTCATTATCACGCAAAATGGCGTAGTTGATGCAGCAACTGAAAAGCCTGTATCAGAGTGGGATCCCCGGATTTCAGACCCCATCGGTGACCTGATTGCCCAGGCCAAGCTGCGTCGCAATAACAAAGACGCCGCTATCGATTCACCCGTATCTGCTTCCAGCGAACTGGCAGAAGCGGCATTGAACTATCTTGGCGTGCGCTACCGTTTTGGTGGCACAACCCCCAAGGGTGGTTTTGACTGCTCTGGCCTGATTTACTACACTGCCAGCAAATACATGGGCGTCAACCTGCCGCGCGTGGCTTCGTCCATGGCGCAAATTGGCGAATCGGTCAGCCGCGACGAGCTTAAACCCGGCGACCTGGTCTTTTTCAATACCCGGGGCAAACGGTACTCGCATGTCGGTATTTATGTTGGCGAGAATAAATTTGTTCATTCACCGCGCACAGGCTCTGTTGTTCGTGTAGACAAGATGGACAATGTTTACTGGAACAAGCGCTATAACGGCGCACGCCGCCTGGAAGGACAACGCGTGGCTTCTCGCTGATCCGCAGCGAAACAGCATCACGCATCAATTGCATACGGCCGCACATTAAATATGTGTGGCCCAAAAAAACTGGACGTTCTCATTAAGAAAACGTCCAGTTTTTTTCGCATCCGGCGATTGAACCGGATAATTGCCATCGAGTTGATGCCACCTGTCATCTACCATCTATATAAATAAATATAAACAAGAACAGAAATAGCGCATTATTGAAATAGCGGAAATGCGTTCATGGCGGCTGATATACAGGAGCGCCACCGCACAAGCTGTACAGCACGACAAACCCTGCCCTGAATGCTTCAACTGCGCAGCATTCAGGGCCAGGGGCCATGAAGACCAACCGTATTAATTACCCTTGCCTGCCTTGTGACGCTGTGGGCAATCTGCACAACTGAATCCCGATTGTGTCAGCGCCTGCTGCATGCTGCATAGTGAGCGGCGACAAGCCACCACAGGCACACCTGCTTTTTGCGCTGCAGACCGAAACGACTTCATGACGTTATGGCCCAGAAAGTCTGTAAGCAAAATAACCATTTGCGTGCCGGTGGGCAATTGATAGGTTTTTTTCTGATGGGACGGGTCGCGCCCGCTGATGTGCTGCTTGATTTCAATATTATGATCTTTTAGAAGCACCGGGATATTGCCCAGACGATCTGCGCCAACCACTACTGCCCTCATATTTCCAATCATAGTCTTCTCCAAAGAAACTGGATTGATTATAAATGAGAATCATTATTATTAGCAATGCTATTTTTTATAAATCTATTTTAAATCAATGGAAAAATCTGACGTTCTTGTCACAATACGTTTCTCCACGATTCGTTTTCCGGGTATTCCCCAGTATGCGGGCAAATGAACCCGGTGGCGGTCCTGCTGTTTGCCCTAATGCGCTCGCCAATTAAACGATGCTCAAAGTTGGGCTATACAAACTAGAAGCCAAAAAGGACATTTCATTGCGTGCGCCCACAACCTCAAGGGCAATCAGCGACTCGCGCCCTGCCTGCAGCGCAGATGCACGGCAAAGCCAACAGAACCCTCACGGTGTTGCACGGTCACCCACGCTAGGGTTAATCCTCAATAGCCATTCGCAATAAAGCGGCATAGAATTAAAACACTTGTTTAAATCATCTGTTTAATTATGGCTACTAATCGCAGCGAAGTGACCCGCAATTCGATTCTGAATGCCGCGGAAACCCTGTTTGTGAAGACAGGCTATGACGCAACGTCCTTGCGCCAGATAACATCGGCAGCCAGCGTCAATCTGGCGTCCATCAACTACCATTTCGGCAGCAAGGAAGAATTGGTGCGCGCAGTCTTAAAGCGCCGTCTTGAATGGATTAACCGCGAACGCATTCGCCTGCTGGATGAACTGGAAAAAGCAGCCGCGCCTGCTCCGGTCAAGCCATCGCTGCTGGTCGATGCCTTCTTCGGCACGCTGCTGCGTCATGCATCCGATCCCGAACACGACGCAAATATTTTCATGCGGCTGCTTGAACGCACCATGACCGACCCATCCAATTTCATCAAAACCCTGTTTGCCCAGGAATATATGGAAGTGGTCGCCCGCTACAAAACCGCATTTGTACGCGCCATGCCCGATGTGCCGGAGGCAGACATCATCTGGCGTTTTCATTTCATGCTTGGCGCAACCTCGTATGCGATTGCCGGCATCAACATTCTGCAGGGCGTTCTACCGAATGTCACCTCGTCGCTGGTCGACGAGAATGCGTATGACGAACTGCTCCTACCCCGATTAATGAGTTTCCTTTTAGGAGGACTGCGTGCCCCTCTCCCAACAGCTTAAAGCCTTTCGCAAACGTCACATCAGTCGGCCGCTTCTGAGTAAATTCAGAAAGGTACTGCCATCCATGTCGGACACCGAAAGAGATGCCATCGAGGCCGGGACCGTGTGGTGGGATGCCCAACTGTTCAGTGGAAAACCAGACTGGGCAATGTGGCAGCAGTTTCCGAAACCAACACTGACCGCCGCCGAACAATCCTTTATGGACAATGAAGTTGTCCATGCCTGCTCGCTGGTTGATGACTGGAAAATCACAACGGAAGACTTTGACCTGTCGGCCCAGGCCTGGGAGTACATCAAATCGAACCGTTTCCTGGGCATGATCATCCCGGAGCAATATGGCGGCCTGGGGTTTTCGGCTTTTGCGCACTCAGAAGTCATGACCCGCTTGTCCACCCGCAACTCTGCGCTGGCGGTGTCGGTCATGGTGCCCAACTCGCTGGGCCCGGGCGAGTTACTGGTGCACTATGGCACCGAGGAACAGAAAAATCACTATCTGCCCCGCCTGGCCAGAGGCGAGGAAATTCCAGCTTTCGCACTGACCAGTCCCTGGGCCGGCTCCGATGCCGCAGCCATTCCCGACAGCGGTGTCGTTTGCATGGGTGAATGGAATGGCGAGCAGGTGCTTGGCATGTCAGTATCGTGGAACAAGCGTTATATCACCCTGGCCCCGGTGTGCACGCTGCTGGGACTGGCGTTTCGTCTGTTCGATCCCGATGGCCTGCTGGGCGACAAAAAAGATATAGGCATTACCTGCGCCCTGGTGCCTCATGATCACCCCGGCGTAAAGATCGGTCGTCGCCACTTCCCATTGAATGCCATGTTTATGAATGGTCCGACTGAAGGCGATCAGGTGTTCATGCCGCTGGAGTTCATCATCGGCGGCCCGAAAATGGCTGGGCAGGGCTGGCGTATGCTGATGGAATGCCTGGCTGCCGGGCGCTCCATCTCACTGCCCTCTTCCAACGTCGGCATGTCGCAGATGGCCGTTCGCGCCGTTGGCGCTTATTCCCGGATCCGCAAGCAATTTAACCTGCCCATCGGCAAATTCGAAGGCATCGAAGAAGTCCTCGCACGGATGGGTGCCTATACCTATATGACCAACGCGGTGCGCGTGATGACGGCGGGTGCGGTAGATCTGGGCGAGAAGCCATCGGTCATCTCTTCCATTGCCAAATACCATGTGACCGAGCGTGCGCGTGTTATTGTCAATGACGGTATGGACATCATCGGCGGCAAGGGTATTTGCCTTGGCCCATCGAATTTTCTGGGCCGCGCGTATCAGCAAATCCCGGTTGGCATCACCGTGGAAGGCGCCAACATTCTGACACGCAGCCTGATTATTTTCGGACAGGGCGCCATTCGCTGCCATCCGTATGTTCTCAAAGAAATGTCTGCCGTACATGAGTCGGATCCACAGACCGCGCTCGATCAATTCGACGATGCCCTTTTCGGTCATATCGGCTTTGCCTGCAAGAACGGCTTGCGCTCGCTGTTCAGCGGTCTTTTCGGTTCGGGTGTGCTTGGCGTCAAGGCCGGTACCTCGCAGGCAATGCGCCCCTATTACGGCCAGATCACCCGGCTGTCGTCTGCACTGGCGCTCAGCGCCGACGTTGCGATGCTGGTACTGGGCGGCAGCCTGAAAAAGCGCGAAAAGATTTCTGCACGGCTGGGCGATGTGCTGTCGCAGCTTTATCTGGCCAGCGCCACTTTAAAGCACTTTGAAGACCATGGCGCGCAAGCCGATGAAGCCGCCTTTGTGCACTGGTCGGTTCAGGATGCCTTGGAAAAGGCCCAAACTGCATTGCTCAATGTCTATCGTAATTTCCCCAATCGCTGGGTCGGTTCGGCCCTGCGTCTGATTGTCTTTCCATGGGGCGGCGTGTTCCGGCGCCCCCATGACCGGCTTGATCAGGCCATCTGCGAGCAACTGATGCAACCCGGCCCGGCGCGGGATCGCCTGACGGCCAACTGCTATATCCCTGATAACGATCAGGAGCCGATTGGTGCCATTGAACAGGCGCTGCTGGCCACGCTGCGTGCCGAACCGGTAGATGCAAAAATCCGCGACGCCGAAAAACGCGGCGTGTTTGACGGGCAACCTGCAGGTAACGTTCGTGACATCACGGAACTGGCACATCAATTAAACCAAATCAGCGAAGAGGAATATGCCCTGGTGCGCGAACGCGACCGCCTGCGCGATACCGTTATCCATGTCGATGATTTCCCACATGATCTGGGCCTGACAAAAATGCAGACAGCAACAGGTTCTTCAACATTCAATACCTCCAAGGAATCCTGACTATGACATTCAAACCTGTTTATGTCGTCGATGGTGCCAGAACACCCTTTCTAAAAGTGCGCGGTGGCCCCGGACCTTTTTCTGCCGCTGATCTGGCGGTGCAGGCCGCACGTGCCCTGCTGCTGCGTCAGCCCATCGAGCCAACGGTCCTGTCTGAAGTCATTGTAGGCTGCGCTGCGCCGACCCCCGATGAGACCAATATCGGGCGCGTGGTTGGCCTGCGCGTGGGCACGGGCCATCGGGTGCCGGCCTGGACCGTCATGCGCAACTGCGCCTCGGGCATGCAGGCACTCGATTCGGCCTGCGCCAATATTCAAACGGGACGTTCCGACCTGGTTCTGGCTTGCGGTACCGATGCACTGTCGCGCGCACCCTTGCTGTTTTCCGATGCGATGGTGAACTGGCTGGCGAAATGGAATGGTGCAAAATCCACCGGCCAGAAGCTGGGTCTGTTGCGCCAGTTCAAGCTGAGCAACCTGGCACCGGTCATCGGCCTGCTCAAAGGGCTGACCGATCCGGTGATCGGCATTTCCATGGGCCAGACCGCTGAAAATCTCGCCTGGGAATTTGGCATCACACGTCGCGAAATGGATGCCTTCAGTGTGCGCAGCCATGAACGTGCTATTACTGGCCGGAACCGCCATGCGTTCGCGGAAATTGAGCCGATCATCGACGCAAAGGGCAATGCCTACACCGAAGACGACGGTATCCGCAACGACTCCACCATCGAGAAGCTGGGTAAGCTGAAACCGGTGTTCGACAAGCCCAGCGGCAGCATCACCGCAGGTAACAGCTCTCAGGTTACCGATGGCGGCACCGCGCTGCTGCTCGCTTCCGAAGAAGCCGTCAGCAAGTGGAATCTGCAGCCACTGGGTCGTATCGTCGACGCCCAGTGGGCTGCCCTTGATCCGGCGCAAATGGGGCTGGGACCTGTCCATGCCAGTGTACCGATCCTGCAGCGTCATGGCCTGGGACTGAATGACCTTGATCTATGGGAAATCAACGAAGCCTTTGCTGCGCAGGTGCTGGGCTGCATCCGTGCCTTCGAAAGCGAAAAATACTGCCAGACGCATTTTGGCATCCCTGCGCTGGGCACACTGGACCAGGACAAATTGAATGTGGATGGCGGTGCAATTGCGCTGGGTCATCCGGTTGGCGCCTCTGGCGCACGCATCGTACTGCACCTGCTACAGGCATTGCGCGCACGCAGTCTCAAGCGCGGTATCGCCAGCATTTGTATTGGCGGTGGTCAGGGTGGCGCCATGCTCGTAGAAACCATGCAGTAAGGATCAATCATGACATCTGTAAAAACATATCAAAACTGGACGTTGCACAGCGATGCGCAGAATATTGCATGGCTGACCATCAACTGCCCGGACCGTAGCATGAATGCACTGGCCAGCGACGTCATGGAAGAACTGAGCGATATCATCGGCAGCCTGGAATCGGCGCCCCCCAAAGCGCTGATCATCCGCTCGGGCAAGCGCAACGGTTTCATTGCAGGGGCCGACGTCAGGGAGTTCCAGAACATTGATAACGTAGACACCGGCCGCAAGCTGATTGAACGCGGCTGGCATTTATTCAATCGTATTGAAAAACTGTCCTTTCCAACCCTGGCGCTGATTCACGGTCCCTGCCTGGGTGGTGGTCTGGAACTGGCTTTGGCCTGCCGCTATCGTATTGCGGTGGACTCGCCCAAACCCGTGATCGGGCTGCCCGAAGTTAAACTGGGCATTTTCCCCGCCTGGGGTGGCCTGATGCGCCTGCCGCGCCTGATCGGCCCGCAAACCGCCCTGAACATGATGCTGACCGGCCGCACGCTGGATGGCCGCAAGGCCAGGTCGGCAGGTCTGGTCGACCTGCAGGTGGCCCCCCGGGTTGCCGAGAAATCAGCCGTAGACCTGGTCACCTCCGGCAAACCAGCACGCCAGGCCCGTGGGCTGGCCGGCCTGCTTAACCGCGCACCGTTCAAATCACTGGTCGCCGGCCAGGCGCGCAAGAGCGTCAAGCAAAAAGACCCTTATGGCCACTACCCGGCCACGCTAACCATGCTGGACTTGTGGGAAAAACATGAAGGAGATCCGCTGGCCGATCCACAAGCGCTGACCCGCCTGCTGCAATCGGATGTCACCCGGAACCTGATCCGCGTTTTTCATCTGCAGGAGCGACTCAAGGCCTTTGGCAAAAAAGAGAATGCGCGCGAGATCAATCATGTGCATGTTATCGGAGCGGGTGTCATGGGCGGCGGCATTGCTGCCTGGTGCGCGCTGCAGGGCATTAAAACCACCTTGCAGGACACCGATGCCCAGCGCATTGCGGGCGCCTTCAAAAGTGCCGCGTCAATCTATTCCCGCAAGGATCGGTATACCGCACAAGCCGCCCGTGACCGCCTGATTCCCGATCTGGAAGGCCACGCAATTGCAACGGCGGATCTGGTGATTGAAGCGATCAGTGAAAATCCGCAGGCCAAGCAATCGCTCTACCAGCAAATCGAGCCGAGAATGAAAGACGGCGCGATTCTGGCGACCAACACGTCCAGCCTTTCCGTTGGAGCGTTGCGCAGCGTGCTGAGCCACCCCGAGCGTTTTGTCGGTATCCATTTTTTCAATCCGGTGTCACGCATGCCCCTGGTTGAAGTGGTACACGCCGATGGCATTGCTCAGGACACGCTGGACACAGCGACCGCGTTCGTCGGCAAAATCGGCAAACTGCCTCTGCCGGTTCAGGACACGCCCGGCTTTCTGGTCAACGCCGTTCTTGCCCCGTATATGCTGGAAGCCATGCGCTGCATTGACGAAGGGATGGATCCTGAAGTTATCGATACCGCCATGCTTGAGTTCGGTATGCCGATGGGGCCGATTGCGCTGGCCGATACCGTGGGCCTGGATATCGCCATGGCTGCCGGCAAACAATTGTCGGAAGGCCAGGAGCCGCCACGCTGCCTGCAAAACAAAATTGCAGAAGGCAAGCTGGGGGTCAAAAGCGGCGAAGGGTTTTACTTATGGAAAAACCGCAAGCATGATCAACGCAGCAGCAAATCCATCCCTCAGGGCCTGGCACAGCGCCTGATCAAGCCGCTGATCGAACAGACTGAAAAGCAGCTTGCGAATCATATCGTACAGGACGCCGATCTTGCCGATGCCGGCGTGATTTTTGGTACCGGGTTTGCGCCTTTCACAGGCGGACCCATTCATTACAAACGTAGTAAAGGAGAACAATGATCAGATGCAATGGAAAGTTAGACTGAATTCCATAAATTACAAATGTGATAAGACTTGATGGCCATGGGTTATAGCATGGTTATAAAACAAGCAATCACCGGTTTTACACTTAGGATGGACGTATGAAGAGACATACTCATAAATTCCAGCGGACGCTTCTGAGCGCAGCCTTGCTCGGACTGGGAATATCAGGCGTCACAGCGGTACATGCTGCTGGCTTCAATTTGCTTGAACAGAATGCCAGCGGACTGGGCGTAGCCTACGCGGGTAGTGGTGCAGTGGCGGAAAACGCTTCTACCATTTACTACAACCCGGCAGGTATGACCAACCTGCCAGGCCTGAACATATCGTTGGGAGGCAACTACATTATCCCATCGTTCAAGTTCAGCAACGATCGCAGCTCCCTGCCTGCTGCCTTTGGTACATCCAACGCCCGGTTCTCCGGCGCCAAACTGGGAGAGGAAGGCGATAACGCAGGCGGGGGCGCCTTCGTACCCAATGCCTATGTCTCATGGCAGGTCACAGACCGGTTATTTGCCGGCCTGGGTATTGGCGCACCTTTTGGTCTTTCGACAGATTACGGAGATGGTTTCATGGGCCGCTACCACTCCAAAAAATTTGAGATCGAAACCATCAACTTCAACCCGTCGCTGGCCTACAAGCTGAACAATAACTGGTCAATTGGCGCAGGGATTAATATCCAGCGTATCAAGGCCGAATATGAGAAGAGCACCGTTGTTGACTTGCGCAGCCAGGTAGCAGGCGCCGTCACGCAAAGGTACATCGCCGCAGGCGTTCCTGCGCAACAGGCAGCCGCCATGGGTAAAGCCGCTGGCGATCAGTATGGTCCAATACTGGAAGGGGATGCCAAGGTAAAAATGAATGATACGGCCCTGGGATGGAATATCGGCGTCATGTTCCATCCCAGCGAGGACACGCGCATTGGTCTGTCCTACCGCTCCCGCATCAAGTACAAGGCGACAGGCGATACCGATGTGGACATTCACCGCCCATCAGCCGCCATGATCGGCGCCATGCCGGCACAGTTGCAGGAAATTTACAGCCTCGTACCGGCATCGCTGACGTCCTCGTCCAGCGCCAGCGTGACGCTTCCCGATACGGCACTGCTCAGCCTGTATCAGCGAGTTAGTCCGCGCTGGGAACTGCTGGGAGACATCCAGTGGACCGGCTGGAGCAGCCTGCCCGAACTGACCATCAAAAGCGATACCCTGCCCAGCGCCAGCCTGGATCTGAGATTCAAGAACGCCTGGCGTATTGCTATCGGTGCCATGTATCAGGTAGCGCCACAATGGAAACTCAAGGCCGGTGTTGCGTGGGATCAGTCTCCGGTGCGCTCGGCCGAGCACCGCCCTGCTTCGCTACCGGACAACGACCGCTATTGGTTCTCTGTGGGCGCGCAATATAAGCCTTCGGAAAATACAGCGATCGATGTCGGCTACAGCTATATGTATCTGAAAAAATCACATATCGACAATACCAATAACGACAACCTTGCGCAGTACGGTCGTCTGAACGGCAGCTACAAATCCAGCGGCCATATCTTTGGCCTGCAGGTCTCGCATCGCTTCTAGGCGAACAGCGACTGTACCGGCAGCAGACGCTGCGTACCTGGCTCGGCATTGGTCCGAAACGGGTGCGCAGCCCTGCACAACAACAAGAATTTTATTCGGAGACAAACAATGAAATTCAACGCATCTTTTCTGGCGGCTGCGCTTGTCGCGCTGTCAGCACTGACCCTGGACGCGAGCGCGCGAACGGTGGATGGGCACACGGTACCTGACACACTGCAAGTGGGCAACACACCGCTTATCCTCAATGGTGCCGGCATTCGCAAAAAGGTGGTATTCGACGTTTACCTGGCGGCGTTGTACACTGATAAAAAAACAGACAAGGCGCAGGCGCTGATCGACAGCACTGCACCGCGTGCATTGCGGCTGGTTCTATTGCGCGACATTGACAGCGCGGATTTGGCCGATGCATTAAACGAAGGATTACGAGACAATACCAGTAAAAGCCAGTGGCAGGCGATACAGCCGCATGCCCGGCAGTTTGCCGGCCTGCTGCTCAAACAGAAAAGCCTGAAGCGTGGCAGCGTGATCGACCTCATCTTTTCCGGTTCACGAGTATCGGTCTCGGCACTGGGAACACAGCAAGGCGCTGTAGATGATGCAGACTTTGCGCACGCACTGCTTGCCGTATGGCTGGGCAATGATCCGGCACAGTCATCGCTGAAACGGGCCTTGCTTGGTGCTGGTTAATACTGGCTTGCCGCGTTGGTTTATAGTCCTTTTACTCCAGGATAAAACATGGAAAAAATCTGGCTCAAAAATTATCCAAAAGGCGTCCCCGCCGAGATCGATTTAAACGACTATGCCTCGCTGGCTGAATTGTTCAACGAAAGTTGCGAACGCTTTGCCGAATCGACCGCGTATATTTCCATGGGTCAGCATATGAGCTATGCGCAGTTGCATGAAAGCGCCCGCCGCTTTGCTGCGTGGCTGCAGGCACAGGGCGCTACGCGGGGGACACGCGTCGCTCTTATGATGCCCAATATTCTGCAATATCCGGTGGCGCTGTTTGGTACGCTGCTGGCCGGATGCACTGTGGTCAACTGCAATCCCCTATATACGGCCCGGGAACTGGAACATCAACTCAGGGATGCACAGGCCGAATTCGTAGTGGTTGTAGAAAATTTCGCGCACACGCTGCAAGACGCCAGAGCGTCCCTGCCCGACCTGAAGCATGTGGTGGTTGCAACCCTGGGCGATATGCTGGGCACGCTCAAGGGCCCGATTCTGAATCTGATCGTACGGCATGTGAAGAAAATGGTACCGGCCTGGTCTCTGCCCGGGCATATTCGCTTTGCCGACATCATGAAGCGCACCAATGCAAACAGCTTCAGGCCGGTCAGCCTGAACCATTCCGATATGGCGTTCCTGCAATATACCGGAGGCACGACCGGCGTGGCGAAAGGGGCAGTGCTCAGTCACGGCAATCTGGTGGCCAATTTGTGCCAGGCCTACGCCTGGGTCAAGCCACATGCAAAAGGCAATGGCAAGGATTTTATCGTGACCGCCCTGCCGCTTTATCACATCTTTGCCCTTACGGCCAATTGCCTCACTTTCGTGCGACTTGGCGCAACCAATCTGCTGATTCTCAACCCGCGCGATATTCCCGGCTTTATCAAAGAATTGCGCAAGTATCCATTCACGGCATTCACCGGTGTTAACACGCTGTTTAATGCGCTCATGAATAATGCCGCTTTCAAATCGATCTCTTTTGACAATCTGATGCTGACCCTCGGCGGTGGCATGGCAGTGCAGCGTCCGGTGGCCGAGCGCTGGAAACAAATGACCGGCAAACCGCTAACGCAGGCCTATGGCCTGACCGAAACCTCGCCGGCCGTTACCATCAACCCACTGGATCTGCGCGAATTCAACGGCTCCATCGGCCTGCCCGTTCCCTCTACCGATATTTCGATTCGCGATGACCAGGGCAAAGAGCTTGGCGTCAATGAAACCGGTGAGCTCTGCGTACGGGGCCCTCAGGTCATGCAAAAGTACTGGAACAAGGAAGCAGAAACACAGAAAGCCTTTGAACCCGATGGTTTCCTGCGTACCGGCGACATGGGGTATATAAATGAAGACGGCTACATCTTCCTGGTGGATCGCAAAAAAGAACTGATTATCGTCTCCGGCTTCAACGTCTATCCTTCTGAAATCGAAGAAGTGGTGGCCTCTCATCCGAGTGTCAGCGAAGTCGCAGCCATCGGCGTAGACAATGGCGCGTCCGGTGAGGTGGTCAAGATAGTGGTGGTTCGCAAGGATCCGTCACTCACCGAAAAAACGCTGATCGATTTTTGCCGAAGCGAACTGACCGGTTATAAAGTGCCCAAAGTTGTGGAGTTCCGCGATGAGTTGCCCAAAACGCCAGTAGGCAAGATTCTTAAGCGCGAGTTGAAACAGGCACCTGACAGGCATTAAAACCAACGGTCTGGCTCTTTCAGGAACAGGCCGACAATGCACACCCAAGTGAGGCGTTGGTGGTAAAGGAGCCAGGTTCGGCCTGAATCTGACGCGGATAGGCAGCCACGCACAGAGGCGCGAGAAAATGGCCCCAAAGACGACAGTGTCTGCGGGGCCAATATTTTTGTCTTTCACGCTTGTGATATCGGTATCAGCTTATGCTAGCCACATCAGCTTGTGATATCGGTATCAGCTTGTGATATCCGCATCAACTTGTGATATCCACATCAACTTGTGATATCCGCATCATCGCAGTGCCCTGTTATTCAGGCCGTCGGCCCGGGGAGCACTGCGATGTTGAACGGATTTTATGATCTGATGAAACTGACCTTATGACACCCGGCGCAACGGCGGCGCAAAATCGTTGTCCGCGTCGGCAACACCATTGGAATTGACGGCTGCTTCAACCGCATCACGGCTCAATTCCGGGGTCAGCATGGCCAGGAAATCATATACATAATCACGCAGAAATACCCCGCTTTTCAATCCGATACGGGTAACGTGCGTACCAAACAGATGGCCCACCGGGATTCCAACAAAGCCCGCATCGCGTCGCGGATCAAAGGCGACGCCTGCGATAATGCCGATACCCATTTCAACATCAACATAGGTTTTGATCACATCGGCATCAATCGCTTCCAGAACGATGTCCGGTTTAAGACCCTGATCGGCAAAAGCCTGGTCAATGGACGAACGTCCCGAAAAAGCGCGATCGTAAGTAATAATGGGATATTGAACAATCTGCTCCAGCGACAGATTCCGTGCCTGTGATGAAGTCAGTTCAGTCAGCGGATGATCGGGTTTCACCACCAGCGTGTGTTCCCAACTGTAGCAAGGCAATGTTGCCAGGCCGCTCACTTCAGACAGCGATTCGGTAGCCAGTGCGATGTCAGCCTGTTCCTGCAATACCATTTGTGCCAGCTGCAAGGGGCTGCCTTCAGCGAGAGAAACATGGACCTTGGGAAAACGGCGCCGGAATTCCGGAATGAACCGGGGCAGAAAATAACGGGCCTGCGTATGGGTACATGCAATGACCAGACTGCCCTCGTCACGACGCGCAAATTCATCGCTGACTTTTTTCAGGTTATCAACCTCGATCATGATGCGTTCAATGATACTGGCCACTGCCTGCCCCGGTTTGGTCAGACCTTTGATGCGTTTGCCATGACGTTCGAAAACCTTGACACCCAGTTCATCTTCAAATTCGATAATTGCCTTGGACACGCCCGGCTGTGAGGTAAACAGAATCCGGGACGCCTCAGTCAGGTTGTAGTTACGTCTGATGGTTTCACGTATAAAACGAAATTGCTGTAGATTCATTATCCTTGCCTTTTTGATCCACCTGCTCACTGCAGGCGGAACGCCGGAACAGTAACAACAGCACTGAGGACGATCATCAGCCCTCGACCGTCGCGGAACCCGCTGGTGGAGACAGCGCGCCGCCGCTGGCGGCTATACGCATGATTGGATTATAAGTTATAACGAACCGTATTTATATAATTATTAGGTATATACATATAGTCTATTTCAACTGAAATACTACATGCATATACCCGCCCGCTCTAAGCTGCTGATTTTTTGGGTGTTTTTAAACGCATTCGGGAATGGAAGGCATACAGGCATAGTGCCAGAACAATGACATGCAGTGACAGGGTTCCGGTAATGAAGTCTATTTTTCCATTGCCAATCCAGCCTCGCATCAGATTGATCATATTCATATACAGCAATCCGACCAGGCCGGCCAGCAGCAAATCGCCCGAACGCCCAAGGCGGGGGTTCACTGCACCCAGCGGAATGGCAAGCAAGGCCAGGTTCAGAGCAGCCAGCGGCAGCGAAATCCGCCACATGATCTGTGCCTGACTTTCTGCCTTGCGATCCTGGATCAGGTTGGTGGTGGGGCGTGATTTCATCTGGTTCAGCGCATTCTGTCTGGCGATCTCATCGGCACTCGTGCCGGAGGTATTTTCCAGGCGCAGGGTATAGGAATCGAAGCTGACCATCCGGAATTCAGCGCTGTCGGTCTTCATGTCATAGCGGTTGCCCGGGCCCAGCACCACGTATCGATCGCCATTGTCTTCGCGACGGATGCGGGCGTTTTTCGAAGTCACGATGGTGTACCAGTCGTTATCCAGGACGCGGGCAAACACCGCGCCGATCTCGTCCTGTGGATTGGTAGGCGCTTCGGTGAAAAAGACGCGTGCCCCGCCTGCCGATTCAATAAACTGCCCGGCCGTAATCTTGGACAGATCGGAACGCTGCTCGTAACGCTGCCGATATTCTTCGATCTGGCGATAAGCCCAGGGCGTAATTTCCAGCGTCAGAATGGCGATCAATACACAGACGGGAAGCGCCACGCGCAAGACCGGTGCAACCCAGTCTTTAAGCGAGACACCGCTGGCAAACCAGACCACCATTTCAGACTCTCTGTAATTACGTGAAATGGTTGTGATGGTGGCGATGAACAGTGCCACCGATAAAATGGTGGGTAAAGCAGTAATACTGGACAGTGCGGCAATGCCCAGAACAATATCTGCTCCGATCTGTCCTTCAGCGGCCTGACCGAGCAAACGTACCAGCAGCACACTAAGCCACACAACGATCAGCGTAGAAAAGACAACGCCACCGTGACTGGTGATTTCTGCAACAACGGACCGTTTGAATAGCGACATAAGTAAAGATGGGGGATAATGAGGGCATCTTTCCGACGCCTCGAGGTAGAAACAACATGGAATTTAACACACAAACAAGCCGCTCGATTCAACAAATTAAAACCGCCGTCTTATTCGTCGGGGTGTACACCGAGGGCGTGCTTGGAGAGACCGCTAAGCTCATCAATCACGCCTCTGACGGCGCTATAGATGCGGTACTCAAACGGGAATTCAAAGCGGCTGCAGGCACCTTGTTCGACCTGCGCACCCTGCCCGGTGTTCGCGCAGAACGCGTCGTGCTGGTAGGCCTTGGTACCAAAGAAAAATTCAACAGTAATGTGATGGCCAAAGCCCATGTGGCCATCGCAGGCTATTGCAGTGACACGTCGCTGACTGAAGGGGTGTCCACGCTGCTTGAAGAGCCCTGCCCGGCCACGACACTGCGCCAGAGCGCGCAACTGGCTGCAACAGCTGCCGGCAATGCCGTCTATAAATACACGGCAACATTCAGCAAAGAAAAACGGCCGGCCACCTCTACCCTCAAAAAGCTCATCTTTACAATCGACAAGCCCGATCAGAAACAAGTGGATGAAGGCATTGAGCACGGCGCTGCGATTGCCAAAGGGTTGCGCCTGACACGCGAACTGGGCAATCTGCCCGCCAATGTATGTACCCCCACCTATCTCGGTGAGCAGGCGAAGGAACTGGCCAAAGAACACAAGTCCATCTCTGTAGAAGTACTGGAACGCAAGCAGCTGGAAGCATTGAAAATGAATGCATTCCTGTCTGTTGCTGCAGGCTCCGAGCAGCCGCCACGCTTCATCGTGCTCAAGTACTCGCCTGAACATGGCAACAGCAAGAAAAAACAGAAGACCGACGGACCGGTGGTGCTGGTCGGCAAAGGCGTGACCTTTGACACCGGCGGCATTTCGCTCAAACCCGGACTGGGCATGGATGAAATGAAGTTCGATATGTGCGGCGCCGCTTCTGTGCTTGGCGTGTTCAAAGCCCTTGCACATATGAAACTGGACACCGAAGTGGTCGGCCTGATTCCTGCCACAGAAAACATGCCCAACGGGCGCGCCACCAAACCGGGCGACGTGGTTACCAGTATGTCCGGCCAGACGATTGAGATTCTCAATACCGATGCCGAGGGTCGCCTTATTCTGTGCGACGCCCTCACCTATGCGGAGCGTTTCGAGCCCGCCGTCGTTGTGGATATCGCCACGCTCACCGGTGCGTGCATCGTGGCGCTGGGCAATTTCCATAGCGGGCTATATGCCAGTGATGATGACCTGGCCGATAATCTGCTGAGCGCCGGCAGGCGTGCACTGGATACGGCATGGCGCATGCCGCTGGATGAAGAATACCAGGACCTGCTTAAATCCAATTTCGCCGATATGGCCAATATCGGTGGCCCCGCTGCCGGCTCGGTCACGGCGGCATGCTTTCTGGCGCGCTACACCAAAGCCTATCGCTGGGCCCATCTGGATATTGCCGGAACCGCCTGGCTCAAAGGTGGTAAGGACAAAGGCGCCTCCGGACGCCCGGTTCCCATGCTGTGCCAGTTTTTGATTGAACGGCAGGCTCAGGCAAATGCGCGTTGATTTTGCCTTCGGCGCCCCAGACCGGCTTGGCATGGCCTGCGACGTCGTGCGCAAGCAATTTCAGGCCGGTCAGCCGGTCCTGATCTATTGCACCGATCCCAAACGGCTGGCGGTATTTTCGCGTCGGCTTTGGGCGCTGCAAGACACACTCTTCATTCCACATGATGAGGCAGGCCCGGACACGCCGGCAGACAGCCCGGTCCGGGTCACCAGCAGCAGCCCGGCGCTGGCACTGCAGGACGGTGCGCCCGTCCCCTGGCTGCTGAACCTGGATCTGGCCTGTCCGCCGGATACAGAAGGATTCACGCGATTGCTGGAGATTGTCTCCAATCACGAACAGGACAAGGCTGCTGCGCGGTTGCGCTACAAACAATACACGGCTGCCGGCCACGACGTTCGGGCTCATAATATATCGAGCCACTAATACGCAGGCAGGCTCGCTCAGGGAGTCATTACTTATGTCCATTACTTTCAGAAAACGCCCGGACCATACCCTATCGGTCCCGGAGGCGAAGGAACCCCATCTGGATCTGCATTCCATCGACGCCCGGACCGACCCGGCACCGATGGATGACGATATCCCTGTTCTGCTGCCCGACCCTCCGGTGTCTGCACATTCGACAACAAGCATGACAACCCGTGTTCAGTCTGGCAGTACTCAGACAACCCGTCAGCAGGCATCCACTCCAGGCCGCGCCAATAGTCCCATGCCGGTACAACAAGGGGTACATACCGGTGCCGTTCATATTCCTCCTCCACCAATGCGGGAAAGACGCGAGGCGCCGGTGCTGGACCGGCCTGCCTGGCAGGATGAGTTCGATGACACGCCGGTGCTGACGCCAGCACCGGCTGCGACAGAGCCATCATTTGGCTCTGCCGCCTCGCCTCGGACGACACAGGTGGCTTCGCCCGCCTACCCGCAGGCAGCAGGCGACCGTTCCGCAATGCCGCAGCAGGTATCGGCTGCGGCATGGTCTGCCCCGCCGCAGGCACCCCGATCAACGACCCAGGGTACGGCGCAAGATCGTGTTGCCCCGCCTGCGTCTTCTGCCTCAACGCCTGCGTTTTTGCCCGCATCAGGCGCTATCGATGCGTCCGTATCGTCGGCCGCTTTCCCCGGGCACCCCACTGCAGACGACTACGCACCGTTTTTGCAGACGGCCCGCAGCGTCCAGGGCCATCACAGCAAACCGGAGCTGTATGTCTGGTCGGACGACGAAAACGACGCCTTCAGCCAGGCGGCGCAGGCTGATTTCACACTGAACCGGATCCAGCCGACTGCCGGACGGCCGTCCTTCGATGCCTCGCTGTTCCGCGCTCCGTCCCGGCCCGATGCGCTGGCAGGCACAGTGATGCACGCCATGCCACCATCCGCGGACCAGGCAGCGGCGATGCAAACGGAAATTGATGCGCTGGTCACCGAACTTCTGGACGAGTCCCACGACTATCTGAAACGGCGTTTGCTGGAAGAGATTCCCGACATTATCGCCAAATATAGTCGTGATACAGAATAATCACTGGCCGTCGCTGTCGGATTTTTTGCTTTTCAGGTAAAATTCAGGGAACTGTCAGATTAAATCGCAGTCTGATGTATACTGAAATTCATGAAAATTGACTTGATATTGGAGAAACCATGACTGACTTGCGCCAGACACTACCCCAGGAAGGCTATGCACCCGGCCAGGTGGTGCGCAACCGTGTATTGCGCAATACCTACTGGTTGCTTGCTGCTTCCCTTATTCCCACCGTGCTGGGCGCTGCCCTCGCGTTGCAATTGAATCTGAACACAATGCTGGCTCCCGGCATTTCCACCATTGTTTTTCTGGTGGGCGCCTTCGGTCTGATGTTCGCGATCGAAAAAAACAAGAACAGCTCGCTGGGCGTAGGTCTGCTGCTGCTGTTCACATTCTTCATGGGCATGATGCTGTCACGCCTGATCGGTCACGTGCTGGACTTCCGTAACGGTACGCAATTGATCATGCTCGCCTTCGGTGGCACTGCCGCCATCTTCGGCGCAATGGCAACCATTGCCACAACCAGCAAGCGCGACTTCACCGGTATGCAGAAAACGCTGTTCATTGGCGCGATCGTGCTGCTGCTGGCAGCTGTCGCCAATATCTTTCTGCAAATCCCGGCTCTGGTTCTCACCATTTCCATCCTGGCCATCATTATTTTCTCGGCCTTCATGCTGGTCGATGTGCAGCGTGTTGTCAATGGCGGTGAAACCAACTACATTTCGGCAACACTGGCGATTTACCTGGACATTTATAACGTGTTCGCCAATCTGCTAGCCCTGCTGGGTATCTTCGGCGGCAGCCGCGAATAAGCGCCTGCCCTGCGCCCCGCCAGGTTCAGGGCCTGCGCCTTGGTAACGGCGACCGGGGTAACCGGCAAAGCCATACAAACCGCTATCACGCATCATCGTGCCAGCGGTTTTTTTCTGGCTTCGCGCGTACAACAAGCACACAAAATGCACCGCGTGCCGCAGCTCTTCATTTGATGCACCTTCCTGCCATAAAAAACATGAAATTCGTATTTTTCGCCCTGTTTTCAGGGATTTAAGGGTAATTATCTAGTGACGCCTGTCAATAACCTGACTAGACTTGAGCGTTAGCTCGTCCGCAGCAACGATCTCGACTCAATAAACAGAAGACAGGAACCAAATGTTACACACACTGAAAAATCCCCGCCTGTTCGGCTCTCTTGCGCTGGCCCTGGCCATGTCTGCTGGTACCGCTATGGCTGCCGATTACCCGGACCATCCCGTTTCCATGATTATTCCGTTTACCGCTGGTGGCCCAACCGATAACGTTGCCCGCTCGCTGGGTGAAGCCATGCAGAAATCCCTTGGTCAAACGGTTGTGATAGAAAACAAGGCCGGCGCGGGTGGCACCATTGGTACCACACAGGTAGCCAATGCCAAGCCCGATGGTTACGACGTCCTGCTGATGCATATCGGCTTCTCCACAGCGCCGTCTCTGTACAAGCGACTCGGCTACGATCCTGAAAAAAGCTTCAGACCGGTTGGCCTGGTTGTGGACGTCCCCATGACACTGGTGGCACGCGCCGATTTTCCGGCAAACAATATGAAAGAGCTGGTTGAATATCTGAAAGCCAATCAGGACAAAGTCACGCTGGCCAACGCGGGCGTCGGCGCTGCCAGTCACCTTTGCGGCACCATGTTAATGGACACCCTTGGCGTAAAACTGCTGACTGTGCCGTACAAAGGCGCCGGCCCGGCAATGAATGACCTGCTGGGTAAACAGGTTGATCTGCTGTGCGATCAAACCACTAACACCACTCAGCATATCAAGGCAAAAACCGTTAAAGCGTATGCCATTACAAGCGCTGAACGCAATGCCCAGTTGCCCGATCTGCCTACCATGCAGGAAGAAGGCTTCAAGGATTTCAACGTTGGTATCTGGCACGGTATGTGGGTACCCGCCAAAACACCGGATAACGTTGTCGCCAAATTGCAGTCTGCGCTGAAAGACGGACTGGCCAGCCCTAAATTCAAAGAGCGCATGGATGCACTGGGCGCCACGATCCTGACCGATCAGGCTACGCCGGAAGCACTGGATGCCAAAGTCAAAGAGCAGATTCCCGTCTGGGCCGATCTGTTCAAAAAAGCAGGCGTACAGCCGCAATAACGTTATTGCAGAAAGAAGCGGGCTTGCCCGCCTTGCACAAAGCCGGAGTCTGATCTCCGGCTTTGTGTTTTATGCGTGGTGAACTGGTATGGAAAAGTTGGGCACGATGGCGTTCCAACAAGGGCTATATCAGTCTCAGTCAAACAGGCCGTCGGGAAATAAAGCAACAGCCCGTTAGCTGCGGGCCATTAAGGCAATCCACTCACATCCAGGCTTTTCGGATACTGTACCGAGAACCGCAGGAGTACCGTACGCTCCTCACCGGCAGCCAGCTCCAGCTTCTGCTCATAACGGCCGTCGCCCTTGAGCGCAATATCCGCACCGGTGGGTTCAAGACGCTTGATATCAATTTTTTCATCGCCCGAAACCGGAAACCGGTCATGCAGGATCAAGTGCACCGGCTGCTTCCGATTATTACGAATGATGGTTTTATATTCATACGTCAGGCGAGCACCGCTGCCAGTCAGACCAGTAGACTCCGAAAACCGCTGCAGGGGTTCGCGTTTGACCGAAATGGCCTGATCCACGCCCATTGCCAGCTCCAGCTCCTCCTTGGGGAAAACGGTCTTCATATCCGAAGCCGCAATAAATTCATCATCGAAAAAGGCATTGACGTTGCCCGCCAGCAAAGGAAAGTCTTTACTGTTATTCATTTTTACAGTGGCAAAGACTGCTGTCGCTTCGGAGGGGACAAGTTCATAAGACAGTTCGGCCGTTTCGGTCAGCGTGGTGAGCGCCACACGCTGCTGCTGACCACCCGTTTTAACCGTCTGCCTGCCCGGTACCTCGAAGGTCGTATTCGTTGTGCTGGTCTGCGCGTTTGCAGGCTCATAGCTCGCCGCATCCGCCATCTCCATTACCCTCTCCGCGCCCGCAGCCATCGCCGCCTGACGGGCTCTCGAGCGCGCCACGGGTGCCGGCAGAGGCGGCGGTGCCACGTCTACCCGCCACGGTTGTAGCTGCGGCAAAGAAACACCCGTTACCGGCTGCGCTGTAGACAGGGTGATGGCGACATTGGTCCAGTCTTCGGCAGTGTTCTGGCTGATCTGCCCAAAGTAGTTCAGGGACAGTTTTCCACTGTTCGAATCATAACGTGCATCGTATACCGGCGACCAGGCAGCACCGGCCACCACATAACTGAGCACACTATTGATCGTTGCAGGCTCGGTGGCACGCAATGTCACCACGACTTTACGTGTTTCGTTGGCATCGCTTTGGGTCAATTGCTCCCGGCGCTGCGTCAGCACATTCAGGCGCGCCTCCAGCTGTTCCTTTTCCTGCAGGTGATCACGCCGTGTTTGCATAGCCTTCACCAGCTGCTCTCCGGTGAATGACATCAGGCCCACAAAGGCGTCCTGTGACAATGGCGGCACGTCCCGAATCTGCACGCTGTGCCCGTTCTGGTAGTTGCGGATGAAGCTGATCTGGTTGTCGTCTATCTTGATCTGATCCTGTAGCCGGGCAATCTGCTGCTGCAGGGCGTCAATCTGGCCGGCCACTTCATTGAGCCCGGCCGATGCCGTTGTCTGGCGCGTATCCGGCGTGCTGGAGACATGCAGAATCTGCACGCCAGCATCTGAGGCATTGGCATTGAACTGCAGTGAATGCTCATCCAGGTTGGTTGGCAGATTGGCAAAAACCAGTTCATGCTCACCCGCTGGGATGTCCTGGTTCGCTACCCGATGGACCAGTGCACGATCAGGATAGACCGTCACTTTGTCTATGTGGGACTGGGCATTGAGCGTATCGGCGAACGCCAGCGGCAGATGCATCGCAAACAATAGCGTGCCGGCAAAAATGCGCTTGCGCAAGGCGTCATGGTGATGGCCTGCCCGGCCGGCGCTGTACTTACGCGCGCCGCCAGGCTGAAAAGATTGTTTGCTCATAAATGCTCTCCGGAAGTCTTATCCGGAATCATAACCGAGGTTAGCCCCAATCGCGGCCAGGAAATGACCGGAATGGCATACGCGATGGCGTCAATCACATTATCGGCAGCGTCAGTTGGTGAGTTTGGTGAGTTTGGCGAGTTTGGGGAATGTGGGGAATGTGGGGAATGTGGTGAATCTGGTGAGTGTGGTGAATGCGGGAAGGTTACGCAGGTTGCGAAGGAACCCGGGTGGGTGATACCTGCCCTGATTCAATACTGTTTAAGCGACAACAACACGTTGCGTGTCATCAGCGGTCTTTGGTCCAGGTGTTCGTCGATGCGTTCTCGCAGCATGCGGCGCAAGCCAGGCTCGGCTGCCGGCTCGTCAAAATCCGGCCGGGCACCTGGCACGCCATAGCCGGTTTCCTGCAGGAGCGTCCATTCAAATCGACGCAGTGAACCCGACGCGCGCTCGCCAGTGGCAAGTTGCTGCAGGGCTTCACGGTAGGCGTCAAACAACTGGGGATGTGCATCTTCACCGGGCAGCATGCGCATCAACAGCTCGTTCATATACCAGGCGGACATGAGGGATTTGCCGGTCAGGCCGTGCAGGCCAGCCTGCTCGGCACGGGTAAGGGTCTTGACCTCGCCCTGCCCTGACCAGGACACCAGCAAAGGCTCAAATGCCGAAAGGACCGGGCGCAGTACCGAATAGGGCCGCTTGGCCCCTTTGGCAACCACGGTCATAATGCCGTGATCGCGGGCAAACAGGCGGGCAATCAGCGAAGACTCACTCCAGGCGGTGGCCTGCAACAAGTAGGCACTGGCGTCCTGTACCCGGCTGCCGCGTTTACTCATAGCCCAGATCGCGCAGGGCACTTTCCTTGTCTGACCAGCCTTTGCGCACTTTGATGTAAATTTCCAGAAACACCGGCTTGTCCAGCAAGGCGGAAATATCCTGACGGGCTTCGGTGGCGATGCGTTTCATATGGGTGCCTTTGGCCCCCAGCAAAATCGGCTTGTGACTGTCACGCTCCACCACCACGCAGGCGGCAATACGCGCAGCGTTTTCATCTTCGTCCCATTGCTCAATCACCACCGTGCAGGCGTACGGCAATTCATCGCCAACCAGCCGGAAAATTTTCTCGCGAATCAATTCAGCGGCAATAAAGCGGATCGGCCTGTCGGTTAACGCATCTTCTTCGAACATGAATTCGCCTTGCGGCAAACGCTGTTCAATTTCGGCCAGCAGGGTATCGAGCTGCACACCCTTGACTGAACTGACCGGCACCACGGCATCGTAGGCAAATTTGCTCATAATACGGCCGACAAAATCGAACAGGTCATTCTTGTTCTTGAGCGTATCTACTTTGCTGACGGCCAGAATACATTTTTTCGACACCGGCAGCAGTGGTACGATCTGCTCGTCTCCGGCAGACCATTTACCTGCTTCAACGACATGAACGATCACATCGACATCGGCCAGTGCCTGCGTGACCACCCGGTTCATCATGCGGTTCATCGTCCCGCCATGACGCGTTTGAAAGCCGGGAGTATCAACGAATACAAACTGCGTATTATCACGTGTAAGCACGCCATGAATACGGTGCCGGGTGGTTTGCGCCTTGCGCGAGACGATGGAAATCTTGCTGCCGATCAGTGCGTTGGTCAGCGTGGACTTGCCCACATTGGGACGCCCCACCACCGCCACAAAGCCGGTTTTGAACGGGCCCGCTGCTGCAGCGTCACCTGACGCAGGCACAATAGGTTCCTGACTCGGTTCCTGACTCATTTTTTCTCCTGTTCGACGGCGACCGGCAGGGTGAGCTGCGCGACCTTGCGTACCCGCTTTTTGGCGTTGCCTTTGGGTAATACCTTTTCCAGGGCATCCAGCATTTTGCGCGCGGCAGCCTGTTCAGCGGCACGGCGACTGCTGCCAGAGGCCTGACTGCGCATATCCAGCTCTGCAATAAAGCATTCAACCTCGAACTGCTGATCGTGTGCTGCACCGCTGGTGGCGACAACGTTATAAACCGGCAGAGCGAACTTGCGCCCCTGCAGTACTTCCTGCAACAGCGTTTTAGCGTCTTTACCCAGGGTATTGAAATCCACCGAGTCCAGCAATGGCGCGTATAACTGTTCAATGACAGCCTGTACCGATGGTACATCGCTATCCAGATAGATTGCAGCAAAAATCGCTTCCAGCGCATCTGCCAGAATCGAGGGACGACGAAATCCCCCGCTTTTGAGTTCACCTTCACCCAGCCGTAAGAACTGCGGCAGCTCAAGACGGTGCGCGATATCGGCCAGCGTTGCCTGTTTCACCAGACTGGCACGGATACGGGATAAATCCCCTTCGTCTTCACGTTGCAAACGATGAAACAGGATGGCAGCAACCGTGAAATTGAGGATGGAATCGCCCAGGAATTCGAACCGCTCGTTATGCGTTGCGCTGTGGCTGCGATGCGTAAGCGCCTGGACCAGCAGGCGCTGGTCGCGGAATTGATAACCGAGCAGTCGTTCCAGTCTTGACAGATTCATCACTTAAAAGAACCAATGCGACTCAAATCGCCGAAGTTCATCCATATAAAGAATGCTTTGCCCACGATATTGCGGTCAGGTACGAAGCCCCAGTATCGGCTGTCTTCACTGTTATCGCGATTATCGCCCATGACAAAGTATTGGCCTTCGGGCACCTTGCAGCGAAAATCCGTCCCGCTATATTCGCAGTTCTCTTTGCCCGGGAAAGTGGTCATACCCAGCAGCGCACCCATGCCCGGCATATTCAGAATGGCATGCTCCTGTTCACCCAGTTTTTCTTCCAGGGCTTCCGGCGTGCCGCTTTGCTGTGAAGGATTCACATAAGGGCCGATGCGCGTTACCGGTACGGCCTGTCCGTTGATGGTCAGGCGTTTGTTCTGATAGACCACCTCGTCGCCGGGAACGCCGACCACCCGCTTGATGAAATCCATATCCGGATTCACGGGATAGCGAAACACCATCACGTCGCCACGTTGCGGCGTGTTGATCGGAATAATTTTCTGATCAATGACAGGCAGGCGAATGCCATAGGTAAATTTATTTACCAGAATCATGTCGCCGTTTTGCAGCGTCGGCAGCATTGAGCCCGATGGAATCCGGAATGGTTCAAACAGAAACGAACGCAGAACAAAAACGAACAGAATGACCGGGAAAAAACTCAGCGAGTACTCAACCCACCAGGGGCGGTGCGCCTGCTCGTCCTCACCATACTCCGCTACCCGCCGCTTGCGCAAAACAAGGACGTCAAGCAGTTTTACCAGACCCGTAATCACCAGCAATACAAACAAGATCAATGCGAAATTCATCTTCTACTTCCTTATTTATCTTCAACCTGGAGAATGGCCAGGAACGCTTCCTGTGGAATTTCCACACTGCCTACCTGTTTCATCCGCTTCTTACCTGCCTTCTGTTTTTCCAGCAGTTTTTTCTTACGCGAAATATCTCCGCCATAACACTTGGCAAGTACGTTCTTGCGCAGTGCCTTCACGTTCTCACGCGCGATAATCTCGGCGCCGATTGCCGCCTGAATAACAACATCGAACATCTGACGCGGTATCAGCCCGCGCATTTTCGTCACCACTTCGCGGCCCCGATAGCGGGCGTTGGAGCGGTGTACGATCATTGACAGGGCATCGACCTTTTCGGAATTGATCAGCAGATCAACCCGCACGACGTCGGCTGAGCGATATTCAAGAAATTCATAATCCATGGACGCATAGCCGCGCGATACGGACTTGAGTCGGTCAAAGAAATCAAGCACGATTTCGGCCAGCGGGATTTCATAAATCAGATGAACCTGACGGCCATGGTAGCTCATGTTGATCTGGGTGCCGCGCTTGGCAATACACAATGTAATGACCGCGCCCACATATTCCTGTGGCATGAACAGCGTCACCGTGACGATGGGCTCGCGAATGTCGGCAATCTGCCCGACGTCAGGCATGCGGGATGGGCTTTCGATGCTCAGCACTTCACCATCGTTGCGCTCCACCTCATAGACGACCGTTGGAGCGGTGGTAATGATGTCCATGTCGAACTCACGCTCAAGCCGTTCCTGCACGATTTCCATGTGTAGCAGTCCCAGAAAGCCGCAGCGAAAGCCAAAGCCCAGCGCCTGCGAAACCTCGGGTTCGAACATGAGGGCGGCGTCATTGAGGCGCAATTTCTCAAGCGAGTCGCGCAGCTGATCATATTCACTGCTTTCCACCGGATACAGTCCGGCAAACACCTGCGGCTTGACTTCCTTGAAACCGGGCAACGGTGCGCTGGCCGGCTTACCAGCGAGGGTAATGGTATCGCCGACCTTGGCATCGGCCAGTTCCTTGATTCCGGCAATGACAAAACCGACTTCGCCGGCTGACAGCAAGGCGCGCGCTTCAGATTTGGGCGCGAACACACCCAGCTGTTCGCACAGGTGGGTGGCACCCGTTGCCATGAACGAAATCTTGTCCTTGGGTCGCAGCACACCGTTCTTGATCCGCACAAGCATGACCACGCCAACGTAATTGTCGAACCAGGAATCGATTATCAGCGCCTGCAAAGGTTCATCGACATTGCCTACCGGTGGCGGCACTTTGGCCACGATCATTTCAAGGATCTCTTCAATGCCCTCGCCTGTCTTGGCGCTGGCCTTGATCGCATCGCTGGCATCAATACCGATCACATCTTCGATTTCCTGACGTGCTTCTTCCGGTTCGGCCGATGGCAGATCCATTTTGTTTAGCACCGGCATCACTTCAACACCCAGCTCGATAGCGGTGTAACAGTTTGCGACCGTCTGCGCCTCTACACCCTGAGTCGCATCTACGACCAGCAGCGCACCTTCGCAGGCAGATAAAGAACGGCTGACCTCATAGGAAAAGTCGACGTGTCCTGGGGTATCGATCAGATTCAGATTGTAGATTTTCCCATCACGCGCCTTATAGTTCAGCGCGGCGGTCTGGGCCTTGATCGTGATGCCCCGCTCGCGCTCAATGTCCATTGAGTCAAGGACCTGCTTGGACATCTCCCGGTCTGCCAGTCCGCCGCAACGGTGAATGAGGCGGTCCGCGAGCGTAGATTTGCCATGGTCAATATGGGCAATAATCGAGAAATTACGTATATGTTGCATAAAAAGTGCACAAGTGCAGTGCCGGCACAGACTCGATAGAGTACATACGCCGGTTCCACCACAGTAAGGATGCCAGAGGCATCGGGAATGGTTTAGCTGCAGCGCCTGCTCCCGGACGACAGCCTGGCTCGGCGGTATCCCGCGCTGGCCCGTCACAGAGGTACAGACTCAAAAAAAGGGGCGCACGAAGCGCCCCTTGGCTTGCATACCGTATTGTAGCCTTATTTTGCAGGTGTTACAGGTACCCACTGGGTTAAATTGTCACGCCGAACCAGCAGGGCCGCTGCCTTGCCTTTTGCCAGCTTGCCCACGATTTCGCGGAAATGCTGAACATCTTTCACGTCCTGGTTATTCAGCGCAAGAATCACATCGCCGGGCTGAATACTGGCTTCCAGTGCAGCACCCTTGACATCCTTGACCAGCACACCGCCCTTGATGCGCATGCGGCTTTGCAGCGAGGACGGAACGGCTTCCACTGTCAGACCCAAGCGATCGGCTGAACCAGCCTGTTCCTGAGGCTCATCGCTGTTGGCGGTATCGGACGCAGCGTTCGGTATTTCCGCAATTTTAACGTCCAATGTCTCGTATTTACCACGACGCCATACTTCCAGTGGCGAGTTGGAGTCGGGCTTAGTCTGTCCTACCAGACGTGGCAGATCGGACCATTTTTTGACATCGGCACCATTGAACTTGGTAATCACGTCCCCAGCCTGTACACCGGCCTTGTCAGCAGGACCACCCTGCTCGACATTGCTGACCAGCGCGCCGGCGGCCTTGGGCAGACCGATGGCCTTGGCCACCTCTTCGCTCACTTCACCAATTTGCACGCCGATGCGGCCACGAGTCACCTTGCCGGTAGACTTGAGCTGATCAACCACACGCATGGCTTCATCTATCGGTATGGACAGGGAGATACCCATAAATCCACCACTCTGCGAGATGATCTGGGAGTTGATACCAACCACTTCACCCGCCAGATTGATCAGCGGACCACCGGAATTGCCGGGGTTGACCGCAACATCGGTCTGGATAAACGGCAGGTATTCACCCGTGTCGCGATTGATCGCGCTCACGATGCCGGAAGTGACGGTGGAATCCAGACCGAAGGGAGAACCGATGGCCAGTACCCACTGCCCTTTTTTCAGCGTGTTGGAGTCGCCGATTTTCAGCACAGGCAGGTTCTCTGCCTGAATTTTGATTAGCGCAATATCCGTACGCTTGTCAGTACCGATCACTTTAGCCTGATATTCACGACCATCGTTCATCGTCACGGTGATTTTTGACGCGCCATCGACCACATGGTTGTTGGTCATGATGTAGCCGTCTTTGGAAATGATAAATCCGGAGCCCACACCACGTGGCACACTGCGCTCCTCGCCGCCGCCGCGAGGCGCACGCTGCGAGCGCGGGTCACCATCACGTGAAGGCGGCACGAAATCGGGACCAAAGAAAAAGCGAAATAGATCGTCAGGGCTGTCGCCCGGACCAAAGCCCTGAGCTGGACGCGCAGAGACCTTTTCCATCGTGCGAATGTTGACCACCGCGTTTTCGGTAGCCGCCACGATGGGGGTGAAATCTGGCAGTGCAGCCACGGCGTTAGACGTAGGTACGGTTGCTGTCGGCGCATTTTGCGCCATGCCGGTGTACGGTAGCAATACCGTCGCACTGCCCAGTCCGATCATTGCCGCGACGATAGCGGTCTGTAGCGGTTTTTTGACCTTGTTATTCATGAGTAGCCCTTTTCAGTATTTACTGTTTTGAAACAGGTTGAATGAATTTCGTTGAAACGGCCAGGTCTTTCAGCGTTGTCAGCGGTATCGCTCCGATGGCGGTAAGCCAGTAATCATCAATCCGCTGGCGAAATACATTCATCGAACCGACCTTGGCATCCCCTTGATTGTTAAAGGTTTTTTCAGAATCCTTTACTTTCTGGATGAATACCGAGATGGAAGACAGACCGTCTGTAAGTATTAGTTGCTTTACGTTCTCTTTAGTTCCTTTCGGACGAACGATACTCATGATGGGAACAAAACCAGCGGGATACCGGATGCGCCAGCCTTCCTGAGTCAGATCCACAGCCACCGGCTGATGTTCAATACGCTTCCATTGCGTGTAATCGAATGCTGATTTCAGATTGGCCGTGTCTACCTTGCTGCCTACAGACAACCCGGTAAACGTGACCTGTTCAATAACCGTACCCTGTTCGTTCACGGTCTGTGATTTGAGTAACAGCCGGGATTTTTCGTCGGCGCAAAAGCGATAGCCATAACGATCCTGAACCCGGGGGTGCACTTCGATCATATCGCAGGGTCGGCCGGCCACACGTGTGCTGCCGTCCTGCGTGCGGATGTCGTAGTATTTTTCAAGACTTTCTATGGGACCCAGCAGCAGCGCCGGAAAGCGATCCTTGCGCGGCTTATCCACGATCACGATTTTACGCGCCGGTATCAGACTTTCTACAACGTTGTTGTTGCGCAGATATTCCTGGGCATCGCCATCGAGCACCTCCAGGCGCTCTTTGACGCCCTCGCCGTCAACGACATGCGTTACCCTTGAAGTGATCATCACATTGCCCTGCTGGTACAGGAATGTGCCGCTGTAATCGGTCGATTCTGCGGCATTCTGAATCTGCATGAGCAACTGTGCGGGCGTATCGGCATAGGCCGGCAGACAGGGAGTGATGGCCCAGCATACGGCCAGCATGACGCGGTGAGAACGTCGACCAGTTAAACGCAACCTATCCTGACCGATCACTGTGGATCCCCGATTTCATATGAAACCTGGCGAACCGGATAGGCACCAACCATTTGGCTGTGCGCGGCCACGTAATCCTGGAAGTCGTTGCGCGGAATATCGGCCGGTGCGGTAGACTGGCTGGCGGCAAGCGTTGGTGGCGCGGGTGGCGCACCATTGTCCGGGAACGGATCATTGAACCATACCAGCGCAGCCACAGCCGCGGCAGCGGCCACGCCGGAGGCGCCCCAGCGCAGATAGCCACGAGCCGGAGCGACATGGTGTGTCGGCTCGGCTGCGATCAGCTTGCTGATGCGGGCATTGAACAGATCGGAAGGCTTGATGGCCAGATGTTCGTTGCGCATGACGTCGCCAATCAGATGATAGGTATCCCAGGTCTGGCGACCGTAAGGCGTATCAATCCTGGACGCATCAAAGGCATCACATTCGCCATCCACCATTTCGGAGATGGATTCATTCCAATCAATCGCAGGAGGAGTTCGTGTGTTTTCCATTATGTGTTCCTTACCAGCGGCGATCCATACCCTGCCCCAGGACAGGTTTGAGCTTCGCCGCGATGGCTTCCCGGGCACGGAATATGCGGGAGCGTACCGTACCAACCGGGCAGGCCATTGCCTGTGCAATTTCTTCGTAACTCAGGCCTTCCAGCTCTCTTAGCACAATTGCCATGCGCAAGTCTTCGGGCAATGTTTCGATCGCTTCGTTGACAGTCTGGACGATTTCCTGCGTTACCATGCTCGATTCAGGCGTGGCAATATCTATAAGATTGTCTGAATGGGAAAAAGTTTCACCATCTTTGTTTTCCAGCGTATCCGGATAATTCATCTTGCGGTCTGAAGATGACATCCAGTTGCGTGCAGTATTGATGGCGATTCGATACAACCAGGTATAAAACGCGCTTTCCCCTCGAAACTGGGCAATCGCACGGTAAGCCTTAATAAACGTTTCCTGCGCAATATCTTCAACCTCGCTGTGGCTGCCCACCATCCGGGCCAGCAGCCCCATGATCTTGCGCTGATATTTCAGAACCAGCAGATCGAAGGCTTTCTTATCACCCTTCTGAACCCGCTGCACCAACTCCCAGTCAACATCGCGTTCGTTCATATGGCGAGCCTCGCGACAGCACCCGGCGCTGGTACCCATTGGGACGCTTGCACCAGCACGCAGAAACGCCGCCAGGCTTGCTCCGACTGGCCGAATGACCAGACCGTCACAAGCGTGGGACGTGCATGAGGGAAATAGGGATCGCGCAGCATCAGGGTAAACCACCAGGGGCCCTGCCAGTACTGCAGAAGGACACGATGATCATTGGTGGTCGTGTCCGGTGATGTCACGCTGCGGCAAAGCCGATAGCGGCCATCGGGTTCGATGTGAAGATAAGCGGCCTGGCGGACTCTGCTGCCGGCAAGATAACGGCGGCCAGCCAGAGCAAGAACGGCGAGCAGAAATGCGGCCTGAGGGCCGGCAATGCAGAGCATTGCCAGAATTGCCACGACATGATGGCCAACTGTGATGTAACCGGGCTGCCCGACATGGAGTCGAGCCTGCCAGTGCCGGTTCAGTTCGTACTGCAAATCAGACCCGTTTGACGATCATGGACCCGTTGGTGCCACCAAATCCGAAAGAGTTGGACAGCGCCACATCAATTTTCATCTCGCGAGCGGCGTTGGCACAATAATCGAGATCGCATTCGGGATCCTGATTGACCAGGTTGATGGTGGGTGGAGACACCTGATGGTGCACGGCCAGCGTGGTAAAGACCGCTTCAATGCCGCCAGCGGCACCCAGCAGGTGGCCGGTCATGGATTTGGTTGAGTTGACCACGGTTTTATAGGCATGATCACCCAGCGCCAGCTTGAGCGCCTCGGTCTCGTTCTTATCGCCCAGCGGGGTTGATGTACCATGCGCATTAACGTAATCAACCTGATCCGGATTCAGTTTGCCGTTTTTCAGCGCATTCAGGATGCCGCGGCGGGGGCCGTCACGGTCAGGCGCCGTAATATGGTGAGCATCAGAGCTCATGCCATAGCCGGCAAATTCACCATAGATGCGCGCGCCACGGGCTTTGGCATGTTCATATTCTTCCAGCACCAGCACACCTGCCCCTTCACCCAGAACGAATCCATCGCGGTCGACATCCCAGGGACGAGATGCCGCTTGCGGATCGTCATTGCGGGTTGACAGGGCGCGCATTGCGGCGAACCCGCCGATGCCCAGCGGAGACACTGTGGATTCTGTGCCCCCCGCCAGCATGACATCGGCATCGCCGTATTCGATCAGCCGGGCTGCATCACCAATAGAGTGCAAGCCGGTAGTGCAGGCGGAGACGACTGCATAGGTTGGCCCCTTGAGCCCCAGCATAATGGATACCTGGCCGGAAACTAGATTGATGAGGGAAGCAGGAACAAAGAATGGCGAAATACGGCGCGGGCCTTTTGCCAGGTATTCAGTCTGGGTTTCTTCAATGCGCTGCAGGCCGCCAATCCCCGAACTGACGATGGCGCCAATGCGTTCGGCATTCTCTTCGGTCACGGTAAGACCGGCATCTTTCCATGCATCGACACTGGCGGCGATACCGTAATGGATGAACGTATCCATTTGTTTGGCCTCTTTGGCCGACAGATACTGTGTTACGTCGAAGTCTTTGACCTCGCCGGCAATTTGCGCATTGAAGCTGGAGGCGTCAAAGCGTGTGATGCGGTCAATGCCGGAACGTCCGTTGACAATATTATCCCAGGCCTGCGGTACTGTGTTTCCGACCGGGGAAACAATTCCCAGTCCGGTGATGACAACGCGTCTTTTCACGGTTGGCTCCTACCCTATACTGAAGTAAATATGAATCAAATCCCTGAAATAAAAAAAGGGTCTGGAAAAGGTTTATACCGTCCATATCGCAAGGGATATTGACGTGAGCCACTTTCCAAAACCGCTTTTTTTATTGCAACCGGCAGTGTATGCACGCCGGCTGGCTCGCACAAATTAACCTTTGTGAGAGTTGATATAGTCCACTGCCTGCTGAACGGTTGTAATTTTTTCAGCTTCTTCGTCAGGAATTTCTGTTTCGAACTCGTCTTCAAGTGCCATGACCAACTCAACCATGTCCAGTGAATCTGCACCCAGGTCGTCAAGAAATGAAGACTCATTTTTGATTTCTGCTTCATTTACACCAAGTTGTTCTGCGACGATCTTCTTGACGCGTTGTTCGATGCTATCCATGTAAATCTCCAAAGGGGGAAAATCCCGCAATTTTAGCCAACTACAAACCGATTGCAAAAGGCTTTATGTGAAAAAAATATTTTAGCGAAACTGGTTTCTGAAAACAGTAAAACTAAAACACAGTTTAAAAATAAACAACTGCTCTTTTACGTACCCTGCATTTTAGTAAAATTTCAGCTCTGTATAAGAAAAAGAACCTCACTGCCTCAAATTACCTGCCCTGCACGCCGGCTCTACCCTGTTAAAGGGCATTACCGGCCCGAATCCCGCGCGAGCATGCGACCGGCTCAGGCCGCCCGCTCAACGAGCAAACCCGGCTTATTGCATGAACATGCCACCATTGACATGTACAGTTGTACCCGTAATATACCCTGCTCCGGGTCCGGCCAGAAACGCGACGGCATTGGCCACGTCAGCAGGCTGACCCAGACGCCCCAGGGGAATCTGACCCAGCAGCGCGGCAGTCTGGTCTTCACCCAGAGCGCGTGTCATATCGGTATCGATAAAACCGGGCGCCACGCAGTTAACCGTAATATTGCGACTGCCCAGCTCACGCGCCAATGCACGTGTCATTCCGGCCACACCGGCTTTGGCCGCCGCATAGTTGGCCTGTCCCGGGTTACCGGCAGATCCCACAACCGACGTCACATTGATAATGCGACCGGCGCGCGCTTTCATCATGACCCGCAGCACGCCACGCGAGAGGCGGAATACTGAATCCAGATTGGTGCCGATGACAGCAGACCAATCGTCGTCTTTCATGCGCATGGCCAGGCCATCACGCGTAATACCTGCATTATTGACCAGAATATGCGGGCCGCCCTCTTTACCCAGTTCGGCAAGCAACGCATCGCAGGCGTCGGCATCGGTCACATTCAGCACGACGCCACGCCCCTGGCTGCTCGCCAGCATATCGCTGATCGCCTGCGCACCGGATTCAGAGGTGGCGGTACCCACAACGGTGGCGCCGCGTTTAGCCAGCTCAAGTGCAATGGCCTTGCCCAGGCCACGACTGGCTCCGGTGACCAGTGCAATCTGGCCCGTAAGTTCTTTCTGTTCAGACATGGCAGTTCCTTATGCGTTGATTTGAGCGAGCGCGGCATCCAGCGATGCCTGGTCATATACCGATACCGTTACCAGCTCGGGCTCGATACGTTTGATCAAACCGGCAAGCACTTTGCCGGGACCGCATTCCACCACATGGGTGACACCACGGGCTTTCATGGCCCGGACCGTCTCTACCCAGCGTACCGGATGCCAGGCCTGGCGCACCAATGCATCGGCAATCGCCTGCGTACTGGCCGAGACCGCGACATCAACGTTATTGATCACTTCGGCAGCGGGCATATTCAGCCTGAGTTCGCCCAGGGCCTGTTGCAACACCGCTGCAGCGGGCTCCAGCAGCCGAGAATGAAATGGTGCAGACACCGGCAACAGCAGCGCCCTTTTGGCACCCTTTGCCTTGGCCAGATCGCAGGCACGCTGCACGGCGTCCTTGTGCCCGGCAATCACCACCTGAGCCGGCGCATTGAAATTGACCGCTTCTACAACTGTATCGCTGCTGGCTTCGCTGCACACAGCAAGGACGGTTTCATCATCCAGCCCCAGAATAGCCGCCATGCCGCCTGTACCCACGGGTACCGCGTCCTGCATGGCACTGGCGCGGATACGCACCAGACGCACAGCATCTTCAAGCGAGAATGTGCCGGCTGCCGTAAGAGCCGAATATTCACCCAGGCTGTGCCCGGCCATGATCTCCGGCTTAGGGCCACCCGCCTGACACCAGGCGTCATACATGGCGACACTGCAGGCCAGCATGACCGGCTGCGTGTTGACAGTGAGATTGAGTTCTTCGGCAGGTCCCTTCTCAACAAGGGCGACCAGATCCTGGTCCAGCGCAGTGGATGCGCGCTGCATGGCAGCGTCGATGGCCGGGTTGCCCGCCCAGCCGGCGAGCATGCCGACGGTTTGCGAACCCTGTCCTGGAAATACGAATGCGAGTTTCATGGTTTTCTGTGTTGAAGTGAAAAGTCAGATACGGGCCAGCACGGAACCCCAGGTAAAGCCACCGCCTACGCCCTGCATAAGCACCAATTGGCCCTTTTTGATGCGTCCGTCACGACGGGCAACATCAAAAGCCAGCGGCACGCTTGCAGCCGAGGTATTGGCATGTTCGCCCACCGTTGCCACCACTTTTTCACTGGAGATGCCCAATTTGCGGCCCAGGAAGTCGATGATACGGATATTGGCCTGATGCGGCACCATCCAGTCCAGATCACTGAGCTGAACGCCGGCTTTTTCACACACCTGACGTGCTGATTTATCCAGAACCGTTACGGCCTGTTTGAACACGGACTGCCCATCCATACGCAGGAACGGGTCGCCGGTAACCTGACCATTTTCAATCCGCCCGGCGGTATTCAAAATCGTGTGCAGTGAGCCATCGGCATTCAACTGCGAAGCCAGAATGCCGGGTTCATCCGATGCCTGCAGCACCATGGCGCCGGCACCATCACCAAACAGAACGCAGGTACCGCGATCATTCCAGTCCAGAATGCGGGAGAACACTTCGGTACCGATGACCAGCGCATTGCGCGCATTACCCGCCCGGATAAAACTATCGGCAGTGGTCAGTGCATAAACAAAGCCGCTGCAGACCGCCTGGACATCAAATGCAGCACCACCCTTGTTACCCAGTCTGGCCTGAATCAGGCAGGCAGTGCTGGGAAAAATAAAATCGGGCGTGGACGTGGCAACGATAATAAGATCAAGGTCTGCCGCAGCAATACCTGCATCGGCAAGGGCCTTTTCGGCCGCCAGAAAGCCCAATTCACTGGAGGTGACACCGGCATCGGCCAGATGTCGCTGATGAATGCCGGTACGGGTCACAATCCATTCGTCGGACGTTTCAAGACCCCGCTGGGCCATATCTTGAGCAAGCATCGTGTTGGTGACACATTTTGGCGGTAAATAACTTCCCGTACCCACGATGGTTGAATAAGTCATGTATGGCTCCGAAGACGATGTGAATAAGTAAAACAGGCAATTTTATAGTTTTTATAACTATTATGCGCTGCTTTCCGTATTTTTTGAGCGAATGAGCTGACTGATCTGCAGCACGGAGCTGGAGGTTTTTTCCAGCAATTTGCTGGCCACTGCCTCGCGAGCGCGCTCCAGCGCGACAGTATAGGCGTAGATATCGGCGGAACCGTGACTTTTGATCACAACACCGCGCAGACCGAGCAATGCCGCGCCATTATGGTTGCGCGAATCGACCCGCTTGCGGAAGCGATTCAGAACAGGCCGTGCGAACAGGCCGGCCGCCATGGTGAACGGGTTGCGCATGAATTCATCACGAATCATACTGCCGATCATTTTGGACAGCCCTTCGACAGACTTGAGCACCACATTGCCGACAAAACCGTCGCAGACAACCACATTGGTCGTGCCTTTGAAGATATCGTCGCCTTCGACATTACCGTAGAAATTCAGGTTGCTGGCGCGCAGCAGCTCGGCCGCTTCCTTGACCACATCGTTGCCCTTGATGGCTTCCTGCCCGATATTGAGCAAACCGATGCTGGGGTTTTCAATATGCTCAACCGATTGCGACAACGCCGCACCCATGATGGCAAATTCAAGCAGATGCTCTGCTGAACAGTCGACATTGGCCCCCAGATCAAGCACCGTCGTCGTGCCGCCCCGCTGATTGGGAATCGCGGCAGCAATGGCAGGACGATCAATACCTTCCATGGTTTTGAGGACATATCGGGAAATGGCCATCCAGGCACCGGTATTGCCCGCAGAGACGCAGGCATCGGCACGGTCATCCTTGACACAGGTGACCGCCACGCGCATGGAGGAATCTTTTTTCTTGCGCAGCGCGATATCCACCGGGTCTTCCATGGTCACCACTTCGGACGCAGCGACAATTTCAAACTGGGCAGGATTGGCCGGGCGCGCCTGTTTCAGGGCGGCCTCTACCTGATCAGGCAGACCCACCAGCAGAAAACAGGTATCAGGAAACTTTGCGGCGACCTGAACGGCCGCCGGCACGGTGACGGGAAGGCCGTGATCGCCCCCCATACAGTCAATTGCAATTCTGATCACTATTAATAATGTTTCCGTTACGGTAATACAGCGGGGGTGATCAGAAATGCCGCGAGCAACCGCACCGACAGTCCGTCACTTCCCTTACCGGTTAAACAGAGAATTATTCGTCGTTTTTCGTTTTCAGAACTTTGCGACCACGATAAATGCCGTTAGGGCTGATGTGGTGACGCAGGTGCAATTCACCAGAAGTAGGCTCGATTGCTGTCGCAGGTGTCGTCAGAAAATCGTGCGAACGGTGCATACCGCGTTTTGAAGGTGTCTTTTTGTTTTGTTGAACGGCCATGATGACTCCGATAATAAAACTGCACAACCCAAAAATTATGCAGAAAATAGGTTAAGTTACTGCTTCTTTAAAGCTGCCAGCGCCGCAAACGGCGATGGTTTTTTGCCTGCCCCTTCGGGCGTGTCCTGATTGTCATACTGCACGCATGCATAATCATGCCTGGGTATGTAGGGCAGACTCAGAATGAATTCGTCTTCCACCAACTCCAGCACGGGCTGACTGGCCTGAGCCAGAATCCGGTCCGGGATTTCCATATCCGGATCATCGACCTCGTTGTCTTCGTCCAGCGCAGCCTGATTGGTAACCACTTCCAGCTGCGCAGCACTTTCAACCGCATAGACAAAAGGCCGCATGCACCGCTGGCAAATAAGAATCGGCCGGGCGCTGACTTCCAGATGAAGATAACGTTTTCCGTACTGGGCGCGCTCTCCACGCACAGACCAGTGTACCAGGCCATCAACCTCTGCCGCGCCTGCCTCGTCCGACGGCAAAACCTGCGCTGGCAGCAGATCACTCGTGCGTGAAAACACCGACAACGGCGTCTCACCGCTTTGCTCTGCGCCGCGGGAGATAAAATCCAGTACGTCGATCACAGGATGACCGGGTTTCATAAAATAGCCAGATATTGTATTACAGATATCGACCTGCCGAACATTTTCAGGCGGATCAGTAAAATGGTTAAATAAAGCGGGCTTACGCCCTTTTTGCCCTATAGCCCTGACAGCCCGGCTATAGGCCTGGCATCAGGCTCGGCTCCATTGGTAAAATCCTGCCAATGCGCACTCACCGCCTTTATAACCCGACCCTTTATAACCGACCATATGACAGCGCTATATCAGACAGCACCATATCAAATACCGCCCAATACTGCTATATCGATACCGCTATATCACTAGCCGATCCTGTTCTTGCAGACCAATTACACATTCGGTCTTTTCCCGGATTTCGCGGCGGGTTTGCAGTGCTCACCCACACAATTCCCGGAAAACATAAGATAATAACTTGTTCACATCCGATAAGTCAATGAAAACCATGTCATTTTCCCCTCCGCGTCTTATTCTCGCGTCATCTTCGGTCTATCGCAAGGCCATGTTGCAACGCCTGGGCCTGCCCTTTGAGGCTATTTCCCCCGGGATCGACGAGTCCGCTATGCCCGGCGAGGCGCCCGAAGCGCTATCGCAACGCCTGTCCCTGGCCAAGGCACAGCACGTTGCCGCCCTGCACCCCGGTAGTGTGGTGATCGGCTCCGATCAAGTAGCGACGCACGACGGCCAGCCCATTGGCAAGCCGGGCACGCATGAACGCGCTTTCGCACAGCTGCGCGAATTGTCTGGCAAAACCGTCGCCTTCCATAGCGCGCTGGCCGTCACCAACGGCACACGCAGCGCCGTTGCCGATGTCATCACACATTGCGTCTTCCGCGAACTGTCAGACCAGGAAATTGAACATTACCTGACCGTGGAAAAGCCGTTTGACACCGCCGGCAGCGCCAAGGCGGAGGGCCTGGGCATCAGCCTGATGCAATCGATGCACAGTGATGACCCAACCGCTATCATCGGGCTTCCCCTGATCGAGCTGTCACGCATGCTGCGCGGTTTCGACCTCAATCCCACGTTACTGGCGCAACCACTATGATTGATACGCTTCACCTTCTGCCTGTCAGCCTGGGCGAGGCCGCTATCGAGCAATGGCTGCCCGCCGGCGCCCGGCAGCAGGCTTCCGTTCTGAAGACCTATATTGCCGAAAACGCCAAAACCGCCCGCGCATACCTGAAACAGACCGGCACCGAAGGCCCTATTCAGGACATTACGATTCACACATTGGGCGCCAAAACAGCCGAAGCCGATATCCGGTGCTGGCTCACCGAGACCAGCGGCGCCATCGGCCTGGTTTCGGAGGCGGGTTGCCCCGCGGTGGCCGACCCCGGCGCGCGCGTCGTGCTGCTGGCCCATCAACTGGGTATTCAGGTCGTGCCCTGGGTCGGGCCATCCTCTATTCTGCTGGGCCTGATGGCCAGTGGCCTGGACGGGCAGCGCTTTACCTTTCACGGTTACGTGCCCATTGCGCCGGCTGAACGCAGCAAGCAGATCAAGGGCTGGGAACAGCTTTCTACCCGCCACAACCAAACGCAATTGTTCATTGAAACGCCCTACCGCAATATGGCCATGTTCGCCACCCTGCTTCAAACCCTGAATCCAGGTACCCGGCTCTGCATTGCGCGCGCGCTGACCACAGGCGATGAATGGATCCGGACCGATACCATTGCCGGCTGGAAACGACAGCCGCAACCCGATCTGGACAAATTTCCAACATTGTTTCTGTTTCTGGCCTAGAACCCCAGAGATCCCGGGGCAGGCTGACCGGGCTGACCGGGCTTGACCGGACATACTGGACATGCGGGGCCTTGCGGGGTTACAACGCCCGCACTTTTTCCAAAGGCGCGAACGTTATTGTGATAAACACTAGGGCTGTGGCGAGGACATCTGGCGCGCCAGATCTTCAGCTATGGCCAGTGTCTGCGCATCCACCTGACCGGCGTAGTCGGCCGGTCTATAATGCATCTGGAAGGCACGCACAACCTGTCGCGTCTGCGCATCCCACACGCCGGTTTGCGCGATCGGGTAACCTATACGCGCCAGCAATCCCTGAACAACCGAGGCATCTGACAGCGTACGGGCATCCAGCAATGGGATGCGCTGCACGACGGCTGATTCATCGTACCAGCGGCCCAGCCCCTGTTGCGCCAACGCCCGCCAGGGAAAAGCAGGACCGGGATCGCTCTTGCGCAAGGGGGCAATATCGCTATGCGCCACAATATTCCAGGCACTCACGTGATGACGCGACTGAATATCACGCAGCAACGCCACCAGCATAGTGATCTGCGCGGGCGAATAAGTCGCCCAGCGAGTATGCGCAGCGTCCAGCGGCCCGGCATTGACCATTTCAATACCAATGGACATGGCATTCAGATTGGGATACTCAAACCACTGGCTCGCCCCGGCATGCCAGGCACGCCGGTTTTCGTCGACCAGCGAAAAGATTCTGACCGGCTCATCTGTTATCAGATAGTGAGCACTCACCTGCCCCTGCGACAACAAACGCAGGGATTCTGCACGATTTTCAGAGGTGTAGTGCAGCACGATAAAACGAACCCGGCTATCCTGACTACTTGCGCGCAGCGACGTATCGATGGGCAATGCAGGCAAACCTGCGGTGCAGGCGCCAAGCCCCAGTGCCGCGGTTGCCAGTAGCAGCCAGGCCCGTCTTTGCATGTTTCCGCCTTCTGTTTCATTCTGATTAAGTATTTTCTGACGCAAACGACGTCCGGTCAATAGCGGCCAGCGCAACAGCCTTCCTGTAAAGCGTTATACAGCGACCGTGCGCCGCCGATTGCGCCATGCACGCACTATCCGCCAGAGCAATAGCAGCGCCAGCAGCGTACCATACAGAATCGGCTCGGCAAAGTCATGCTTGCCAGCCCGCATCAGCCAGAAGTGCACAATACCAAGCACACCAATCGCATAAATCATCCGATGCAGGCGCATCCACTTGAGTCCCAGCCGGCGCATCCAGCCCTGCGTAGAGGTCAGCGCCAGCGGCAGCATCAGCAGAAACGCCGCCATGCCGACAAAGATAAAGGTGCGATCCAGCACATCCTTGATCATGGATGACAAATCCATATTACGATCCAGCACCACCCAGGTCAGCAAATGCAGCACCACATAAAAGAAGGCGAACAGCCCCAGCATGCGTCGCACTCGCACCAGCGCAGGCTGGTCCAGCAACTGCCGGACCGGCGTTACCGCAAGCGTGAGCAGCAGCATGGCGAGCGTCCAGAAACCGGAAGAACGGGTAATGAATTCGACAGGATTGGCTGTCAGGCCATCGGTGTACCCCAAATAGAACCAGCGCAAAAAAGGGATCAGACAGAGAACAAACAGCAAGGGCTTAAAGCGTCCCACCTGGCTGGCGGTCCAGCGCCTGCGCGTCATTGCAGCCGCCCTGGTGGCAGCCACTGGCGGCGCCACACCGGTAAAATCAGACATAAAACCACCCCGTCATGCAATTGCTGTCGTTCAATAATTGGCACGCAAATCCATTCCACTGTACATAGAGGCAACCTGCTCTGCATAGCCATTGAATTTCAGGGTGGGCACCTTGGGATCAAAGAAACCGCCGCCAATGACACGCTCGTGCGATTGACTCCAGCGCGGATGCGGCACATCAGGGTTCACATTGGCATAAAACCCGTATTCCGACGAGGCGATCGCCACCCAACTGGTTTCAGGCATGGTTTCTGTGAGCACGATTTTGACCAGTGACTTGCCCGACTTGAAGCCGTACTTCCAGGGAACAATAATCCGCAGCGGTGCGCCATTCTGGTTAGGCAGACGCTTGCCATACAGGCCGAACGTAAGCAGCGTTAGCGGATTCATGGCTTCGTCCATGCGCAAGCCTTCCCGATAGGGCCACGGAATAATGCGATCCCGCAGGCCTGGCATCGCCTCGGGCTGAGTGTCTGTCACAAACTGGACAAATTTTGCCTTGCTGGTGGGCTGCACCTGCTTGAGCAGCGCCGACAGCGGATAGCCCACCCAGGGGATCACCATCGACCAGGCTTCAACACACCGCAGCCGGTACACCCGCTCTTCCTGTGGTGCCAGCTTAACCAGCTCGTCCAGATCGAAGGTACGCGGCTTTTCCACTTCGCCGCTCACCTGCACCTGCCAGGGTTCAACCCGCATTTTTCCCGAGTAATCCAGCGGATCGCCCTTGCCAGTCCCGAATTCGTAAAAATTATTGTAGGACGTAATGTCTTTTTCCGTCGTGAGCTTGCGATCAATTTTCGCAGCAGCATATTGCGGATTGGGCTGCATGCCGGCAATCGCCGGCAAAGTCTCGGCTGCACCGACTGTCTGGGGCAGCGTTGCGCCCAGACCCGCCAGTCCGGTGCCGGCGGCAATGCCCGCCATCTGTTGCATCCATTGGCGCCTGGCCTGCCAGACCGGCTCGGGCGTGATCTGGGAAGACGGAATGCGGGGATAGCGCGGGCGTATAGACATCGTTAACTCCGGTGGTTTGCAGACGCAAAAATGACGGCAAAAATAACGAATATCGCTATTTTGAAATTTAGACAGCTATTTTTCGACAATGTTCCAGCAAAAATGCGTGTAATTGTTCCGGCGTATCCGCAATCAGCGTGGGTTTGCTGTCAATCAGCTCCTGTACGCTATGGGCTCCATAGGTAACGGCGATGCTGGCCATGCCGGCCGCATGGGCCATTTGAATATCATGCGAGGTATCGCCCACCATCACCGCTTCTGCCGCAGGCACAAGCAGCTCGTCCAGAATTTCTTCGAGCATTCTTGGATGCGGCTTGCTGAATGTCTCATCTGCCGTACGGGTTGCATCAAAATACGCGCCCATTTTCATGCTGTCCAATACCCGATTCAGCCCGACACGACTTTTTCCCGTCGCAACGGCCATCGGCACCCCTTCGGCTTTGAGCGCATCCAGCATGCCGATCACACCATCGAAAGTGCGTAAATCAGGATCCCTGAGCAGGTAATGGATGCGATAGCGCTCCAGGAACCGCGGCACTTGGGAGGCGGTCAGGTCGGGCACCACACGGTGCAATGCCTCATCAAGCGAAAGGCCGATTACCCAGCTGGCCTGCGCCACATCCGGTACAGGAAACCCCATATCCCGACAGGCGGCCTGGATTGCCGCAACAATGGTATGAGTGGAATCCATAAGCGTTCCATCCCAATCGAATATGACAAGCGAATAAGACATTCTATTTTCCATAATGTGAAATCAGAAGAAGCTGCGGTGCAGATAAACAACGTAAATGGCGTTTCCTGCTGTGGCGCCGCCTGCGCCAGCAAACAGCACCCGTAATCAGGAACCGGCCAGCCGCTCAAGCAACCGCTGACAAACGTCGGGCAGCGGTGCAGTCAGTGATAGCCGCTCCTGCGTCAGCGGATGCGGGATTTCCAGGGTATGCGCATGCAGAAACATACGAGCAAAGCCGCCCCGGGCAAAGGCCGCGCGGGTCTGGTCATTGCCATATTTCTCGTCCCCGACAATAGGAAAGCCGCTGGCGGCCAGGTGCACCCGAATCTGGTGAGTGCGCCCGGTGCGCAGCTCGGCTTTAACCAGGGTGTAGCGACCAAAACGCGCTTCCTTGCTGATAATCGTGTGCGCCGGTTTGCCATCGGGACGCACCCGCACCCGCCGTTCGCCATCGCGCGTCAGGTATTTTTCCAGCGGCAGCCGAATATGCTGCCTATCGTTCACCCAGTCGCCCTCGACCAGCGCCAGGTAACACTTACGCCCGCGACTCTCTTTGAACATACCATGCAGGGCAACCAGCGCGGCGCGCTTTTTGGCAATAATCAGCAAGCCGGAGGTCTCTTTGTCCAGGCGATGCGCCAGCTCCAGGAACCTTGCCTCTGGCCGGGCAGCCCGCATCTGCTCGATCACCCCGAAAGACACTCCGCTGCCACCGTGAACTGCGACGCCCGAGGGCTTATCGATCACAATTAACGCTTCATCCTCGTAAACAATCGGAAACTGACCGGCCGGCACGACCCGTTTTTCGTCGGCGGCGGCCACCCGCAAGGGAGGAATCCGGACTTCATCGCCCTCTTTCACACGGTATTCGGCCTGCACCCGCCCCCTGTTAACCCGTACCTGCCCGCTGCGGATCGCCTTGTACAGATGACTTTTCGGCACGCCCTTGCATTCGCGAATAAGAAAATTATCGATGCGCTGACCGTCGGATCCGGCGTCTGCCCGCACCAGCCGGACCGAAAAAGTTGGTTTTTTATCAGAAGTTTGTTTGCACATACTCAAAAGAGCCTTATAATTCGGAGACCACAAAAAGACTGAATTAAAACCGTCCGGCGTTGAGAAACCCGTAGTCCAAGAAACTGCAAGCAGGTCTCCGCCCGTCAGCCAAATACGCATTGTACCGTCCTAACGTCAATCCGCTATCTGTATTTCAGTCTTTTGAGTGACTGGTTTATAAACATTGCGGCGCAAGTCGTATCTGTTATCAACGCGGCAGGCCATACATCATCTGCCCACAGATACCACCGCCATTATGTTTATATGCGTACAGAATGAACGAAGCGCCCTGGTTTTTATTTTGTCCTGACGGCACCGCAAGGAAACGGCAGGACAAAACACAGAAGAATTCAACAATTGAAATTACATTACTCTGTTAATTTTCTGACTGGCTCTGCTGCACGTCGATACCCGACGGCAGATAGTCCAACATAAAGCGCCCCCGACCTCGCGCGGGATCCGCGCGAGTCAGTCGTCTGTTCTTACGTTTCACCAGTTATTCGTGGTGAGTGCAACGGTGTTCGTTGCTCTCGTTTAACGGAGAAACTGCTCTATGAAACGCATGTTATTCAACGCAACGCATCAAGAAGAATTACGCGTTGCGATTGTCGACGGCCAGAAACTGATCGACATCGATATCGAAACCGCCGGCCGTGAACAACGCAAGGGAAGCATCTACAAAGGGGTCATTACACGTATTGAACCCGGGCTGGAAGCCTGCTTTGTCAACTACGGTCACGACCGTCACGGTTTTCTTCCTTTCAAGGAAGTAGTCCGCAGCTATTTCAAGGAAGGCGTGGACGTGCGCAATGCACGTATCCAGGACGCCCTGTACGAAGGCCAGGAACTCATCATCCAGGTGGAAAAAGAAGAACGCGGCAATAAGGGCGCAGCCCTGACCACCTTCATTTCCCTGGCCGGCCGCTATCTGGTCCTGATGCCCAACAACCCCCGTGGTGGTGGCGTCTCGCGCCGCATCGAAGGTGAAGATCGTCAGGAACTGCGCGATGCCATGGAGCAGCTTGACCTGCCTTCAGGCATGAGCATTATTGCCCGCACCGCCGGTATCGGCCGCAGCGTTCCCGAACTGCAGTGGGATTTGAAGTACCTGCTGCAACTGTGGACCGCAATCGATGCCGCCGCCAAAGACTATCCGGCACCCGTTCTTATTTATCAGGAATCCAGCCTGGTGATTCGCGCCATCCGTGATTATTTCTCACCGGATATCGCCGAAATCCTGATCGACACCGAAGCCATTACCCAACAGGCAACGGCCTTCATGCAGGACGTGATGCCTGACAACGTCAATCGCGTTAAACGCTATCAGGACGATATTCCGCTGTTTTCGCGCTTCCAGATTGAACATCAGATTGAAACCGCGTATTCACGTACCGTCCAGTTACCCTCTGGTGGCTCTGTCGTTATTGACCACACAGAAGCCCTGGTCGCCATTGATGTGAACTCGGCCCGCTCGACGCGCGGCGCCGATATCGAAGAAACCGCCATGCGCACCAACCTGGAAGCCGCCGAAGAAGTGGCCCGCCAGCTACGCCTGCGTGACCTGGGTGGTCTGATCGTGATCGACTTCATCGACATGGAGGACAACAAGAACCAGCGCGCCGTCGAACAAAAACTGCGCGATGCTCTGCACGTGGATCGTGCCCGGGTTCAGATGGGAAAAATTTCCCGTTTCGGCCTGATGGAACTGTCGCGTCAGCGCCTGCGTCCGGCCCTGAACGAAGGCTCACACATTACCTGCCCGCGCTGTAACGGCACCGGCGTTATCCGTGACGTTGAATCCAGCGCCCTGAATGTGCTGCGCCTGCTGCAGGAAGAAGCCATGAAGGAAAATACCGCTGCCCTGCACGCTCAGGTGCCAGTGGAAGTGGCCACCTTCCTGATGAATGAAAAACGGGCCGATATCGTCAAACTCGAATCCCGACTGAGAGTCAATCTGGTCTTGATTCCGAACAAGCATTTCGAGACGCCACATCATCACATCGAACGCATTCGCTACGATGATTCCCGCCTGGATGACCCGAAAACCAGCATCGATTTGATCGAAGCACCGGAAACCACCGTTACCTGGGAATCCACCAAGGAAAAATCCGAACATAACGAACGTCCCGAAGCACTGGTCAAAGGCATTTCTCCGGATCAGCCGGCACCTAGCGCGATTAAACCGCAAGTCGCCGCGCAGCCTCAGGTGAGTGCCGCCGCCCCCAGCCTCGGTGGCATGTTCCAGAAAATTCTGTCCTGGCTGGCCGGCCCGAAAGTAGCCACACCGGCAGAACCGCAAAAAGACGAATCTGCGACTGAAAAAACCGGCACACGCAATGCACGTAGCGGTTCCCGCAACGCTGCCAGCGGTGAACGGGGCGAGCGCGGTGGCCGCAATCGCCGTGGCGACAAACGCACATCGGCAAAATCCGACGAAGACGGCGAAAACCGTCGTAATCCGCGCGGACGCCAGCGCAAGCAGGACGACAGTGACAACCAGGACAGCGTTGCCGACAGCAAAACGCCCGCCAGCGCCCAGGCGCAGGCAAACACCGCCACGGAAGACGGTGGTGGTCGCAGTCGTAACCGCCGAGGACGCGGCCGTAACCGCCGTAACAGCGGGGATGAGGCCGAAGTCACAGCAGCAACCGCTGTAACAACAGACAATACCGAACAGGTACAGACCGCAGCATCCGCCCAGGCCGAAACTGCTCCGGCACCTCGCCGTAGCCGTCAGGCCAGCACGGAAACAGCTGCTCGTCCGACGCCTCTGGAACAGGATCTGATTGACGACGATTCCGAAGAGGAAAACGATCGTACAACAGAAGGCGAAGATACCCAGACTGGTGAAGCTGAACCGCGTCGCCGCCGTCGTCGCAGCCGCCGTGGCCGTCGTCAGAACGATTCGGTAGAAACAGCAGATACCGAAAAAGCATCTTTCGTGCCCAATGAAGTGCTGCTCGCCACAGGCTCAGGCGTCGCTGCACAGGCTACCGAAGCAGCAGCCGAAGCAGCAGACAACGTGGCAGTCACAACGCCAGCGCAAAGCAATTCGGTATCTGACAATACCGCCACGCCTGCGCAAACCGATCTGTCAACTAAAGCACCCGCAGCCGCTGCCGCCGAGGAAGCACCCGCGACCGCAGCGCCCGCCGCTGATCATCCGGCAGCCGCCCTGGCGGAACAAGCGCCTGTTGTGTCCGAGTCTGTTGCAGAAACAACAGCTGTTGAAACGGCATCGGTTGAAACAACCCCTGTTGAAACTGCAAAGCCGGTTGAAGCAGCAACACCTGCGGAATCGGTAGAAACGGCAACACCCGCGGTTTCCGCTGAGACCGATGCAGCTCCGATAGCAGCAGCTGGCAACGTCGCTGCCACCAGGACGCCTGCCGAATCAGCAGAAAAAACGGTCGCTCAGGCTGATGCCCCTGTCGAACAGGCAGAGCCACAGCCGGTAACCGTAGCCGAAGAAGCAGCCGCGAGCGCAGAAGAGACAGCCGCCGGTGCTCAAGAGCCTACAACTGCAGTTGCAGCGCCCGCATCCGCTCCTACACCGGCTCCTGCCCCGGCGCCCGTCGTTGCTGAACCGGTGGCCGCCAACAAGGAAGTGCTCAAGGAAATCGTTTCCGGCGTTGGTATGGAGTGGGTAGAAACACGCCCAGGCCTGACCGAAGAAGCGCTGATGGCACCTCCTCCCAAACCGGCAGGACGACCTCGCAAGGCGCGTGCCCAGGTTCAGGCGGAACCGCTGGAAATCGTGGAAACGAGTAAAGAGTAAGCGTAGCGCGTAAAGTGCGGTGGCCTGTATCGGGTATGACGCAGGCCACGAGCTGAAAAAGCCCCTTGTCATTGCGCTGTATTTGCAGCGTGGCAGACAAGGGGCTTTTTGCTTGTTATCCGTTTTTCTTGTTATCCGTTTTTCTTGTTATCCGTTTTTCTTGTTATCTGCTCGTATGCATATCGCATGCACCTTTTGAGCACCCGGTTTTTTTCCACATTCGCTGAACCGTGATAGGCAAAAATGCGGCTTATTGATCGCCACTCACGGCTCTATTCGGATTCTGGCTTTTTGAGCTGTATTTTTGGGGCTCCGGTTTACCGGAGTCTGATTTTATTGCAGCGTGATATTACCCGCCTTGATAACTTTGGCCCAATCTTCGCGTTCTTTGTCGGAATACGCTTTGAATTCGGCAGCAGACATAGGCATGATTTCTACGCCCAGCGCCTGCACTTTTTTACTGACCGCATCACTTTCCAGCGTCGCTTTCAAATCTGTATCCAGTTTTTTCACGACATCTTCGGGCATGCCTGCCGGCCCGACCAGACCCTGCCAGGCATAGGCAACAAAATCACCGACCCCTTCCTGGGCCATGGTGGGCACATCGGGCAGCAGAGCCAGGCGCTCCGGCACAGTAACCGCCAATACCCGGACTTTACCTGCCCTGATATTGGGCAGAGACGAGCCCAAATCACCAAACATAAGATCCACCTGACCGCCGATCAGGTCCTGCAATGCAGGTGCGGCGCCTTTATAAGGCACATGCACGATATTGGTTTTCGTTAACTGTTTGAAGCGCTCAAGCGCCAGATGGTGCGGCGAACCGGGGCCGGCGGAACTGGCCGTCAGTTTACCGGGTTCTTTTTTGGCCGCTTCTATCAATGCATTCACGGTTTTATACGGAGAATTGGCCGGTACGGCCAATACCAGCGGAAACCGGGCCAACCCGCCGATATAGGTAAATTTCGAAGGATCATACGTCAGGCTTTTATACAACGACGGGTTGAAGGCGAGTGTGCCGGAATCAGCTGTGCCCACGGTATATCCATCGGGTTTGGCGCGGGCAATAGCCGATGCGCCAATGGCAGTACCGCCACCCGGCTTGTTCTCAATCACAATGGTTTGCCCCAGTGTTTTCTCCAGCGACGCAGCCACCGTTCGGGCGATGACGTCTGTACCACCGCCGGCAGGATACGGCACGACCCAGGTGACAGGGCCCTCAGGCCACGCAGCATGGGCTGCCATTCCAGCCAGACTCAGGGTAGCCGCAGACAGCCATTGTTTGATGTTCATTTGTTATCTCCACTCGTAAGTTATTTTCTTGACCGCTTCATCTTGACCGCCTTCTGTTGACAGCCTCATGTTGACAGCGAATAGCGGGCTGTAACACAGCCTTCTGCTATCGCTGCTGCGTGCTTTCTGCTTTAACCACCTTGTACTGCCCCGGCACTGGGCTGTGTCACCTGCCGGTCCGGACTTTAATCGGATACGCCGAATGTATGCGCCGGTATTGCACAAAAGCCGCTGGAGCCATTTAACGGCTGCCGCATGCAGCCTGAATCATGCCACTGTGTGCGCTTTATGCCTAGTGGCGATTTCCACTAGCCGGACAGGGTTGCCTGATCGATCAGCCGGCAGATCACCTCCGAGTCACCGATTTGCTCGCTCATCAGCAAGGCCAGCCGCGTCAGCATCAGCGTACGACCCGACTCGGGGACCGAATCCAGGGCCTGGGCCAAATGATCATATACCTGCTCCAGCGCTTGGGTCTGAATACTCATATTAATTCTCCTTTTGAGCGGTGCTACCCGGCAATTGCCCAAGATACTGGCTCAGACAGCCGCATGCATACTGCTGCCAGCGTGCACTGACGTGATGATCCGGCCTCACCACATACACCTCCCCGCCTTTTGCCGCGTAGCGCTGCCTCAATACATCGGTCGCAACCGGGTAGGCAATATGATCGGTGCGCTGTTCAACCGCAGGGCCTTCAGCACCAAGCACATGCAGGGTTACCGGCCGGCCAATGGCACGCAAGGCACTCACTTCCTGCCGGAGGGATTCGGGCACCACCTGCCCCCCCTCCCCGCCAGCCATATAGACCACCTGAAAACCCTCATCAAAATGGTCATACAGATAGCTGCCGTCACCCAGCTTCACACTCGGGAACACACTGCCGTTCTCAATCACGGCGGGCATACTGGCATTATCATCCTGCAGGCTGTTTAACGGCGACTCACGGTAAGCGTGCGCCCGCGAGGTTCGCCAATGGAACAAGGGTCGCACAAATTCATGTTTGAGCGACAAGGTCAGCGTGGCATCGCGCAGCAGGCGGAACCCCGCAGTAGGCGGCGCCATGAAACGGGTGCTTTTACCTGCCTCTCCGATAATTTCCCGGGCGGCACCGACCCTGTCTGCGCTATAGGTTTTTAGCAATGCCATATCAGCCTCACCCTGAATAACGGCAGCCAGTTTCCAGCACAGGTCCATCGCGTCCTGAAACCCGGTATTGGCGCCGCGTACGCCGAAGATCGGGAGCAGATGCGCTGCATCTCCCACAAACAGCACACGTTGATGCACATAATCGGGCAACGTGAGTGCGCGGGCTGAATAGACCGAGGCCCAGTCCATTTCCCAATGGTTATCCTGGTATCCCATCATCTGCAATTGCGCATTGACCGCCGCCGCCAGATTCTCCGGTTTGAGCGCTTCTTCGGTGCTGACTTCGGCCCCCAGCTGATAATCAAAACGCCAGATATTGTCCGGCTCTTTATGCATCAGAATCGTATTGCCGGGATTCCAGTCAGGCGAAAAAAATGCCAGTCTTTCCGTGGGCAGATCCAGGTCAATCCGGATATCGACAATGACAAACCGGCCTTCGTAACTATCGCCTTCCAGCGCCAGTCCCATTTGCTGACGCACGGTGGAACGCGCCCCGTCTGCGGCCACCAGCCAGTGATTGCGACAGGTATATTCCCCATCTGGCGTATCCACGACCAGATCAACCCCTGATTCGTCCTGTTTAAAAGACGTAAGCCGGTTGCCCCAGCACAGGCGAATCAGCGGCTGCGCCTGGGCGGCTTCAACCAGATAGGTTTCCAGCCAGTTCTGCTGCAAATTGTTCAGTGGCGCATAACGGTCATGTTCACTGACCGGCGTTTCCATGCGAAAGACCCGCTCACCCTTGTAGTAGGAGTTGCCGCTGGTCCAGGGCAGCGCCTTGCCCATGATTCGCGGCGCGACGCCGGCAAAGTCCAGGATTTCCATTGACCGCCTGGTAAATACAATGGCGCGACTGCCCTCAGTCACCTGGCATTCTGCTATCAGTACGTTCGACGCGATGCCATAGCGCGCCATAATAAGCGCAGTCACCAGCCCGATGGGCCCGCCGCCCACAATGGTCACAGCCGCAGTGGTCGCCTGCTGCTCGCCGGGATAGTATGGCTCATGGACGGTATAGGGGTGATACAGAGAGGCACGCGGCTGCCGCAAGGGCTGATGCATAAGAAGTCTCCTGAAGCTGTTATCCTGAATTCCCGCAAATGTTGCGGTATTTTTTTTAGTCATTTTAATTGAAAAATCAACTAAATTCAAGAATACGGATATCCGTAATTACCCGTGATACAGCGGCGTCTGACGCAGCGTAAACACTGCACCAACACAGCCTCTATTGACTAAGATTCTGGTGGATTTTGCTGAACAGACCGAATAATGTCTGTTTTTCGCGGGGGGTGAGGGATTTGAGCGCCACCTCGTTGCGCTGGACAATCAGGTCTACGATATCGGTGTAGACCAGTTGTCCGGCCTCTGTCAGAAACAGTTCAAATGCGCGCGCATCCCGACTGTCGCTGCGTTTTTCTATTATGCCTTTTCCAACCAGCGAGACCACTGCCCGGCTGGCCTGGCTCTTGTCCAGATTGGCCAGTCGGGCCAGCTGAATCACAGACAGCGTCCCATAATAACCCAGCACGGCGATCGTGCGCCCTTCTCCAGCATTCAGGGCAATGCGCTGGATGTCTGAATAATCGACGCGCCGATCAATCAGCTTGGCTAACTGATGCAGCTGATAGGTCAGCGTTTTCTCGAGTCGAAAAGCGTCTGAGTCCATCCGCGCCTCCTGTCTCAGACAGATACCGCTTCACTGGACTGGCGTGTCAGCAAAGCCATCAGGCGTGCCAGTTCCGTGCGCAGTTCGCGTCTGTCAATCACCATGTCCACCGCCCCTTTTTCCAGCAGGAACTCGGCCCGCTGAAAACCTTCGGGCAATTGCTCGCGCACGGTCTGCTCAATCACACGCGGACCGGCAAAACCAATCAGCGCCTTGGGTTCAGCAATGACGACATCGCCCATGAACGCAAAGCTTGCAGACACACCGCCCATGGTCGGGTCGGTGAGCACACTGATAAACGGCAGCCCTTCCTGGGATAAGCGCGTTAGCATGGCGTTGGTTTTTGCCATTTGCATAAGGGAGAACAGGCTTTCCTGCATACGGGCACCACCAGAGGCAGCGACGCAGATGAAAGGCGTCTTGTTCTGGATGGCCGCACGCACGCCACGCACGAAACGCTCCCCTACGACCGAGCCCATGGAGCCGCCCATGAAGTCGAATTCAAAGCAGGCGAGCACAACGGGAACGGTACAGATGCTGCCACTCATGACGACCAGCGCATCCGATTCGCCTGACTTTTGCGTGGCTTCAGCCAGCCGTTCAGGGTACTTGCGACTGTCCTTGAATTTGAGGGGATCGGTGGAGCGGATACCATCGCCGATTTCCACGCGACCGTCCGTATCCAGCAGTGCGTCGATCCGCGCACGGGCGTTCAAACGCATATGGTGGCCACATTTGGGACACACATTAACGGTTTCCACCAGGTCGTCGTTATACAGCACCGACTCGCAGGACGGGCATTTGACCCACAGGCCTTCGGGCACACGTCGTCCCTGCTGCTCTGTTTTTTTATTAATGCGTGGTGGAAGAATCTTGTCTAACCAGCTCATTGTCAATCCTTATTTCTGAATGCTTATTTTCTGTTCTGATCCAGCGCATGCCGGATCTTGCGCAACCAGTCTCCGGCAGCCGTTATTGCTACGTCGGACGGGTTCGCCGATGGTTGTTGGGTGATCGCCTCTGTCATGGTTTCGATCAGGCGACTGCCGATGACGACGGCGTCGGCCACACCGGCAACGTCTACTGCGCTGGCCGCATCGCGAATACCGAAGCCGACACCGACCGGAATGGATACATTTTTCTTGATACTGGCAACTCTTTCGCGCACCTCACCAATATCAATGGCTGACGATCCGGTAATGCCTTTGAGGGACACATAATACAGGTATCCTTCAGCCCGCTGCGCCACTGCCTGGATTCGGGCCTCGGTTGAGGTGGGCGACAGCAGGAATATGGGCGAAATCCCCTGGGTACGCAGATCGCCGGCAAAATCATCATATTCTTCCGGCGGACAATCTACAATCAATATTCCGTCTACGCCCGCGATACCCGCCTGGACTGCAAATTGCTGCTGCCCCATGGCTTCGATCGAATTGGCATAACCCATCAATACAACGGGCGTGCTTTGGTCCATTTTACGAAACACGGCGACCATGTCCAGCACGCCACGCAAATTCACCCCATGGGCAATGGCACGCTCGGTTGCCTGCTGAATCACCGGGCCGTCGGCCATGGGGTCGGAGAACGGCACACCCAGCTCGATAATATCGGCCCCTGCCCTGACCAGGGCGTGCATGAGCGGCACGGTGGTGGCCGGGTCCGGATCGCCGGCGGCAATATACGGTATCAGGGCGGTACGCCGCCCCAGCCTTGCAAATGTTTTATTGATCCGCTGCTGGCTCATTGCTGTTCCTTACAACGCGATGCCGGTATATTCGGCAACCGTATGCATATCCTTGTCACCGCGACCGGACAGGCACACCAGCAAAATGGATTCGCGTGACAAGGTAGGCGCCAGCGTGGCGGCATAGGCCAGCGCATGTGCGGACTCCAGCGCCGGCATAATACCTTCCAGACGGCAGCACTGGCCAAACGCCTCCAGCGCCGTATTATCGTCTACCGCCACATAGGTGGCGCGTTTACTGTCATGCAGCCAGGCATGTTCAGGGCCGACACCGGGATAGTCCAGCCCCGCCGATACGGAATGGGTTTCCTGGATCTGCCCATTACGGCTCTGCAACACATAAGTGCGATTGCCATGCAAGACACCCACCTGGCCACCGCTGATGGACGCCGCGTGACGAGGCGTATCCAGTCCTTCACCGGCGGCTTCTACGCCGATCAGTCTGACTTTGGTATGCGATAAATAGGGATAGAAAATGCCCATTGCATTGGAGCCACCACCCACACAGGCGATAACCGCATCGGGCTGGCGTCCGGCACAAGCCGGCATTTGCTCTATGCACTCCTGGCCAATGATTTGCTGAAAATCGCGCACCATGGCCGGATAGGGATGAGGGCCGGCGACCGTGCCGATAATGTAATAGGTGTCGTCAATGTGGGTGACCCAGTCACGCATGGCTTCGTTCAGGGCGTCCTTGAGGGTGCGCGAACCGGATTCCACCGGCACCACCGCTGCCCCAAGCAGCTTCATGCGATAAACGTTGGAGGCCTGGCGACGCACGTCTTCGGCACCCATATAGATCACGCATTCCATGCCATAGCGCGCAGCCACCGTCGCCGTTGCCACACCGTGCTGACCCGCTCCGGTTTCGGCAATAATGCGCTTCTTGCCCATTTTGCGTGCCAGCAGAATCTGGCCGATGCAATTGTTGATCTTGTGCGCACCGGTGTGATTCAGGTCTTCGCGCTTGAACCAGATTTGCGCGCCGCCCAGTTGCTCGGACCAGCGGCGGGCGTGATAAACCGGGCTGGGACGCCCCACAAAATGCGCCAGTTCGTAGCGGTACTCGGCGACGAAATCCGGATCTTCCTTGTACTTCTCATAGGCTTCATTCAGTTCCGAAACAGCGTGCATCAGCGTTTCGGCGACAAAAATGCCACCGTAACGGCCGAAATGGCCCCTGTTGTCGGGAAAGGAATAAGCAGTCAAATTGGCTCCTGGCGTGGGGTTCAGACGAGCAGTAAAGGGCTATTTTACATGTTTTAACAACGCACAGCGCTGATAATTCCGGGGATATCCAATATGGCGTTCATGGCCTTTCGCAGCTGTTCTCCGTCCCGCACCTCAACGGTAAAATGCAGATGCGCAATCGACGCCTTGCTCTGGGTGTTGACTCCCACCACATTCAGTTTCATGCGGGAAAACAATTCAGTCAAATCCCTGAGCAAACCATTGCGATCCTGCGAATGGATAGCGATATTGACCGGATAGACCGTCTCTCCCGTATCCCCCCAGGCCACATCGATCACCCGCTCGGGGCTTTTGGTTTTCATGACCGCAAACGAGGGGCAATCACTGCGGTGGATGGACACCCCCCGCCCCCGCGTGACAAAGCCGCAGATCGGATCCGGCGGTGCCGGATGACAGCAGCGGGCCAGCTGCGTGAGCAGCGAATCGACCCCCACCACCAGCACGCCGCTTTTGCCCGTCTTGACCGCGCTCTGCGCTCCCGATTCGCGCGCCACAATCGTATCGTGCGCTGTACCCGCATCGGGATCAGGTTCCTGAAAGGCCGTCGCAATCTGGCGCAGACTGAACTCGTCCTTGGCGACCGCCACGTACAGATCGTCGCTGTTGGCAAAGCCCAGACGCTCAGCCAGCTGTTCAAGGTTGACAGCGGTTTTACCCAGCCGGGCCAGCTCTTTCTCCACCAGATCCTGACCAGCAGTGATGCGCTTTTGCAGCTCGATGGCATTGAACCACAAGCGTACCTTGGCACGCGCCCGCGGACTGGCCAGATAACCCAGCTGGGTATTGATCCAGTCTCGTGACGGCCCACCAGACTTGGCAGCGATGATTTCTACCGTCTGTCCGTTGAGCAGCTTGGTATTGAGCGCCACCATCTGTCCGTCTACCCGGGCACCGCGGCAACGATGCCCCAGATCGGTATGAAGATGATAGGCAAAATCCACCGGCGTGGCGCCTTCAGGCAATTCAATCACGCGCGCCTGCGGGGTCAGTACATAAATGCGTTCTGCCGCTTTTTTTTGATTGCGCTCGTGACCGGGCGGCCCCGCTTTGGGCTCTGCAGTCGAAGGCTCTGAGGCATGAGCAGGCGGCTGTACCGCCGCCGGGGTTGGCGGTGCGCTGTCCGGTGAATCGCCGGCCGGCAGGCCTACTTCCTTGCGCCACGCCAGCAGCTGACGCATCCAGGACACCTGGCGGTCGTACATGGACACGGCAGCCACCTCGCCACCCCTGGCGCCCGCTTCCTTGTATCGCCAGTGCGCTGCCATCCCATACTCGGCAAATTCGTGCATCTTGCGGGTACGAATCTGCGCTTCGAACGTATGGCCATCAGCGGTTTTCAGCACAGTATGCAGTGACCGATAGCCGTTCGGTTTGGGCCGGGCAATGTAATCATCAAATTCGTTCATGACCGGCGTCCAGCGCGCCTGCAATAGCGACAGCGTGGCATAGCAGTCGCGCTCATTGGCGACAATGATGCGGATCGCCAGCAAGTCATACAGCTGGTCAAACGTCAGGCGCTTGTTGCGCATTTTGTTATAGATGCTGTAGATATGCTTGGCCCGGCCCGATACGTCGGCTTCGATCCCCATATCGGCCAGCGATCCGGCAATATCGTCGGTCAGGGACTGGATGCGCGCCTCGCGTTCGATACGCTTGCCTTCGAGCTTGCGGGCGATATCCTTATAAATATCGGGCGACAGAAATCGGAAAGACAGGTCTTCCATTTCCCACTTGATTTGCCAGATACCCAGCCGGTTGGCCAGAGAGGCGTAAACATCCCGCGTTTCTTCGGCAAGCTCTATCGGGCACGGAAGCTTGGTTTCAGCATACCAGCGCAGGGTTTGCAGGCGCGACGCCAGACGAATCAGCACAATACGAAGATCGCTGGCCATCGCCAGCAGCATCTTGCGCAGCATTTCCCGCTGACCGGACGATTCATTATGGCCCTGCGACGAGGCATTACGCGCGATCGCGCCGATCCGCAAGAGCGCCCGGGAGCCATTGATCAGGCTGAACGTTTCCAGTCCAAAAAGCGCGATCAGCTCATTTTTCTGATCCCGTGCCGATTCCTCTTCCAGATCAATGGGAATGGCCAGCACCAGTGCCGCAACCAGTGTGGGAGCATCCAGCTGCAACAAGGCAAGAATTTGCAACATGCCTTTGGCATGATGGATAGACGGCTCGCCGGTGGCGATCGTTGCACCCTGCAAAATCGGGTCACACCAGGCCACCGCCCGCTGCACCATATCGCAGCCGGCATCGTCCAGACCAGCACATACGGCACTCATCCATGCATCGTCCTGGAAGGAATCAGGTATGAACTCTGGTTCTGTTGTTTTCATAAGCAGGCATGGCGGATATAGTGGAGAGATTGTTAAAAGCGGCAACAGCCTGTCTTCCCGTGAAGGTCGGCCACCATGGTCGTACCAGGCGGACAAACAATCGGGCGAACAACGGCCAGGTTGCGCAAATGGGTATTTTAACGCTGCTGGCCAAAAAAGGAGCGGGCTTGCGTGATTTGTTTATCCGGTAGACAATTTAATGAGCACAGCGACACTCCTGAAGACACACATAAACTATGTCAAATGAAATTACCGGTAAAACCCTGCTGATTGTGTGGCACTCCCGAACCGGCGCCGCCGAAGCCGCCGCCATGCAGGCATATGAAGCAGCGCTGGCTATTGGCAGGGAGCTGGATGACCCCGGCGATGTCTGCATCAGGCGTGCCTGCGAGGTAACGCCCGACGATATGCTTGCAGCGAGTGCCTATCTGTTTTGTGCGCCGGAAAATCTGGCCTCGCTCAGCGGCCAGATGAAAGAATGCTTTGACCGCCTGTATTACCCGGTGCTGCACCGCATAGAAGGTCGTCATTTCAGCGCGATTATTACTGCCGGCAGTGATGGCGAAGGTGCACTGCGCCAGTTGCGGCGCATTTGCAGCGGCTGGCGCCTTAATGAGCGGGTACCGGCCATTATCCTGAATATGCGCAGTGATACCGAAGCGGCCATTCTCGCGCCCAAAACGCTCAGCGAAGCACAGCGCCAGCAGGCAGGAGAAATCGGGGCCACCCTGTTCGCATTGCTGTAAGGCGATGCCGGACGATGCCGGACGGTACAAATGAGTGGCCGAAAATGAAAGGAAAAAATAAAACACCCGCCACAATTTCGGTGACGGGTGATGGGTGTAAGCGCGGCCTTTAACGGCGACTTTAGCGGCAACTTTAACAGCGACTAATGCCACAAAGGCAACAAAAGACCAAACAGACTCCGGTCTTACAGCGCTGCTGTAGCGACAATTTCCACTTTATAGTCAGGGTTGGCCAGGCGAGCTTCGATCGTCGCGCGCGGCGGGGCGTTGTCTTTTGAAACCCACTCGTCCCAGGCCTTGTTCATTTGATCGAACTCTTTCATGTTCGCAACGAAAATCTGCACCATCAGCAAACGTTCCTTGCTGGTGCCTGCTTCTTTGAGCAGTGCATCGATGGTGGTGAGCACCTGTTTGGTCTGGCCTTCCATATCGAGCGTGGCATCATCGGGCACCTGGCCGGCAAGGTAAGCTACGCCGTTGAATACGGCCATATCGGAAAGGCGGCTGCCCACGTTAGTACGCTTGATATCACTCATGACTGACTCCTGTTTGAACATGATGGAAAGCCAGCATTATCACACAGCCAACGACATTACTGTACAAACAGAATGTCGTTTTTCAATCACGCCGCGGGCAGATCAAACACATGCCGCAAATACGTCAGGTAGGCCGGATCATCACACATGGTTTTTTCCGGTTCATCCGACACTTTGGCAACCGGCTGTCCATTACAGCGCACCATTTTCATAACGATCTGCAGCGGCTTGACACCCAGATCATTGGTCAGGTTGGTGCCGATCCCGAAAGACACTTTGCAGCGTCCGTTAAAACGTCGATGGATATCCATGGCCACCGGGAAACTCAGGCCGTCGGAAAAAACCAGCGTCTTGGTAGACGGATCAACCCGATTGTTGCGGTAGTGCGCCAGCAGGCGCTCGCCCCATTCGAACGGATCCCCCGAATCATGGCGGGCGCCGTCGAACAGCTTGCAGAAATACATATCGAAATCACGCAGGAAGGCATTGGTACCATAGACATCAGACAGGGCTATGCCCAGGTCGCCCCGGTACTCCATGGCCCACTTTTCCAGTGCAAACACCTGCGAATCACGCAAGCGCGGTCCTAATGCCTGACACGCCTGCAAATACTCATGGCCCATGGTACCCAGTGGGGTCACACCGTATTGCTTGGCCATTAACACGTTGCTGCTGCCCGCGAAATTAACGCCCATCTGTTTTTGCAACGTTTGCACCACTTCATGATGCCACTCGCCGGAAAAACGACGTCGGGTGCCATATTCGGCCACCTTGAAATTGGCCATATCGGGCGCATCGATAATCAGCTGGATTTTTTCTTCAAGACGTCGCCGCCCCTCTTCGTAATCCAGGTCCGGCGCCTTGTTGCGAAAATACACCTCGTTAACAATCGCCAGCACCGGTATTTCGAACAGAATGGTGTGTAGCCACGACCCTTTGACTTCGATCGAGATCTCTCCGGGTTCCTGACCAGCTGTCACGGAAATGCATTTTTCGGGTAAATGGAACAGGCCCAGAAACTCGACAAAATCCCCTTTGATAAAGCGCAGATTACGCAGATAATCCAGCTCGTCTTCGGAAAACCGGAGCTGACACAAGCCGTGGATTTCGCTGCGAATTTCTTCGATATACGGCTGCAGGTCAATGCCTTTGGAACGGCATTTGAACCGGTATTCGACCTGCGCCCCCGGGAAGTGATGCAATACCACCTGCATCATGCTGAACTTGTACAGGTCTGTATCGAGTAGGGATTGGATGATCATGATAACGTCATAGGTGTTTTCATAACCATATCACAGCTATAGGGTTTTGAGCATATTCCCCTAAAGATTAGGTAAAATCCTAATTTGACAAATAATTATTTAATCTGGAGTGGTAATGACTCACGTCGTGACCGAAAACTGCATCAAATGTAAATACACCGATTGCGTCGATGTCTGTCCGGTGGATTGCTTCAAGGAAGGCCCCAATTTTCTGATTATCGATCCGGACGAATGCATTGACTGTGCCGTCTGTATCCCCGAATGCCCTGCCAATGCCATTTTCGCCGAAGAAGATGTGCCCCAGGACCAAATGAAGTTTATCGCCCTCAACGCCGAACTCAGCGCGGATTTCACCACCATCAGCCGGTCTGTCAAGCCCTTGCCTGACGCCGACGAATGGAATGGCAAGGAAGACAAACTGCAATATCTCGAACGTTAAAGGAAGGCCCGCCCCGCTGTATGACTCAGGAAAAATACACAAGCCAGATCGTCACTGCCCGGACAGAATGGATTCCCGGAAAGCTCTTTTCGATTGTCACCACCCGAGATCCGGCATTCGAATTTATTCCCGGCCAGTTCGCCCGCCTCGGCCTGCCGACAGACCCGCAAGCGGACCCTGCCCCCGACATCTGGCGTGCCTATTCCATGGTCACACCGCCGCAAGCCAACGAACTGGCCTTCTATTCCATTGTGGTTCCCGACGGTCTTTTCAGCCCGCGCCTGCATGATCTGAAGGTAGGCGATACCATCTACATAGACAAAACCGCTTTCGGTTTCATGACCATTGAACGCTTCCCCCAGGGCGGGCAGTTATGGATGCTGGCCACGGGCACCGGCCTGTCAGCCTACCTGCCTATGCTGAACGATCCGCAAACCTGGCGGCAGTTTGAACGCATTATTCTCGTGCATGGCGTCAGACAGGCCAATGAACTCACCTACCAGGACGATATTGCGCGCTTTGCCCAGGTCCATGCGGCCAACGCGCAACAATTTGTATATCTGCCGCTCGCCTCACGCGAGACCCTGCCCGGCAAACCGCAAGCACGTATCACTACACTGATCGAATCAGGTGAACTGGAGCAACTGGCCGGCGCCAGCCTGGACCCGGCGCACGCGCGCGTTATGCTTTGCGGCAACCCGGCAATGGTAACGGATGCCCGCAAAATACTGGCCGACCGTGGTTTCGCCCCGGGACGTCGCGGTGTTGCCGGATCGCTGGCCGTCGAAAATTACTGGTAAGCATAGGATGACGGATGAATCGCCCGGCTGTGCCTCACAGCCTGGATACATCCGTATATATCAGAATAGTATTTCATTAAAAATCTTGGTAATATTTCAGAACCTTTTATTGCTGCAAAGCAACAAATAAGCCTTTCTTGGCGATTTCTTGGCTATTGTTAACAAATGCTTGTATATCTTTCACATTCTTGCCAGCGGTGAATGTTAGAATTTTTTCATTAAAACGCCGACTTTCGTTGGATATGGACCGAATATGATAATGCTTTACCAGCTTCATGAGCTAACCCGTAGTGTGCTCTCGCCAATGGCCTCGTTCACCCATCTCGGCTCCAGCCTCTTCACCAACCCCTTCAGCCCCTATACCTACCTCCCCCTGTCAAAAAACATTGCCGCTGGCTTTGAGCTGTTCCATCGCCTGGGCAAAGAGTATGAAAAGCCCGAATGGAATATTGACACAGTTATGGTCGGCGGTAAGAAAAGCAATATCACCATCACCACCACCCGGGCCAAGCCCTTCTGCAATCTGATTCACTTCGAGCGCGAACACAGCAAAAACCCGGGCGGCGATCCCAAAGTGCTGATGGTGGCCCCGCTGTCGGGACACCATGCCACCCTGTTGCGCGACACGGTCAAAACCATGCTGACCAGTTTCGATGTGTACATCACAGACTGGGTGGATGCCCGCATGGTGCCGCTTAGCAAGGGCCCGTTTCACCTGGACGACTACGTAGACTATATCCGCGAGTTCATCCACGTTGTCGGCCCCGACCTGCATATCATGTCCGTCTGTCAGCCGACCGTACCGGTGCTGGCCGCCGTCTCGCTCATGGCCTCTGCCGGCGAACAGGACTACATCCCCAAATCCATGATCATGATGGGCGGTCCGATCGATACCCGCCTGTCGCCTACACAGGTCAATAGCCTGGCAGACTCCAATCCGTTCTCATGGTTCGAGAACAAGCTGATTCACGTGGTACCCGGCCGCTACCCTGGTGCCGGCCGCAAGGTTTATCCCGGTTTTCTGCAACATGCCGGTTTTGTTGCCATGAACCCGGACAAGCATATGGAAGCCCATTACGACTTCTACATGAACCTCATGTCCGACCAGTTATCCGAAGCCGAACATCACCGCCGGTTTTACGACGAATACAATGCCGTGCTGGATCTGCCCGCAGAATATTACCTTGACACCATCCGCGTCGTATTCCAGGATCACCTGCTACCCAAGGGCGAATGGAAAGTACACGATGACCTGGTCAAACCCCAGGACATCACCAGCAGCCGCCTGCTCACCATTGAAGGTGAAAACGACGACATCACCGGCTACGGTCAGACCGAAGCTGCACAGAAACTGTGTTCCGGCCTCAAGAAAGTGGACAGAAAACACTTTCTGGCCAAAGGCTGTGGTCACTACGGTATTTTCTCCGGCTCCAAATGGAGAAAACAGATCTTCCCCGTGGTCGAAGCGTTTATTACCGAAACAGAAGAAAAAACAGCCAGTCAGGCCGCTGCTGCTGCCTGAAAGCAAATGGCGCTGCCATTTTCGGTACAATGAGAGGGACGTGGCTCTGGCCACGTCCTTTTCTTATTGCCCTCTATGACTCACGCCCTCCTAATTGACCGCATCGACGCGGTATTACCTCAGACGCAATGCACCCAATGCGGCTTTGACGGCTGCCGCCCCTACGCCCAGGCCCTGGCGGCGGGCACCACGCTGATTAATCGCTGCCCGCCCGGGGGCGATGCCGGCATTGAAAAGCTCGCTGCCGTGCTGGATACGCCGGTTTTGCCGCTGGATGAATCCTGTGGCCAGCCCGGCCCCCTGCTTGTGGCGGTAATCGACGAAAGCCATTGCATAGGCTGTACCCTGTGCATCCAGGCCTGTCCCGTGGATGCCATCATGGGCGCCAACAAATTCATGCACACGATCATTCCCGATTTATGTTCGGGCTGCGAACTGTGCATTGCGCCCTGTCCGGTAGACTGTATCAGCATGGAGGACGCACAACGCCCATGGACACCGGACGACGCCAATGCCGCCCGGACACGCCACGAACAGCGCGCCCTGCGTCTGCAACGGAACGCCCAGGAAAAAGAAGACCGGATGCGCCGCGCCAGCGCCGCGGCTGCGCGCACCAGCCAGTTGGCCAATACAGGCCTGCAGAGCGACGAAGCACAGCTAGCCAGCGAGATGGCAACGTCAACTCAGGCTGCATCACCGCAGACGACCACGAACGCCCCCACTGCCGAAGACGCAAAAAAAGCAGCCATTGCACTTGCACTGCAACGGGCACGCGCACGTCGCAAAACAAATAATCCATCGGGTAGTACGTCATGAATGCAGCAAAACGCAAACTCATTTTCGAAAGACTGGCTGCCGCCAATGCCAATCCCACAACTGAACTCGAATATGAAAATACGTTCCAGTTGCTGATCGCTGTTTTGCTATCGGCGCAGGCAACCGACAAATCGGTCAATCTGGCTACACGCCATATTTTCGATACCTGTAAAACCGCGCAGGATATTCTGGATATGGGCCTGGAAACCTTTACCGAAAAAATCCGCACTATCGGCCTATACAAAACCAAGGCGAAAAATGCACTGGCCACCTGTGCGATTTTGCAGGAACAATACCAGGGCATCGTGCCGGATAATCGCGAAGCGCTGGAAGCGCTACCCGGTGTCGGTCGGAAAACAGCTAATGTGGTGTTGAACACGGCGTTCGGCCAGGCCGCCATGGCCGTCGATACGCATATTTTTCGCGTCTCCAATCGAACCGGTCTGGCCCCGGGTAAGAACGTAAGGGAAGTGGAAGACAAGCTGATGCGTTTTGTGCCAAAGGAATATTTACTGGACGCACATCACTGGCTGATTCTGCATGGAAGGTATATCTGCGTTGCACGTACGCCCAAATGCACGCAATGCGGCATTGAAGATCTGTGCGAGTACAAAGAAAAAAATCTGGGGACGAATACGGCCCGCAAGCCAGCGAAGAAAACGGGTACTGCCGGGGGCGCCAAAAAAGCCGCGCTAGCAAAAGCCGCGCTAACAAAAACGGCGACAAAAAAAGCAGCTACAAAAAAAGCAGCTACTAAGATAGCTGCTGCAAAGAAAGCCGCAAAAACGACAAATAGCAACATCACCGAAATAGCCTGAACACCTGCCGCACATGGTGTGCCAGGTGTCCTCCAATAAAAACAGCGCCTTGTATTCGTCGAAAAAAAGCGAATACAAGACGCTGGCCTGGCGAGGAGTATCAGCCCTGCGCCGGGCGGCCCTGGCCGTGCCCCAGTCCCAGATAACTTTGTGCTACCTTGGGGTCCGAGCGCAGTTGTTGCGATGAGCCTTCCATGGCGATCTCGCCCATTTCCAGCACATAACCATAATCAGAGGCTTGCAATGCGGCACGCGCATTCTGTTCCACCAGCAGGATCGACACACCGGTTTCGCGCAACCGCAGGATAATGCGAAACACCTCCTGCACCACACGCGGCGCCAGCCCCAGACTGGGCTCATCGAGCATGAGCAATGTAGGCCTGGACATCATTGCCCGCCCCACCGCCAGCATTTGCCGCTCGCCACCGGATAAGGTCCCGGCGCGCTGATCGCGGCGCTCCAGCAGGCGCGGAAACAGCTGATAAACCTGATCCAGCGTATCGCGCCACCCCGCAACCCGCTGCCGATACTGACGAAACCCGCCAAGCAGCAGATTGTCCTGCACCGACATGCTGGTAAACAGTTCACGCTTCTCCGGCACCAGGCACAGGCCTGCCGCCACGCGCTCTTCCACAGGCATGCGACTGATGTCCTCGCCTCGATAAAAAATCTGTCCCTGGGAGCGTCCGGAAACCGGCAAGGCACCCATCAGCGTATTGAGCAACGTAGACTTGCCCGCACCGTTAGCGCCAATCACTGTCACGACCTGCCCCTGGTCCATCACCAGCGATACGTCATTCACCGCAAGCACCTTGCCGTACTGGGCGTTGATATGTTGTGCTTCCAATAGCCGGCTCATGCGCGCACCTCAATATTTTCACCTGCGTTGGCTGCAGTTTCATCTATGATGACATCATCGTCGATCCCACCCAGATAGGCCTGCAGCACTTTATCGTTTTGCTGAATCTGCGCCGGCGTGCCTTCGGCAATTTTTGTACCGAAGTCCATGACCACCAAATGGCTGGTGAGCTTCATCACAAAGTCCATATCATGCTCTACCAGCAAAATGCTCATGCCTTCGTCACGCAATCCGGACAGCACGGCAGCCAGTTCCTGCTTCTCCATATAACGCAGGCCGGCTGCGGGTTCGTCCAGCAACAGCAGGGCCGGATCAAGCGCCAGCGCCCTGGCCACTTCCACGATCCGCTGTTTGCCCAGCGACAGATTGCCTGCCAGCTCGAACATGCAATCGCCCAGCCCCACCCGCTCCAGCTGCACAGCCGCTTCACGCAGCAACGCCGCCTCATCGTGTCGATCCAGCCGCAAGATACTGCGGATCGCGCCGGCGGAACGACGCAGATGCGCCCCCAGCGCCACGTTCTCCAGCACACTCATCTGCGGTAACAACTGGGTATGTTGAAAAGTACGGGCGATGCCCAGGCGGGCGATATCTTCTGCGCTTACTGCCTGCAGCGGTTTATCACAATAAATAATCGAACCGCGCGTCAATGGCAAAACACCGGTAATCAAATTGAAGGTAGTGCTTTTGCCGGCCCCGTTCGGTCCGATCAAACCCACTATCTGGCCGGCAGCCACACTAAAGGAAATATCATTCACCGCCACCAGCCCGCCAAACTCCTTGCGCAACTGCTGTACCTGCAGCAGCGGGCGGCCGGCTTGCGGCCTGTCGGCTTTGGCCAATGCCGCCGCCTGATTCCACCATTGCGTTGCCGTGCCTCCTGCCACCTGCCGGTCATCGCGACGGCCGGAAAAAATCCGGGAGACGATAGGCCACAGGCCTTCGCGCGCATGATGCAGAACCAGCACCACCAGCACCCCGAAAACAATCAGCTCGAAGTTGGTAGAGGTGTCCAACAGACGCGGTGCAATATCCTGAATCTGGTCTTTCAGGATGAGGATCACGGCTGCGCCGAAAATACCGCCCCAGACCGAAGAGACGCTCCCCACGACCATCATAAACAGATATTCAATCCCGTAATTGATGCCAAAGGTACTGGGGCTGACCGCCCGTTGCTCATGCGCATATAACCAGCCGGCCAGTCCGGCCAGGACCGCTGCGTACACGAAGGCAATGACCTTGTAATGAAAAGTATGCACGCCGAAAGAAGCGGCCATTTTTTCACCGTTTTTCAATGCCCGTATTGCACGGCCGGTGCGAGAATCCAGCAGGTTGATTGCCGTCCATGCCGCCAGCAGCACGGCCAGCCAGATCAGATAATAAATACTCTGGGCCTGCAGCAATGAATAGCCAAACAGCGAGATCGGTGGAATGCCCGGAATGCCATCATGCCTGCCAAGAAAAGGCATGTTTCCGTACAGGTAATAGAAAATCAGACAGACAGCAATTGTGGCCAGCGACAGATAGTGGCCCGACAGACGCAGCGTAATCTGCGCCAGCATAAACGCCAGCAGCAATGTGAGTGCAATACCCAACACCAATCCCAGCCAGGGAGAGCCGTCCATGGTTGCAGACAACCAGGCGGTCGCGTAGGCACCAATACCAACAAAGGTTGCCTGACCAAACGAAGTCAGTCCGCCTACGCCGGTGAGCACAACCAGTCCGATCACTACCAGACTGGCAATACCAATCGCATTGAGCTGATTGATCCAGAACTCCGGAACGCCCGGCACAACCGGCAGCAATGCCAGCAACAAAATAAATACCGGTACAGACCATTTTTTCATGGCTTACTCCTCTTCGTCGTGACGGCTGGTCACGGACAGAATCAGCAAGACCGGTATGATTAATGCAAAAACAATCACTTCCTTGTACTCACTTGCCCAGAAGGTCGAAAACGATTCAATGATGCCCACCACCAGCGCACCCACGGCGGCTATCGGGTAGCTCATCAGGCCGCCAATGATGGCGCCCACAAAACCCTTGAGACCAATCATAAAACCGGTCTCGTAGGTAATCGATATAAACGACACGATCATGATGCCCGATAGCACCCCTACAATGGACGAGAGCAAAAAGGTCAGAAAGCCGGACATATCGGTGCTGATGCCAACCAGTCGCGCACCGCGCCGGTTCACCGCCGTGGCCCGCAATGCCTTGCCATACAACGTATAGCCGAAGAACAGCCAGAGTGCAGCGATAATCACAGCTGTCATTGCAATCACGAACAGGCTTTGATATGTCCAGGTCAGGCCGAACAAATCAAGCTGCCCGTCAAAAAAGGGTTGTGCAACCAGACGCCCTTCTGCGCCGAAAAATGCCAGACCCATGCCAACAAACGCAAAGTGCACAGCAATGGAAATCACAAAGAGCGCCAGTACCGAACTATCGGCCATGGATTCATAGGCCAGTTTGTAAAGCATGGGACCTAGCGGGACAACCAGGAACAGAGTCATTAATGCCTTGACCCAGAGGGAAGGCGCCGTCCCCAGAATAGCGGGTACCGCAAGGAATACGGCAACGGGCAAGACCAGACAAAACAAGGCCGAGCGGACCAGCGTAACCGCAGGCTTACCCCGGTACACCAGCCACAGTTCACGTACAAACACCAATAAACCGGCAATCACAAGGAGCCAGCGGGTTCCCGGAATCTGATCATCGGCCAGGACGGCGAAAGTCAGCGCCCCATAGGTCACGAACTCCCCCTGCACAATGAGAATAATGCGGGTGACAGCAAATACCAGTACCAGCGATACAGCCAGTAATGCATAAATGACGCCTGTCACCAACCCGTCCTGCATCAAAATCTTTGCGATTGACCAATCCATTGTCTTTCCGTTGTTTTCCCTGTCGTACCTATGGACTTAGTTCAGGTCCTGGGCAAATTCCCAATGACCGTTCTTGACGCGGAGCAACACCCGGGCGCGATCGTCCAGGCCTGAATGATCCTTGGCGGACATATTAAATACGCCGTGCACGCCAACCACGTCCTTGCTGTTTTCCAGTGCATCACGCAAGGCCTGACGAAAACCGTCGGTACCTGGCTTGGCACCACCGGCCAGCGCCTTGGGTATGGCCGCAGCAACCAGCGCGCCGGCATCGTTCATGTGCCCGCCAAACCCGCTGACTGAACCTTTGCCATATTGCGCCTCATATTTCTGTGTATAGTCCAGACCGGTAGCGCGCATGGGATTGTCAGCTGGCAACTGATCCGCCACCAGGATCGGGCCGGCCGGCAAAATAAGCCCTTCGCAGGCGTTACCGCACATTTTCAGGAACTCGCCATTGCCGGCCCCGTGTGTCTGATAAATTTGTCCCTTGAAGCCGCGCTGTTTCAGCTCGCGCTGCGGCAGTGCAGCAGCCGTGCCCGACCCGGCAATCAGAATGGCATCCGGTTTGGCGGCCAGCAGTTTGAGCACCTGGCCGGTCACACTGGTATCAGGGCGGGCGTAGCTTTCCGTTGCCACAATCTCAATTTTCTTGCCCTGCAGTGCATTTTTGGTTTCCTTGAGCCAGTTCTGGCCATAGGCATCGGAGAACCCGATGAACCCGAGCTTGCTGATGCCGGCTTTTTCCATTGCGTGCACCAGGGCAGCCGCCATCAGCACATCATTTTGAGGTGTTTTGAACGACCAGGTGCGCGCCCCCTCTACCGGCTCCACAATCCCGGCGCTGGCGGCCAGACTGATCATGGGAATTTTCTTCTCTGCCGCGACATCGACCATGGCCAGAGAGCCCGGCGTCGCGGTCGTTCCGATAATTACATCTGCATTATTCTCGCTGATCAGCTTGCGCATATTGCGTACCGCCTGCGTAGCGTCGGTCGCATCATCAAGAATGGTATAGTTGACCTTGGTCTCGCCAATCTGGCGCGGCAGCAGCGCAACCGTGTTGCGCTCGGCAATCCCCAGCGAGGCAGCAGGGCCGGTAGCCGATACCACAACGCCCACATTAACAGTCTGATCCTCGGCATAGACCGAATGAGCACTGGCAGCAAGCACAGCACCAAGCAGGCAAGGCAGGAACTTTTTCATGATTCGTCTCTCAAATATTATGATTTCGCTTAATTACAGCTGTCTATAAAGTTTTCTGTTGCACGCTATAGTCAGCATCCGTGGACAATAATATGTCACACTTAAACGCGTAATCATACAGTTTTGTCCTGGTAATTCAGGAATGAAGCCCCAATTTAATTTAAAATAGACTGTTACCGCCCGCTTTTTTGAACACACGGCACAAGGCATTTTGAGCAGACTAAGAGCATGTGGCCGGCAGGCTGCAGGCATTTAAGAAACCCGGTATGGCGGATTATGGCAACAGCCGCCACCGTTTTTGATGTAAAGGCCACCTTTGAAAGTCATCAAGTCCGAACAGCAATGGCGTGAGCTGCTTTCTCCGGAAAGCTATCAGGTCACACGGCAAAAAGGTACAGAGCGTGCCTTCACCGGCGAATACTGGGACCATTTTCAGCCCGGCATTTATACCTGCGTTGCCTGCGGTACCCCCCTGTTTGCGTCAGATACGAAATTCGACGCCGGCTGTGGCTGGCCCAGCTATTTCGAGCCGCTCAATCCACAGAATGTCCGTGAAGAAACAGATACCTCGCACGGCATGGTCCGCACCGAAGTGCTATGCAACGTGTGCGACGCTCATCTTGGCCACGTCTTTCCCGATGGCCCTCCGCCTACCGGCCTGCGCTATTGCATCAATTCGCTGTCCCTTCGCTTTGACCCTGCAGAATGAAAAAGCTCCTGTTCGATTTTTTCCCACTGGTCCTTTTTTTCGTCGCTTTCAAGGTTGCCGACATTTACGTCGCCACCTGGGTGGCTATCGCCAGCAGCGTGCTGCAAATTCTGTGGCTGAAACTGCGCGGCCGCCCGATAGAAGCCACCAACTGGATGAACGTAATCATCATCGTGGTATTTGGTGGTGCCACCATTTATTTCCACAACGATACCTTCGTCAAATGGAAGCCCACTGTGCTGTACTGGATGTTCGCCGTGATTCTGCTGGGCGCACGTTTGCTGATGAACAAAAACGTCTTGCGCAAAATGCTGGCCACGCAAATGACGCTGCCCGACCGCATCTGGGATCGGTTATCCGACAGCTGGGCTGGCTTTTTCCTGTTTGCAGGCGCGCTCAATTTAGTGGTGGCCTTTTCCGGCTACTTCACGCAGGACCAATGGGTCACCTTCAAGGCCTTCGGCATGACGATTCTGCTGGTTATTTTTGCAATTGGCCAGTCGGTCTGGCTTGGGCGTCATATGCAGGACGTTCCCGCCACTTCCGGACCGGTTGCGCTACCGGAGAAATCCAATGACTAATCAGGACCGTATTGCACTGATTCGTGAGCGCCTGGCCTCGCTGGAGCCGCAGGTACTGGATATCGAAGACGAATCCCATCTGCACAAGGGACACGCAGGCGCCAGCAATGGTGCGGGCCATTATCGCCTGAGCATCCGCTCGGCCCGCTTTAATGGATTATCCCGGGTTGCCAGCCAGCGTCTGGTCTATGACGCCCTGGGAGATCTGATCCCCTACCCCATTCATGCTCTGTCCATTCAGACTCAACCGATTTCTTAACCAAGAGGAACACTATGAAACGATTTATTTTACTTGCTGTAACTTGCGCCATGACAGTCCCGGCTCTGGCCCAGAACGTGGCCACTGTCAATGGTAAAGCCATTACCAGCGATCAGGTAGATACGGCAGTGAAAACGCTCGTTGCCCGTGGTGCGACAGACAGCCCCGCGCTGCGCGAACAAATCACAGAACAACTGATCAATAGTGCCGTCCTGTCCCAGGAAGCTGAAAAACAGGGCGTAGACAAAAACCCTGAGGTACAGTTCGCTATCGAAAATGCCCGTCAGGAAATCATGATCGGCTCCATGATGCGTGACTGGGCCAAGACTCACCCCGTCAGTGACGAAGCAATCAAAAAAGCCTACGACGACTTCAAGGCTCAGTCTGCCGGTGAACAGGAATATCAGGTCAAACACATCCTGGTCAAAGACGAAACCGCGGCCAACAAGCTGCTGAAAGATATCAAGGCTAAAAAAATCAGCTTCGCTGATGCCGCCAAGAAAAACTCCATCGACCCTGGTAGTGGCAAAAACGGTGGCGATCTCGGATGGGCTCCCGCCGAGAACTACGTACCTGAATTTGCCGAAGCGGTCAAAGCAGCCAAAAAAGGCCAGTTGCTGGATAAACCCGTTAAAAGTCAGTTTGGCTGGCACATCATTCAGGTAACCGACTCACGTCCGGTCAAAGTACCTACCCTGGAAGAAGCCAAACCACAAATCAGCCAGATGCTGAGCCAGCAGTCACTGCAAGAGCAGATGAAAAAACTGCGTGACGAAGCCAAGATCGAGAAAACGCCAGCAGAAGGCGCAGCAGACAAACCTGCTGAACAGCCTGCTGCCGCGCCCGCAACTGAAGCACCTAAGCAGTAAGGTGGAATAAGCCGGATGCGTTATCCGGCTTTACCCTGCTGCTAACAAAAATCCCCCATTGGTCCCGGTAACGGGCAGATGGGGGATTTTTATTGTGTGCAGTACTGAACTGGTATGAAAATAAGGACGCCTTATGGAACGCGGTGGTTTCGCGTCGCTGCGGATGGCCACCAGGAGCGCATTAGCACGACGGCATCGCCGTGCTGCGTACATAAACCGATAAACCGCCCTATTTACTGCCCGAGCAGAGTCAGCAGACCGGCTTCGTCCAGTACCGGTACGGACAGTTCACGGGCTTTTTCCAATTTACTGCCGGCCTCTTCACCGGCAACCACATAACTGGTCTTTTTGGAGACACTGCCGCTCACCTTGCCGCCGGCTTCCATGATCAGCTTGCCGGCTTCGTCACGGGTGAGTGTGGGCAATGTCCCGGTCAGCACAAACGTCTTGCCCTGCAGGACCGTGCTTTTGACGGATTCGGGCAATTTGACGGTCACGCCGGCAGTCCGCAGGGCATCAAGCACTGCAATGTTATGGGGTTCCGCAAAAAAGGCCCGCAGCGATTCCGCAACCACCGGCCCGACATCGCTCACCTGAAGGAATGCCGCTTCATCGGCGGCAATCAGGGCATCCAGCGAGCCAAAGTAACGCGCCAGATCTCTCGCGGTTGTTTCGCCCACATGGCGAATGCCCAGCGCATAAATAATGCGCGACAGCTCCATGTGTTTACTTTTTTCTATGGCGGCGATCAGGTTTTCTGCCGATTTGCGCCCCATGCGCTCCAGCCCCATCACCTTTTCCACCGATAACGCATACAAGTCAGCGATCGAACGAACCCAATCGAGGTCGACCAGCTGATCGATGAGTTTTTCGCCCAGGCCTTCGATATCCAGGGCCTTGCGTCCTGCGGCATGCAGCAGGCTTTGCTTGCGCTGGGCAGCACAAAAAAGGCCACCGGTGCAGCGGGTTGCCGCCTCGTCCGGCAGGCGCTCCACGGCAGAGCCGCAAACCGGGCACTGCGTCACCATGACAAATTGTCTGGCATCGGCCGGGCGCATTTCCAGCACCGGGCGCAACACTTCCGGAATCACATCACCGGCGCGCCGTACCACCACAGTATCGCCAATTCGCACATCCTTGCGGCGGATCTCATCTTCGTTGTGCAACGTCGCATTGGTTACCGTTACACCGCCAACAAACACAGGTTGCAGCCTGGCCACCGGCGTCAGTGCGCCGGTGCGTCCCACCTGCACTTCGATATCCACCAGCAAAGTGGTCGCCTCTTCGGCAGCAAATTTGTGGGCCAGTGCAAACCTGGGTGCACGCGAGACAAAGCCAAGTTCGGTCTGTGCCTTCAGAGAGTTAACCTTGTAAACCACACCATCAATATCAAACGGCAGGCTTGGCCGCGACTGGCCAATTTCTTCATAATAAGCAAGCAGCTGTTCGGGCCCGGTCACGCGCTTGCGGTACTTACCCACAGACAAACCCAGAGACGATAGCCAGTCAAGCATGCCCGAATGGGTATCAGGCAAAGGCGCAGTGAGGCCGTCCAACTGCCCCCAGCCATAGGCAAAAAAGCGCAGTGGCCGTTTAGCGGTCAGGCGCGGATCCAGCTGGCGCAAACTGCCTGCCGCCGCATTGCGCGGGTTGACGAAGGTCTTGTCCCCGGCTGCAGCCTGCTGTTTATTGAGTTTTTCAAAGTCGCTGCGATTCATGAGCACTTCACCGCGCACCTCCAGAACCTCAGGAAAGCCCGGAGAGAGCGTGAGCGGAACGGAACGCAGGGTGCGGATATTGGCCGTCACATCCTCGCCGCTCAGTCCATCACCACGCGTTGCGGCACGCACCAAGCGACCGTCTTCGTAGCGGATACTGATCGCCAGCCCGTCCATTTTGACTTCGCAGTTATATTCCACCTTTTCTGCCGGACCAAGCAGATCCGCAGCGCGCAGCGCATCACAAACGCGCTTATCAAAAGCCATCACTTCTTCACTGCTGAAGGCGTTACCCAGCGATAACATGGGCACGGCATGGCGGACACTTTCAAAGAAAGGCAATGGTGCGCTGCCCACGCGCTGCGAAGGCGAATCGGCATTGACCCATTCGGGGTGCTCGGCCTCGATCGCCAGCAAGCGCTGCATCAGGCCGTCAAATTCACTATCGCTGATGGTTGGCGCATCCAGAACGTGATACGCGTGATTGTGTGCATTGATCTGCGCACGCAAGCGCTGCAGTTCATCCTGCAGCTGTTGTTCTTTGCCCTGCGTCATGGTTCTTGCCTTTAGGAGAAGACCCGCAAGGCGCGTGGTGAACCGGCCTGCAGACCCTGCTGCTCCAGTTCATCGTAAATACCGCGAATCTGTTCATCAATCGCGTGTTCGGAACCTTCCATGACCGGACGCCCTGAATCGTCGATCAACTGGCCGTCAAGAGACAGGGCCAGATCACGGGCAACAGCCATCATCCGGGCAAACGGTGTGTCGTCGGGCGGACTGCAGGGAACGTCCAGCAACAGATCGACGCGGTTGACACCGGCATTGGCAGGATCGTCTGCGTGCTCACCCGCCAGCAACAGAACAAAGCGAGGCAGGCCATCATGATTCATCCAGGCCAGGCCATTGCGGTATTCAGTAAAGCCCTTGGCACGGGCAACATCAATCACGCTGCGAACAGGATGGGGTTGTGCCAGTTGCACGGCCAGCCCTACCTGGGTATCCAGATTGGCGCATACCTGATCCAGCTTGCCGGCACGGCGCAACAAGGCCGGCACATCCGGGCTTTCTACGCTGGCATCAAATTCATGCGCAATTTCATCGGCCTTGGCCCAGGCCTGCGACCATTCGATTTCGCCCAGTGCACCGGCACGGTTAGCCAGCAGCACGGCCATTTGCAATGACACGTATTGCTCGTCGGCACGCAATTGAGCACGATGCAAACCGCCATCGGTTTCAGCAAAAAAACGCAACGGCTTGGAGCCGGCGTATACCGTATTTCGGGTATAGCGATGCAAATCTGCGCCGCTGACCGGTTCGGCGAAATGCAATTCGATGACCCCTTCGGTCATTTCGTCTACGGCCTCTTCGTCGTGCTGATCGTCCATTTCCTGGGCAACATGGGCCGTTTGAGCTGTGGAGGCAGGTGCTGCCACGACCGGCTCGTCGGGCTCGCTGGCAAAGACCGGATCCTGCCGGTCGGCCGGCGCCCGCTGTACCGGCGCGACTGGTTTGCGATCCTTGAGCAGAACATCATTTTCATGCTCGTCGCCCATACTGAACTGCTCGTGCATTTGCCTGCGCACGCGCTGGTCCTGCCACCAATTGAACAGCAGCACCAGCAGAATCAGTACGATTCCGATCGCAATTAAAGCCAGTTGCAAATTACTCATTGTGTGATTGACCCTTTTGTTTACGCTTCGCCAACAAGCTGTACGGCGGACTCGATATCCACAGCAACAATTCGGGAAACCCCTTGTTCTTGCATCGTAACACCGATTAACTGCTTCGCCATCTGCATGGCTATTTTATTGTGAGAAATAAATAAAAACTGCGTCTGATCGCTCATGCTATTGACCAGATTCGCATACCTTTCAGTATTGGCATCATCCAGCGGCGCATCCACCTCGTCCAGCAGACAAAATGGTGCCGGATTCAGTTTGAACAACGCAAACACCAGCGCTGTCGCCGTCAGGGCTTTTTCACCGCCCGACAGCAGATGAATCGTGCTGTTGCGTTTACCCGGAGGCTGTGCCATCACCTGCACGCCGGCATCCAGGATTTCTTCGCCGGTCATGGACAACCGCGCCTCGCCACCGCCGAACAGTTTAGGGAACAAATCACCAAAATGCGTGTTCACCTGATTAAAGGTTTCCTGCAGAAGATCACGTGTTTCCCGGTCAATGCGACGGATCGCATCTTCCAGCGTCTCGATGGCTTCGCTCAGATCCGCATGTTGCGCATCCAGAAACCCCTTGCGCTCGCGCGATTCGTTCAGTTCGTCCAGCGCCGCCAGGTTAACTGACCCCAGCGCCTCGATCTGCCGGGATATTTTTTGCACCTCGGCATGCAGCCAGGTCACTTTGGACCAGTCGTCGGGCAAATCGTTCATTTCAAGCTTAAGTGCCTGGCGATCCACCTCGTGTTCGTCCAGTTGCTCGGAAAACTGCTCTACCGCGAGCCGGGCGGCCTGCTCATCGAGCTGCAACTGCATAATATGGGCACGGCGCGGTTCCAGCGACTGTTCAGTGCGCATCCGCGTTTCATCCGCGCCACGCAGTGTGGCAGCCAGATTATCCAGTTCCAGCCGGGCAGCCGCCAGCGCTTCCTCACGGATCACACGGGTTTCCAGTGCATCCTGCAAGCCGGCCTGGGTTGCTGACTCGTCGAAATCGAACAGTTCGGCTTCCAGGTTTTCCAGTTCGTTGCCAGCCTGATTGATCTGGTTGCCGGCCAGGTCCCGGTTGCGGGTCAGGTCTGCAATTCGCGATGTGAGGCCGCGCTGGGTAAAGCCGGCTTCCTGTACATTGCGCTCCAGCTCCCGCAGTTGCTGGCGTGCCGCTTCGGCGGTTTCGGCCAGCGTCTCGCCGGCCATTTCCGCTTCAGCATAGGCTTCCTGCAGTGTGGCCAGCTCATTGTCCAGCGCTTCAAATCCGGCCTCGGACTCTTCCTTCTGTGCCAGCAACTCTTCCTGCTGCACACGGATATCAGCCAGATCTTCGTTAATGCGTGCGTTGCGCTCCTCGCTTTGTTGCATTTGCGCGTGCAGCCTGGAATGCTCCATCTGCAGATCATGTACCCGGCGAGTGAGCTCCGACAGGCGCTGACGTGCGGGCGTCATCGATTGTGACAACGCGGTCCAGGCGGCTTCGCTGCGCGCCAGCTGGGTAACGGCCTGATCGGCAATCAGCTGGCGCGCCTTGATTTCGCGCTTAAGATTATCAATCTCCTGCTGGCGGGCCAGCATGCCGGATTGCTCGGAGTCGGCGGCGTAAAAACACAGGCCATGCGCATCGGTCATATGCCCTTCGCGCACCACCAATTGCACACCAATAGGCAGTGATTGTCGCTGTCCCAGCGCTTCAGTGAGCGATGAGGCCGTGTAGACGCCTTGCAGCCAGCGTCCCAGCAGGCTTTTGAGATCGGGATCGTTGCAGCGTATCAGCGACAGCAGCGGCGTATGGCCTGGCAGCGCAGCCGGCAGCGCCTCGGCTGTCGGCTTCTGATAGAACGCCAGTCGCGATGGCGGCGGATCGTCTGTAAACGCACGCGCCATATCCAGGTCACGCAATGGCAACGCGGTTAAACGCTCACGCAGGACCGATTCGAGTGCGGCTTCCCAGCCCGGTTCAATGTGTATCTGCTGCCAGAGGCGACCAAAACCGGCCAGATCATGTTTTTGCAGCCAGGGTTCAAGCGCCCCCTTCTTCTGTACATCTTCCTGCAGGGCGCTCAGCGCGCTGAGCCGGGCTTCCAGCCTGGCCACATCCTGCGTTTCCTTGTGCGAATTGTTTTGTGCGTTGCGACGTGCCTCATCCAGCTGTGGCAAACGCTCTTCCATGTCCTGCAGCGTCGCCTGCACTTCTTCCAGTTGCGCTTCGGCCGCGTTGCGATCACCCGTCAGTTGTTCAAGACGACCCGCATCAGGACGCTGGATCTCGCCCAGCTCGCGCTGCAGCCGTTCACGACGCTGTTCCAGCTGCTGCAACTGGCGGTCAGCATCACGCTGCGTCTGGGCAGTCAGCGCCAGCTTCTGCTCCACGCGCGCCAGTTCGGATCGCATGGCTTCGCGGCTTGCCGACGCACTGCGTACCTTTTCTTCTACATCGGGCATGTCGGCCTGACGCGATTCCAGTTCATCCTGCACCATGGCGGCACGCTCACCAGCCGCGGCCAGCTCTTCTTCAAGCTCGGCAATCTGTTCGGTGCAATGCGTGAGCTGATCCTGCCACTCCTGCATCTGGGTATTGAGCGTCGCCTTGCGTGCCTGCAGTCGGTTACGGGCATCCACCACATGGCGGATTTCCGTTTCCAGACGGCTAACCGTGGTGTTGGCCTCGTACATGGCTGCCTGGGCAGCATGAACGGCGTCGCTGGCCTGATAATGGGCCTGCCGGCGTTTTTCCACTTCGCTTTCCGAAGCCCGCAACTCTGCGAGTGACGCTTCCAGTTCGGTCTGCGCCTTTTCGATCTCCTGTGCTTTTTTCTCCTGGTCGGCACGGGCATTTTCTTCGCGGATCAGCCACAGCACATGTTGCTTTTTCTCGCCGTCGTTCTGCAGGTCACGGTACTTGCGCGCCACTTCGGCCTGGGCTTCCAGACGGGTAAGCTGCGATTCGAGCTCGCGCATGATGTCTTCAACGCGTGTCAGGTTCTCACGGGTATCGCTCAGACGATTTTCGGTTTCCCGGCGGCGTTCCTTGTATCGGGACACGCCGGCCGCCTCTTCCAGATAGACGCGCAGCTCTTCCGGCTTGGCCTCGATCAGGCGATTGATCATGCCCTGCCCAATGATGGCGTATCCTCTTGCGCCCAGACCGGTGCCCAGGAAAATATCGTGAATATCCTTGCGGCGAACCTGCTGGTTGTTAACGTAATAGCTACTCGTGCCATCACGGGTCAATACCCGTCTGACGGCGATTTCTCCGTATGTGCTCCACTGCCCGACGGCGCGACCGTCGCTGTTGTCGAAAACCAGTTCCACCGATGCCCGTGCTGCGGGCTTTCGGTTTCCCGAACCGTTGAAGATCACATCCTGCATGGATTCGCCACGCAGTTCGGAGGCACGCGTTTCCCCCAGCACCCAGCGTACGGCATCGATAATATTGGATTTGCCGCAGCCGTTGGGGCCGACAACGCCCACCATCTGGCTGGGCACCGGGATGACCGTAGGATCAACAAATGACTTGAATCCGGCTAGTTTAAGTTGGGTGAGACGCACTTGGGAGAACAATACAAAGTAAAAAAATGCCCATAAGGTAACACCGGATGCGGGTCCGGCACTACAGTCAGGCTCCATCCCCGTATAATAACCCAGGCGACCCGGTTAGATCGTAAACAAAAGTCATCATGGCAATAATTGCGTCGACCATCCGTTGTCTTCCTGCCCGCGTTCCCGCAGCGGCCAGCTCGCGGCGACACCAGCCCTGCCGCGCCAGCGCGATCACCCGTCCGCTCTTCGCTGCGCCCCGGATAGGCATCGGGCTTGCTTCTGCCTGGTTATAAATTATTCAGGCAGCTGCACGGCCCGACTGGCAAGTCCTGTTGCTGCTATTTGCAATTGACCTTGTACCTGCTTCTGTTTCAATCTAATTCATCAATGGGTAGGGATAATGGGTAACGAAACACCACTGAACCTGATATTATGTTGCGATTACGCACGATGGAAAACCGGGCGCCTGTCTGGTCTGCCCGTCAGCATCATTTCATAAGCACGACATCTGGTTACTTTATCGTCTGGTGCAGGCACCGGATTCAGGTAAGCAATATCAAGTTAAAACGGGATATTCAGTTTGAAAAAAGGTTTCTTTCTCGTCATGTTGGCACAGGCGCTGTCGTCCCTGGCCGACAATGCGCTTTTTATTGCTGCTATCGCCCTTATCGCTGAACTGTCCGGACCAGACTGGATGACGCCGGCCATGAAATGGTTTTTTGCGTTTGCCTACGTCATCCTGGCCGCCTTCGTTGGCGCCATCGCCGACTCTTTCCCCAAGGGTCGCGTCATGTTCTGCACCAATGCCATCAAAATTTCCGGCTGCCTGCTCATGTTCGGCTTCGCTTTGCTGGCGCCGTCCGACAAAAGTCTGCACGCCTACATCGTCTGTTTTTCCTATGCGCTGGTCGGCATTGGCGCTGCCGCCTATTCGCCAGCGAAATACGGGATTGTGACTGAATTGCTGCCGCCGCGGGATCTGGTCAAGGGAAATAGCTGGATTGAAGGGCTGACGGTGCTGTCGATCATTTTCGGGGTCGTGCTGGGCGGCAAACTGATCGAGCCACCGCTCTCTGATTTCCTGCTCTCCCTGCCCTGGATGTCAGTGCTGGCAAAAACGCCGGCAGAAGCAGCCGTGGTGGTTATTGGCTTCATTTATATTATGGCGGCCATCTGTAATTTGCTGATCCCCAACACGCACTTTGTTTATCCGAAACAGGAATCCAACCCGGTGAAACTGGTCAGCGTCTTTGCCAATTATGTACGCATTCTGTGGCAGGACAAAGTGGGACAAATCTCGCTGGCCGTTACCACCCTTTTCTGGGGTGCTGGTGCCACGCTGCAATTAATTGTGTTGCAGTGGGGAAAGGATCACCTGGAACTCAGTATTGCCCAGTCAGCCAACCTGATGGGCGTCGCGGCCATCGGTACCATTATCGGCTCGGTTCTGGCCGGCAAGGTTCCGCTAACACGCGCCCTGCATGTGCTGCCTATCGGTGTGGTCATGGGTTTTTCGGTCATGCTGATGACCATTGTCAAGGAAACCTGGGCAGTGTATTTCACCCTGATTCTGGTTGGCGGGCTTTCCGGCTTTTTCGTTGTGCCGCTTAACGCACTGCTGCAGCACCGCGGACACGTTCTATTGTCGGCCGGGCACTCTATTGCCGTACAGAATTTCAACGAACAGCTGAACATCCTGTTCATGGTGGCCGCCTATTGGTTCATGCTGGAAATGAACCTGCACATCAATACCATCATTATCATTTTTGGCGTCATTGTTGCCCTACTCATGGCGCTGGTAATTGTCTGGTGCTATCGCAACCAGCGACGCTATCCGGCAACCTTTGCCGAAATCGGTGAAGACGGACACGGTCGGGCGCAGACCGGCCATTAAGCCGGCTACTCATTCATTGGCTTAGCGCAAAAGCAACCCGGCAATTGAACCTGACCGGCAAGGTCCCCCTGTGCCGGGGCATCCCTTTACTCACTGAAACCTGCCGGTTTTCCGAATCTCAGCGGCACTCAACGAAACCGGCGGCACACAGCGTCACTCAACGATACTCAGGCGTCTGCCTGCTGCAACAGCTTGCGCAGGCGTTTGAGATCGACCCACGCCAGTGGTTTAGCGGCCTGGTTGGCCATCAGATGATTCGGATGAAATGTCACCACTACCGGAATCGTCCTGCCCTGCACGGTAAGTTGCAGATCATGCGTCTCACGCAGTTGTCCCACCGATTGCGTCGTGCCCAGTACCGACTGGGCCGCATTACCGAACAACAGGAGACATGAAGGCTGCACCATGGCAATCTGCTGTTGCAGGTAGTCGGAGCAGGCCGCAATCTCATGCGGCTCGGCAGGCCGGCTCACCATCGGCCGACACTTGACTACATCGGTAATAAATGTCGCATCACGGGAAAGACCAATGGCAGCAAGCATATTGTCCAGCAACTGACCCGCCTGTCCACTAAGGGGTTCACCGCTGATTTCATCCTGTGCGCCTGGCGCCTGGTCAATAATCATCAGGCGTGCTGTTGCATTCCCGGTGCCGGGTACGGCCTGGCGGGCATGCTCGGACAGGCCGCAACGCCTGCACTGTCGAATGGTCTCCGCCAGTGCCGGCCACTGAACCGGCCCATCGCGCAGCGCCAGTGTATCTGCTGGTTGACTGCCTTGAGACGCAGGGCCAACGGCCTCGGGCATGGGATCAGAGATAGCGGCGGCACTATTCTCAGCGGTTGCAGCACCGGTGCCCTCGTCTGTCGTACGCCGCGTATCCGCAGCTACGCGTCCGGCAGGTCGGCGTTGCCGCTGCATTTGTTCGCGCAACTTCGCCAGGGCCTGGCGGGCAGGTGAAGCGTCATTGCGGCTTACTGTAGCCGCATCCGGCGCAGTGTCTTTTGCTGCCGGCGATGGCAGGGCCGACGCTACTGGCCTCGCCGCAATGGAGGGCGCAGAACGCGCCCCTTCATTACCTTCATTTCCATGAGCCGATTCTGCTGCCGCTGCAGCCTCTGCAGCATGAGTGTGTTTGTTATGTGCTGCGCGCGCAGGTTCTGTCGGTGCCGACACGGTCAGCGCACGGCCCCATAGGCGATCAATACCGCTCTCCTGCAGCCAGAGCAATTGCAGAGGATTAAGGGTAACGTTAGCCGGATGCACCACGGGCGGTGCACCAGCAGAAACTGAAGAAGATTCCATAGCCATCAGGATACCACGGCTTTCTGTAAGACCCAGGCGTCTTCGCTACGACCGCGTCCGTCCGGGTAGTATCCCTTGCGCACACCGATCTGTTCATACCCCCAGCGGCGATAAAACGCAATCGCGCCGGCATTGGAGGGACGCACTTCCAGCAACTGGCTGTCCAGTTGCTGCTGCAACAGGCGCTCCTCACCCCAGGCAAGCAGACCGCCTCCAATGCCTTTGCTTTGCCAGTCTGGCTTCACACCAATAAGCAGCAGATGAGCCACATCGGGTGCCATCAGTTGCAGTGAAAAGGCCACAACCTGGTCAGCATGACACACGACCCAGGCTTCGTAACCGGCATTTAAGGCATCCCGAAAATTACCTTCGGTCCAGGGATGAGACTGTACGCGACGCTCGATATTCACAACAGCATCAATATCCTCCTGCGTCATGCGCCGAATGGTATGCGTCTGCTGTAGTGTGGTGATGGCCTGGCTGCGCGCCTGGCTCTCGGGCGATGCGGGGCCCTCACTGCCGGGCGCAATTGGCTGGACCGCTAAAGGGACCGCACGCGGATTCCCACCCTGCCCCTGGCCTCGTTCCTTAATCGTAAATGCAACCTTGTCGCGGACATACAGCGGTGCAGCCTGATCGGCCGGAATAAATCGACCGGTAAGCCAGGCGCGCAGACCAATACCGGCCATGACCGCGGCTCGGGGCTGCGCATCAGGCACCAGCCTGACGCCTGCCAGTTGCGTCAGCTCGGGACAGACATGCACGCCCGAGCCCACCAGTATAATGGGCGACGACTCATTAGTAGTGACCGGATGCCCTGGCCTAGCGGCATTCCCGGGCGGCGAGGTCTCAATCGTATCTTCAATCGTATCCTCAGTCGTTTCGTTAGTATCGGCATTAATCGTGCTGCTGATCCCGCTCAGCCAGAGCGGCACCTGTTCTGCGGCAATCAGACATGGCGCCTGTACCTGAAGCAGCTCACCCTCGCCGGTCTCTCTGTAACAGGCCAGAAAAACTTCCTGCATACGCGCATCCAGCAGGCTGACAATGCACGCCGACGATGCACCCGTTCTTACGGTTTCAGCAAGAGCAAGCAGTGACGATACAGGAAACACCGGGATGTCCAGCCCCAGACCCAGGCCTTGCGCCATCCCAGCTGCAATGCGCAGGCCGGTAAACCCGCCGGGTCCCTGGCCGAAGACGATGCCACTGATAGCGGTCCGATCCAGCCCCGCCGAACCCAGTAGCTGATCCAGCATAGGCAGCAATTGTTCGGCATGACCGTTAGCCTGATGACTCACCTGCTCGGTGATCCGGGACTGTCCACCCTCGTACCGCAGCAGCGCCACCGACGAACACGTGGCCGAGCTTTCCAGGGAGATCAGATTGACATTCATACACTGCGCTTATTTTAAAAAAGGTGGACGGCCACTCACAACCCAAGCCAGCGGCCTGTGTCGTAACCGCCACTCGGGTAAACGATCCCGTCATTATAAACAGGAAGCCGGTTTTACCCGGGACGATTTGCGCTAAAATAGATAGCACAGCCTCCAAGGGCGTTCCTTCCGGTTTTTAGCAGTACAAAACGATCGGCGCGACGCCTTATTTATTACATTTTGTTTCAAATTGTAATTATTTGCATATCATCATCAACACAAATCCAGAGAAATATTTATAGTGTAACTGATGGTGAAAATTGAACCATGCGCGACAGCAGAAACTGTAACATGTGCTCAAATAGTCCTGTCACTTCTCTCGGAAGCTCTTAACCACTTAGTATGAATACACCACAAACTGCCTCGTCAACACCTCCACGTAAAATTCTGGTAGTCGATGATGATCCTCGTCTTCGCGACCTGCTGCGCCGTTACCTGACTGAACAAGGGTTCAATGTGTTCGTAGCCGAAGACGGGAAGGAAATGACCAAACTCTGGCAGCGCGAACATTTCGACCTGCTGGTACTGGATCTGATGCTGCCCGGTGAGGATGGCCTGTCCATCTGTCGCCGACTGCGCGGCGCCAACGACAATACTCCGATCATCATGCTCACGGCCAAGGCCGAAGAAATCGACCGTATTCTGGGACTGGAAATGGGGGCCGACGATTATCTGTCCAAACCATTCAATCCTCGTGAGCTGCTGGCACGGGTGAATGCCATTTTGCGCCGTCGCGGCTCAGAAGAACACCCCGGCGCGCCCAGCCAGGAAAACGAATCGATCGCTTTCGGTCCCTACACCCTGAATCTGTCTACACGTACATTGTCTCGCGGCGAAGAAGTTGTTGCCATCACGACCGGCGAATTTTCGGTACTGAAAGTATTTGCCCGGCATCCCAAAGTGCCGCTGTCCCGCGACAAGCTGATGGAACTGGCCCGTGGCCGTGAATATGAAGCATTCGATCGCAGCCTTGACGTCCAGATTTCCCGTCTGCGCAAGCTGATCGAGCCGAATCCGGCCAAACCGGTATTTATTCAGACCGTTTGGGGATTAGGTTACGTCTTCGTTCCGGACGGCGGTAACTAACAGACCGCCCTGCCATGGCCGCTGCTCCGGTCCAGTATCCTCAACAGCAGAACTTTGCATCAAAAATCCGGCTGAGCCTGTTCAGCCGGTCTTTTTTCCTGCTGGCTGCATTGCTGGCCGTCAGTCTGACGTGCTGGCTGATTGTGTTTTTCAATATGCAGGAAGAGCCGCGGGCCTCGCAAATGGCCGAACGCGGCATTACTGCCCTCAAAATCACCCGCAAGTCACTCGCCTACGTTCCGGCCAATGATCGGAATGCACTGGTGATCGATCTGGCCACAACCGGGGATATTCAGGTATTTCCCCGACAGCTGGACGATGTATTGCAACCCTTGCCGGATACCACCTTCTGGCGCATTTTCGCCGACAAGATCCAGCGATCCGATACCCAGACGGTCACCAAGATCGCTTCCAGCATGAACGGCGAACCGGGCATCTGGATCAGTTTCAATGTTGGCGACGAGTTGTACTGGTTATTGCTCAAATCCTCCACCGACAATCTGCCGCAAATGCGTGAATGGATCGGCTGGGGCGTGATCGCCTTTCTGCTGGCCCTGATTGGGGCCGCGATCAGCGTCCGCTTTGTGAATACCCCACTGTCGCGCCTGGCCAAGGCGGCCCAGCAAGTTGCACGCGGTGAAAATCCGGCTCCCCTGCCGGACGACCAGGGGCCACTGGAGATTCGTGACCTCAACAGCGCCTTTAATCGCATGGCACGTGATATCCGCCAGACCGAAGCGGACCGGGAATTGATGCTGGCCGGCATTTCGCATGACCTGCGCACGCCCCTGGCACGCATGCGCCTGGAAATCGAACTGAGTAATGTCAGTGACGAAACCCGCAGCGCCATTGACGAAGACCTTGGCCAGATTGATCACAGTATCGGCCAGTTAATGGAGTATGCCCGTCCGGCAGGGGTGCTCCCGGACAAGGCCATCAACGTGTCCGCCATTTTGCACGATCTCACCGACAGGGAAAAAGCGCATACAGAGTCGCTGGGCGGCACGCTGCGCACCATGATTCAGCCCAATCTGTATGCCAGAATCGGCGAATTGAACCTGAAGCGGATTGTCAGCAACCTGATTGAAAACAGCCGCCGTTATGGTCGCTCGGTTTCTGACGGTCAGCCACACATTGTGGTGCTGGTTCGCGAGAAAGGCAATATGATTGAAATCGATGTCTGCGACAATGGGGCAGGTATCAATGCCAAAGATACGGAACGACTGCTGCGACCCTTTTCTCGCGGTGAAGCTGCCCGAACCGGCGTATCGGGTGCCGGCCTGGGTTTATCCATCGTCGAACGGCTGCTGCAGCATGTAGGCGGTACCCTCAAACTGCTCCCGAACCAACCCACCGGCCTCATCGGTCACATAGAAATTCCTAAAGCACGAGATAGAAATTATCAATTAGACACTTAGTTTTGATAGTGTAGAATAACAACTAAAATATATATTGGAAAGTGGACGGTACCATCGTGGAAAACCGTGCACTCCCTTGCCATGCCTTATGGCTTGGTCAATAAGCAGGCCCGGCACCACCGGGCGGGTGTTCAACTTCTTATAAGGAACAGTTATGAAAACAGTTGGTGAAAAGCTCGAATCGTTCAAAGTCGTCGGCGTTAAACCTGGTTTTAACAACCATGAAGAAAACGGCGTTTCTGCATTCGAAGACATCACAGAATCTTCTTTCCCCGGAAAATGGAAAGTGATCTACTTCTATCCAAAAGATTTCACATTCGTGTGCCCTACCGAGATCGTTGGATTCAACAACCTGGCTAAAGACTTCGAAGACCGTGACGCTGTCCTGATGGGCGGCTCTGTCGACAACGAATTCTGCAAACTGGCATGGCGCCGTGAGCACCCAGACCTGAACAAACTGGGTCACTATTCATTTGCCGACTCTACCGGCTCCCTGATCGATCAGCTGGGCGTACGTGAACGCAATGAAGGCGTTGCACTGCGCGCCACATTCATCGTTGACCCTGACAACGTCATCCAGCACGTTTCCGTTAACAACCTGAACGTGGGACGTAATCCGGAAGAAGTCCTGCGTATTCTGGACGGTCTGCAGACAGATGAGCTGTGCCCTTGCAACCGCGCAGCGGGTGGCGAAACACTGTAATTTGCATCAAACCCGGTTCGCCGGGTTTTTCCTCCCCTTTTTAATAGGAAAAAACTATGCAATTTCTAACTACGATTAAAAACGAAATTCCCGATTGGGCCAAGGACATTCGCCTGAATCTGGATGGCACGATTGCCCGTTCTTCCCTGAAACCTGCCGATGCCGTCGGTGTGGCCCTGGCAGCAGCTTATGCCGCGAAAAACCCATTTCTGATCGAACAGTTCAAGTCCGGCTTGTCCGAAGAAGACGCCAATGGCGTACTCACCGCAGCCGCGCTGATGGGGATGAACAACATCTGGTATCCCTATGTGGAAATGACAGACGACAGCCAGCTGAAAACCCTGCCACCGCTATTGCGCATGAATGCCTATTCTTCGCATGGCGGCATCGAACAGGAGCGCTTTGAGCTATTCGCACTGGCTGCTTCCATCATTGGCAAATGCCACTTTTGTGTAAAATCGCATTTTGATAATCTGAAAAAAGCGGGCTTCTCGATTGAGCAGCTACGTGATGCCGGACGGATCGCTGCTGTGGTTAACGCTGCTGCGCAGGCCCTGACGGCTGTCGGCAAATAATTCAGCCCGCCGCGCTATGAATGCCATGCCGCAACGCCGTGTTGCGGCATTTTTCTATCGAAACCATACCAGTTCAGCGCCGGTCAGAGGCTCGTCTCACCCGCGATTGCTTCGGCATTCCTATTGCCTGGCCAGCAAGGCCACAGCCGTGGCCGCAATACCTTCCTTGCGGCCAAGATATCCCAGATGTTCGTTGGTTTTTCCCTTCACGTTCACGCAGCCTGGATCCAGTTGTAGATCAGCCGCAATATTGCTTACCATGGCAGCCGCATACGGCATGATTTTCGGTGCCTGGGCATGAATCGTGGCGTCCACGTTCACCACCTGCCAGCCTGCTTCGCGAACACGGCGGTACGCTTCGCGCAACAGCACCCGGCTGTCACTGCCTTTGAAAGCAGGGTCGGTATCAGGGAATAAGCGGCCAATATCGCCCAGCGCCGCCGCACCCAGTATGGCATCGGTAATCGCATGCAGCAGCGCGTCGGCATCCGAGTGCCCCAGCAGACCATGGGTATGCGCGATCGTCACGCCACCCAGAATCAGAGGGCGCCCCTCCTGTAATGCATGGACATCAAACCCCTGTCCAACTCGCAAGCCAATTGTCATACCACACTCCCATCGTCTTTCATTGTGTTCATTTCATTGCTACAGACACGACTATGCATGCTGCGCCATTGATCGATCATGCCGCGACTGCACAGAAAGCCGTGGCGTATTCCCGATCCAGCGCTGCCGCCCAGTCTAGGCCAGCCACCGCTCCATCATGGCAAAATCGGCAGGCCAGGTCACTTTCATATTCTCTGCTGAACCCCGTACCAGCAGAGGACTGAAGCCCGCCGCTTCCATTGCAGAGGCCTCATCCGTTATATCCAGTCCTTTTTCGATCGCAGTACGCAGCGCGTCCAGCAAATCGTGTGCAGGAAAAAGCTGTGGCGTCTGCGCCAGCCATAAACCGTCACGCGGTATGGTCTGTGCCACGCAAATCTGCTGCTGTTCATCCACGACTGCACGCTTGACGGTGTCGGGCACCGGCAGTGCCAGCAAGCCGCCCCTGCGCTGTTCCAGACAGGCGTCCACCAGGGCCGTGAGCGATGCCGACTGCAGGCCGGGTCTTGCCGCATCGTGTACCAGCGCCCAGCCATCGCCCCTAATGCCCTGTTCGCGCTGTTCGCTGCCCAGAACCGCCTGCAGCGTCGCACTCACAGTATGCGCCCGAGTAGGCCCGGCAGTGCGGTGCACATGGACACGGCTGCCCAGGTTCAGCGTATCGATCCAGCTGTCCTGCGCCGCGACGCCGATATGGACAGCACTGACTCTGGCGTCGGCACGCAGGGCTTCCACAGCCAACTGCAACATGGTCACGCCATTGATCATGCAATATTGCTTGGGCATCTGCCGACCCGCTGTAAGTGCCCGGCTACCCACGCCGCCCGCAGGGATAATCGCAAAGAGATTGTCAGTCATAGGGATTGCCGCAAGCTCGGCGGCTTTCGCATCATTCAGGAGACCAGATAATATCACGCCGCTCCGCTGCCGGGCCAAATCGCCGACAGCGATCCTGAGGGGATCGGAGCAGATCGGCACCGTATCGGAGTACGCCGTCACTTCGCCCACAGCAAACCACGGCGCTGGCAGGCGGCAAGCTCCCGGGTATCTGATAAAATGGTCGGATTCGATTCCATGCATTTCATGCTTCTGTCTCTGTGTCAAACACTGCCCTCACCCCGCTGCTTTCCGCGCTTAAACCCGGCCAACGCTATCGCTATCCGCGTCCGCCGGGCTCGGGGGACGCATGGCTGTCGGCCGAACTGGCCCGGGCCGCCGGCAAACCACTGGTTCTGCTGTGCGCCGATCCGCTTCAGGCTCAACGGCTGCATGATGAAGTCACGCTATTTGACCCAACCTTGCGGGTGCGCCAGTTTCCGGACTGGGAAACACTGCCCTACGATGGTTTTTCGCCGCACCAGGATCTGATTTCCCAAAGGCTCAAAACGCTGTCCGCACTTATGCAGGGCAAAGTCGATGTACTTACCGTACCGGTCACCACCGCCCTGTATCGCCTGGCACCAACCGCCTTTCTGGCAGCCTATTCCTTTTCTTTCAAAAAAGGCGACAAACTCGACGAAGCAGCCCTGCGTGACCAGTTGATGCTGGCCAATTACGCCCACGTCTCGCAGGTTGCCGCGCCCGGCGAATTCTGCATTCGCGGGGGCCTGATCGATTTATTTCCAATGGGTTCGGTACTACCCTATCGCATCGACCTGTTCGACGATGAAATCGAATCCATCCGCAGTTTCGACATGGACACCCAGCGCAGCCTGTATCCGGTGAACGAAGTAGAACTGCTGCCCGGCCGCGAATTTCCCATGGACGAAACGGCCCGCAATCATTTTCGCTCGCGCTTTCGCGACCTGTTCGAAGGCGATCCCTCGCGCGCCACCCCCTACAAGGATATGGGCAACGGCATCGCCTTTGCCGGCATCGAATATTACCTGCCGCTGTTCTTTGACGATACGGCGACGCTGTTCGACTATCTGCGCCCGGAAACCATCACGATTACTGTCGGTGCAATCGAAGAGGCCATCGCCCAGTTCCACGACGACACGCAAAGCCGCTACCGGTTTCTCAAAAGCGACCGCGAACGCCCTGTACTGGCACCGGAGCACCTGTTTCTTTCTGAAGAACAGTTTTTTGTTCATCTGAAATCCTTTGCCCGTCTGCATCTGGATGAAAGTGCTGCCAATACGGAATTTGCGCCAGCCCCCGATATCGCCGTTCTCCGACGCAGTGATGACCCATTTGCACGCCTGCGCACCTGGCTTGAAAGCGGCCGGCAGCGCCTGCTGCTCTGCGCCGATTCTGCCGGCCGTCGTGAAACGCTGCTGCAGTTGCTGCGTGAACAGCAGCTGGAGCCCAGCGCCGCCTTCGATAGCGTCCAGGACTTTGTCGCTTCCGATATCGATTTCGGCATTGCCATTGCCCCGGTGAACACCGGCTTTATCATTCGAGATAAGCAACTGTGCCTGGTTACCGAAAATGACCTGTATCCCGGGTCGGCATCGGTCGCCCAGCGTCGCCGCAAAAAGCAGGAACGCAGCAGCGATGTAGACGCCATGGTGCGCGACCTCTCGGAACTGCGCGAGGGCGATCCGGTTGTGCACATGCAGTACGGCATCGGTCGCTATCATGGCCTGGTCACCATGGATCTGGGTGAAGGCGATATCGAGTTATTGCATCTGCAATACTCAGGCAATAGCACGCTCTATGTTCCGGTCTCGCAACTGCATGTGATCTCGCGTTATAGCGGCGCTGATCCTGAGCATGCGCCATTGCATCAACTGGGATCCGGTCAATGGGACAAGGCTCGCAAAAAAGCGGCCAAGCAAATCCGCGATGCAGCCGCTGAGCTGCTGGCCCTTTATGCATTGCGCGCCGCACGTGAAGGCTTTTCCTTCAAGCTGCCCTTTTCCGACTATCAAACCTTTGTTGAAGGCTTTGGCTTTGAAGAAACCGCCGACCAGCAGGCAGCCATTGATGCCGTGATCGGCGACATGACTTCGGGCAAGCCGATGGACCGCCTGGTTTGCGGCGATGTGGGTTTCGGCAAAACCGAAGTGGCTCTGCGCGCGGCCTTTTTATGCGTCGCCAACGGCAAGCAGGTGGCCCTGCTCTGCCCCACAACCCTGCTGGCCGAACAGCACGCCCAGACCTTCGCCGATCGCTTTGCCGACTGGCCAGTGCGGGTAGCCGAACTGTCGCGCTTTCGCAGCTCAAAAGAAGTAAAAACGGCGCTGGAAGGACTGGAAGCCGGCACGGTTGATATTGTCATCGGCACCCACAAACTGCTGGGCAAGGAAGTCAAATTCAAACGCCTGGGCCTGGTTATTATCGACGAAGAACACCGTTTTGGCGTACGTCAGAAAGAAGCCCTCAAGGCCCTGCGCTCAGAAGTGGATATTCTGACCCTCACCGCTACCCCCATTCCACGGACGCTGGGCATGTCGCTGGAAGGCATCCGCGATTTTTCCGTGATCGCCACCGCACCGCAAAAGCGTCTGGCCATCAAAACCTTCGTAAGGCGCGAAGACGGCAGTACGATCCGCGAAGCGGCGCTGCGTGAACTCAAGCGCGGCGGCCAGGTTTATTTCCTGCACAACGAAGTAGAAACCATCCAGAATCGGCGGGCGCGGCTGGAAGAACTGTTGCCCGAAGCCCGCATTGCCGTGGCTCACGGACAAATGCCCGAACGCGAACTGGAAGAGATCATGAAAGGTTTCTATCAGCAGCGCTTTAATATTCTGCTGTGCACCACGATTATCGAAACCGGAATCGACGTACCCAGCGCCAATACCATTATCATCCATCGTGCAGATCGACTGGGCCTGGCGCAATTGCACCAATTGCGCGGGCGCGTCGGCCGTTCGCACCATCAGGCCTACGCCTACCTGCTAACCCCCGGGGAAGACGCCATTACCAGCAACGCCAAAAAGCGGCTGGAGGCGATCCAGTCCATGGAAGAACTCGGCTCGGGCTTTTTCCTGGCCATGCACGATCTGGAAATCCGCGGTACCGGCGAGGTGCTGGGCGAATCGCAATCGGGTAACATCAACGAGATCGGCTTCACGATGTACACCGATCTGCTCAATGAGGCAGTGCGGGCACTCAAGGCCGGCGAAGAGCCTGATCTGGAAACGCCGTTCAATTCCGTATGTGAAGTCAAACTGCACACCTCTGCCCTGCTGCCAGCCGACTACTGCACCGACATTCATGCCCGCCTGTCCCTGTACAAGCAACTGGCCCATGCCAAGACCGAAGATGATCTGCTGGCCATCCAGGAAGAGCTCACCGATCGCTTTGGCAAAATGCCGGACCCTGCACGCATGCTGATTGCCACACACCGCCTGCGCATTCTGGCTGAAGCATTGGGTATTATCAAGGTGGATATCAGCGACGAACAGGCGCTGCTGGTATTCGGTCCCAAGACCACTGCCGACCCGCTCAAAATGATCGAGCTGGTACAAAAGCAAAAGCACATCCGCTTTTCAGGGGCGGATAAACTACGCATTGAATTGAGTAAAATGCCCGACATCAGTCGCCGCATTGATACCATTCGCCTGCTGCTCAAAACACTGGCGGCCTGACTATTCTTTATCCGGATTTTTCATCATATGCATCTCGTCCTCCAAGCCCCCGGCATTCGCCATGACCTGATTGAACAGGCTGCTGCGCTGGTCAGCGCCAATCGCATTACCCCTCTGAACGCCTGCGCCATGCGGCTGGAAGACATAGACGTTGACGCCCTGGCCGAATTGCAAACCTGGGCAAAAGCAAAACACATTGACGCGGCATCGCTTGACGTTATCCGTCCATTGACCGACATGAAAGTGCTGGCCATGGATATGGATTCAACCCTGATCAATATTGAATGTATTGATGAAATTGCCGATATGGTAGGAAAAAAGGCGGAAGTTTCTGCCATCACGGAAGCGGCCATGCGCGGTGAGATTACCGATTTCAGCGAAAGCCTGCGGCGACGCGTCGCCCTGCTCAAAGGCGTAGCCGAAGCAGATCTGCAACGCGTCTACAATGAACGCCTGCAACTGAATGCGGGTGCCGAGAAACTCATCGGCGCCATGAAGGCCGCGGGTGTCCACGTGATGGTGGTGTCCGGCGGCTTCACCTTCTTCACCGAAAAACTGCGCGCGCGTCTGGGACTGGACAGTACTCACGCAAACGTCTTGCAGGTCAATAACGGCAAACTGACCGGGCAGGTAGAAGGCGACATCGTCGATGGCCAGAAAAAAGCCGAGCATCTGCAGGCGCTTGCCCGGTCGCTCAACGCCACACCCGAACAATGTATCGCGGTGGGGGACGGCTCCAACGACCTGACCATGCTCAGCCATGCTGGCTACTCCGTCGCCTATCGCGGCAAACCGGTATTGCAGCAGGCTGCGGCATTCCGCATCAACAACGCCGGACTGGATGCCATTCTGAACTGGTTCGACAGCAAAGACGCCATACAGGCATCGCGACATCGACAGTAAACGTCCTGAAGCCGCGACCGTCCGGGCAGCCACTGTTCCCGGTACGACGTGATGGCAGGCAAACACAAGGCGCACATCATGAAAGTTAAACGTATTGTTGCCAATATCCATACTGAAAATATCGCTGCAGCCAAAGCGTTTTATCAGGACGTCCTGGGCATGGACTTGCTGATGGACCATGGCTGGCTGGCCACGTATGGTTCGAACCAGACCATGCAGACCCAATTGAGCATCGCCAGCGAAGGGGGAGCCGGCACACCCGTGCCTGATCTGTCTATTGAAGTAGATGATCTGGACGAGGCCCTGCAACGCTGCACTGCGGCTGCCATCACACCAGAATATGGGCCGGTGTCCGAGCCCTGGGGCGTACGCCGTTTTTTTGTGAGAGACCCATTTGGTCGACTGATCAACATACTGGTTCATCTCTAAGGTGACAAGCAGGTATAAAATAAGCCTGCAAACACCCTAACCGTGAAGGGATCGGCTACTGCCCAACAGAAGACAATCCACTGCCGGGGAGACATCATGCAGTTGAATCAGGCCACCGTTGAACATCTGAAACGCTTTCCACCTTTTCAGAACATGCAGCAGCACGTACTGGAAGCACTGGCGAGCCGCTTGACCATCAATTACTTTGCCACGGGCGAGACAATCATCCCCGCCAATGCACCACCGCCAGATACGTTCTATATCGTCAAACAGGGCATTGTGCAAACGGAGCAACTGGCCAGCTCGGCCCGTCAGTATCGCGACACCTTTGAACTGCATGAAGGCGAATGCTTTCCCCTGGGCGCCATCCTGGCCAGCCGCTCGCCCGGCAGTCAGTTCGTTGCCGCCACCGATACCTTTGTCTATGAACTGAGTCTGGCAGGCTTTCAGCAACTGCGCGCCGAATCACCGGTTTTCCGCGACTATTGCGAACAGCGCACTGCCTTGCTGCTGGAATACTCCAAGCAGATTATCCAGGCGCAATACAGCCGCAGCAGTACTGAACAGCCGGCACTCACCATGCCTCTGCAACAACTGATTCGCAGGGAACCTGTTACCTGCCCGGCCAGCCTGCCGCTGCGCCACGTGCTGCGGCATATGAAGGAACAGCAGGTCGGCTCCATCATTGCCGTTGACGAGAATGAACAGGTAGTGGGCATTTTTACGCTTCAGGACTTGCTGACCCGGGTCGCGCTGCCGCAGGCCGATCTGGATGCGCCCTTTGCCCGCTACATGACGACCGATCCTGTTTCACTGCCCCCGGGCGCACCCGCCTCCGAGGCGGCGCTCATCATGGCCCGACGCGGTTTCAGACATATCGTGGTCGCCGACAGCGACTCCGGTAAATTGCGCGGTATGGTGTCGGAAAAAGATTTGTTCTCTTTGCAACGCATCAGTTTGCGACAGATCAACCTGCGGCTGCAGGCCGCACAGTCGGTTCAGGATGTGGCAGCCTGCAGCGAGGATATTCGCAAGCTGGGCGACAATATGATGGCCCAGGGCATTGCGGTTGAGCAGATCACCCAGATTATTTCGGCACTGAATGACGTCACTCTCTGCCAGTTGTCACGCCTGATCCGTGAGCATCATCCTCAGGTGAAACAAGTGGACTATTGCTGGCTGGCTTTGGGTTCTGAAGGTCGCATGGAACAAACCCTTTATACAGACCAGGATAACGGCATTATTTTTCAAACCACTGGCACACAGGACACACAAGCGATAAGAGAAGTGCTGCTGGCGTTTGCACATGAAGTCAATCTGGCCCTGGATACCTGCGGCTTTCCGCTATGTAAAGGCAATATCATGGCTTCCAATCCGCAATGGTGCCTGAGTACCGATGAGTGGCGTCATCGCTTCAGCGCCTGGGTCAACAGCCCGGATCCAATGGCCATCATGCATTCAACGATCTTCTTTGACTTCCGGGCGCTGGACGGCAATATGGAACTGGCTTCAGCTCTCCGCCGGTGGCTCAATCAAATTGTGCAGCAGCATCCTGTTTTTCTGCGGTTTCTCACTCAAAACGCCATCTCACGCAAGCCGCCACTGGGGCTATTCCGGGATTTTGTCACCAGCCAGGACAACACCCTGGACCTGAAAACCCAGGCCGCCGTCCTGTTTGTAGACGTAGCGCGGATACTGGCGCTACAGGCAGGTAGCCCTCACACCAGCACCGTCCAGCGACTGAAGCAAGCCGGACCGGCTGCAGGCCTGCGCCAGGAACAGGCTGATGCCTACGCGGAAGCATTTCTGTATATCCAGTTATTACGCATGCAATTGCATCATCAGTCAGCAGCCAGCCATTCCCCGTATACCAATCAGATCAACCCGGCGACCCTGAACGCACTCGACAATCGTATCCTGCGTGAAGCCTTTCGGCTGGCCAAGTCGCTGCAAAGCATGCTCGCGGTGAAGTATGCCCTTTAACAAGATGATCAATGCGCTGACGCGTTTTCTGCGCCAATCCCCTGCTCACCCGCGTGCGGCCTCCTTGCAGAAAAGGTTTGAAGCCTGGCGCGCCTTGCCGGCAGCGAACAGCAGGCAAACCGTAAGGGACAGCCGAATCGTCGTTCTGGATGTGGAAACCAGCGGCCTTAATCTGAGGAAAGATCGCTTAATAGCGATTGGTGCCGTAGCCATTGTGCAAGGCCGGATCATGCTGAACGACACTTTTGATATCGTGCTGCGACAGGAACAGGTCAGCAGTAAAAGCAATATTCTTATCCACGGTATTGCAGGTGGGAAACAGCGCAGCGGCACCGAGCCGGCCGATGCCCTGATGCAGTTTCTGGAGTACATCGGCCCCGACCCGCTACTGGCCTTTCACGTTGCCTTTGACCAGACCATGCTGGAGAAAAGCATGAAAACCTGGCTACAGACTGATCTGCGCAAACGCCCCTGGATAGATCTGGCCTATCTGGCGCCTGCACTGTATCGGGAACAGGCGCTGAGCCACAGGACCCTGGATGACTGGATGCAGCTGTTTCACATACACAATCAACGACGCCACGACGCCGTGGCCGACGCGCTGGCCACTGCCGAGCTATTTCTGTGTCTGAATAAAAAATGCGAACAGCTGGGCAAGTACACACTGGATAGCCTCTATACTGCCGAAAGACAGTACCGGACGCTTATTGCACAATAAACGGGGTTCGGCTTTGAAGGACAAAAAGCACCGCGGACAACAAAATTGAACGGGTACGGTTGTCTTGGTCGACATGCGCATGAAAAAACCGGCCCGTGTTGCCACTGCCGGTCTTTTCTGTGCCAATCTGGCCGATTAATAATCAGGCCGATTTATGATGTCGGGCAGGATGCTTCATCAAATGACGCCACACGAAACCAGGGTAAGCCAACACCACATAAAGACATGCGGCAATCGCGTAAAACTCCCAGTTTTTCACGGCGGGATTAGCGTAGTTGGCTTCGATAGCAAAACCAATGGCACCCACAATAAAGTAACCCAGCAACACTTCCAGCAAGCGGGTGCTCACATGCTTGACCGACACATAAGGCGTAACCATGGCGCCAGGCGCATACAGCGCAGCACCCAGCAAAACCACACCGCCGAACATATACGGCAGATTTCCAGACTGGGTACTCAACAGCCAGCATCCTGCTGCAATAACACCATAGGACACCACCGCACGCAGAAAGCAGAACCAGAATGGTCTTTGCACGGGTTCCCCCGCCTGCTGCCATGGCGTAAACACAAATGCACGCTCCGTCAGGAATGGCACAATAGCAAATGCAAACGCCAGTGCGATGAAAATCCAGATTGACTCAGCAGGATACATAGAAAAGCCGTCCGTCAGAATTTAAGCGAAGCGTCAATCACCTGCACACACAGGGTCATCAGGCTGCCGGGCAGTATGCCAAGCACAATGATAAGCAGTCCATTGACAGACATCACGCCACTGCGGAATGACCAGGCTGTATCAGGTGCAGGCACACCCTGTACCGGTTCGTCAAAGTACACGACCTTAACTACGCGAAGATAGTAGAACGCACCAATCAATGAGCACAGGACCGCATAGATGGCAAGCCACACATGACCGGCAGAAATCACAGCCTGCAGCACCACCAGCTTGGCATGAAAGCCCACCAGCGGTGGAATACCTGCCAGCGAGAACATCAGCAACAGCATGCCAAAAGCCATGATCGGGCTGCGCTGATTCAGGCCTTTGAGATCGTCAATGTTTTCACATTCAAAACCCTGGCGGCTCATCAGCAACACCAGACCGAAGCTGGCCAGCGTGGTCAGCACGTAGGTTACGATATAAAAAAGCGAAGAAGCATAAGCGCCGCTCATGACGGTACCGTTGGCGGCAACGCCCGACAGCAGTCCCAGCAGAACAAAGCCAACATGCGAAATGGTTGAATAGGCCAACATCCGCTTGAAGTTTGTCTGCATAATGGCCGTCAGGTTACCAATGGCCAGCGACAATACGGCCAGAATGATCAGCATAGGCTGCCAGCTCAGGGCAACTCCATTGAGGCCTTCGATCAACAGACGCAGTGTGATGGCCAGTGCAGCCAGCTTCGGTGCGGCACCAATCGTCAGCGTAATGGCGGTAGGCGCACCCTGATACACGTCCGGGATCCACATATGAAATGGCACGGCACCCAGTTTGAATGCCAGACCGGCCACTACAAACACGGTACCCAGAACCAGGGTCATTTCACCTGCCTGACCACTGCGAATAACCTGGATAACGCCGGCCAGATCCACGTGACCCGTTGCACCATACACCATTGAAATACCATAAAGCATGAAGCCGGAAGCCAGCGCACCCAGCACGAAGTATTTCATGGCCGATTCGGTCGCAACCAGTGAATCACGACGCAATGCAACCATCGTGTACAGGGCCAGAGACATCAGCTCCAGACCCAGATAGATGGTCAGCATGCTGCTGGCAGAAATCATCACCATCTGACCCAGCAACGCACACAGCGTGAGCGGATACAGTTCGCCGGATTTGGACATATCACGATCCACCACATACTGGCGGCTGTAGATCAATGTGACCAGCACTGCGAGGTAAGAGGCGATTTTCAGGAAATGTGACAGCGGATCGGCCACATACATGCCGTAAAAAGTGGTGCCGGCAATACCGCTATTCCATTGCATCAGTGACACGACGGTCATAATGACCAGAGCGCACAGAGAAAAAACATAGGTGGTTTTGCGGGTAGCCTCATGACTGAATGCATCGTAAACCAGAATGCCCATGGCCATGATCACCAGAATGATTTCAGGCGCTGCAAGTGCAAAATTAAATTGATTTTCCATGATGACTCAGTCTTACAATTTAGAAACGGCCACGTGATCCAGCAATTGCTGAACGGACACGTGCATCACATCGGTAAACAGTTTCGGATAAATACCCATTACCAGTACGAAAATAGCCAGGATCGCCAACAGTGCATATTCGCGGCAATTCACGTCTTTCATCTGTTTAACCGCTTCGTTGGTAACATCGCCATAGGCAACGCGCTTGACCATCCACAGTGAATACGATGCACCCAGGATCAGCGCGGTTGCAGTCAACAGACCAATCCAGAAGTTATGCTCGACAGCACCCAGAATTACATAGAATTCACCAACAAAACCACTGGTTGCCGGCAGACCGCTATTGGCCATTGAGAACAACACAAAGAAGGTCACAAATTTGGGCATTGTGTTGATGACGCCACCATAGTCGGCAATGCGACGCGTATGCAGACGGTCATACAGCACGCCGATACACAGGAACATCGCGCCCGATACGAAACCGTGAGAAATCATCTGAATCACTGCACCTTCCATCGCTGCCGTATTGAACAGGAAAAAGCCCAGTGTGACGAAACCCATGTGGGCAACCGAAGAGTATGCCACCAGTTTTTTCATATCGTCCTGAACGATCGCCACCAGGCCGATATAGATCACGGCAACCAGCGACAAGGCAATCATCAGGCCGGCCATGCTATGAGACGCGTCCGGTGCGATAGGCAGAGAAAAACGCAGGAAGCCGTAAGCACCCAGTTTAAGCATAATCGCGGCCAGCACGATAGAACCACCTGTAGGCGCTTCCACGTGAGCATCCGGCAACCAGGTATGGACCGGCCACATGGGCACCTTGACGGCGAAAGCTGCCAGCAATGCAAAGAAAATCAGCATTTGCGGTGTATAGCCCAGCTTGGCCTGCTGCCACACCAGAATATCAAACGACCCGGTCTGCGTGTACAGATAGATGAAAGCGACCAGTGTCAGCAGTGAGCCCAGCAGGGTATACAGGAAAAACTTGAACGCGGCATACACCCGGTTCGGGCCACCCCACACACCGATAATAATGTACATCGGGATCAGCGTAGCTTCGAAGAATATATAGAACAGCAAACCGTCCAGCGCGGCAAACACCCCGACCATCAGACCCGAGAGGATCAGGAACGCAGCCATATACTGGGCAACGCGTTTGGTGATCACTTCCCAGCCAGCCAGCACCACGATGACGGTGATGAAAGCGGTAAGCAACACCAGCCACATCGAAATACCGTCTACGCCCAGATGATAGGTCGCGGAAAAGGCTTCGATCCAGGGTGTTTTTTCGACAAACTGCATTTGTGCCGTCGAACCATCGAAACCGAAATACACCGGCAAAGTGACCAGAAAACTGATCACGGAGCCGAACAGTGCCAGCTTACGGGTGAAATCGGCGCGTTCGTCGCTGCCCATGATCAGAACCAGAATACCGGCAACGATCGGCACAAAAATTGCCAGGGACAGCCAGGGTAAGGTAGAAGTCATTTCGCCCATCTTAAAGTACCAGCACAAATATTGAAATGAAGGCAATCACGCCAACGATCATGGCAAATGCATAATGGTAAATATAACCAGACTGCAGATGACGGCTGATGGCAGCCACCAGCCCGACCAGACGCGTACTACCCGAGACCAGACCGCCATCGATCACACCCTTGTCGCCCACGTTCCAGAACAGTGAACCCAGACCACGGGCACCACGGGCAAAGATATTCTCGTTGATCCAGTCAACATAGTATTTGTTTTCCAGAACCCGGTTGATGCCGGACAGCGAGCGATAGACACGTGCAGGCAAGGCCGGATTAACCAGATAGCAGTACCACGCCACAACCAGACCGGCAATCATCAGCCAGAAAGGTACGGTGGTGAAGGCATGCAGACCATACGCGAACCAGCCGTGGAATTCATGCGCCAGCTCTTCCATCGCAGGGTGCGCTTCGGAAACCGTAATCACGCCCTTGAAGAAATCGCCGAACAGCAGCGGATCGATCACCCAGGCACCGACAATCACCGAAGGAATCGCCAGCAATAGCAGAGGCAGGGTCACCACCCATGGAGACTCGTGCGGCGTGCCACCGTGATGATGATCATCATGGCCGTGCGTATCGTGTGCCGTCCCATGTGCCGCGTCATGGCTGTCGCTATGATGAGCGTCACCGTGATGCGCATGGCCATCTGTGCTGAAGCGCGGTTTGCCATGGAACACCAGGAAATACACGCGGAACGAGTACAGTGATGTCACGAACACACCAATCAGTGTTGCCCAGTAGGCAAAGCCGCTGCCCCACACCGTTGCTGCACCGGCAGCTTCGATAATGTGTTCTTTGGAGTAGAAGCCGGCAAAGAATGGCGTACCCACCAATGACAGCGTACCGATCAAAAAGGTGATCCAGGTGATAGGCATATATTTGCGCAAGCCACCCATATTGCGGATGTCCTGATCATGGTGCATGCCGATAATCACGGAACCCGCACCCAGGAACAGCAGCGCCTTGAAGAACGCGTGTGTCATCAGGTGGAAAATCGCGATCGGATAAGCCGATGCGCCCAGCGCCACCGTCATATAACCCAGCTGCGACAGCGTTGAATAGGCAACCACGCGCTTGATGTCGTTCTGGATAATACCCAGAATACCCAGGAACAGCGCGCCGATACTACCAATCACAATCACAAATGAAAGCGCGGTGGGAGACAGCTCGAACAGCGGTGAGAAACGTGCCACCATGAAGATACCTGCGGTCACCATGGTTGCCGCGTGAATCAGGGCAGAAATAGGCGTCGGGCCTTCCATCGAATCGGGCAGCCAGGCATGCAGCGGCACCTGGGCTGATTTACCCATGGCACCAATAAACAGACAGATACATGCCACCGTAATCAGATGCCAGTCGGTCCCTGGAAACGCAGTCGCTGCCAGTTTGTCCGATTGTGCAAAAACATCGCTGTAATTCAGTGAGCCGGTATAGGCAAACAGCAGTGCGATACCCAGTACGAAACCGAAGTCACCTACACGGTTAATCAGGAACGCCTTCATATTGGCGAAGATCGCTGTGGGACGCGTATACCAGAAACCAATCAGCAGATACGAAACCAGACCCACCGCTTCCCAGCCGAAGAACAGCTGCAGCATGTTGTTGGCCATGACCAGCATCAGCATTGAAAAGGTGAACAGCGAGATATACGAGAAGAAACGCTGGTAACCCGGGTCATCGGACATATAGCCGATGGTGTAAATGTGCACCATCAGCGAAACGGAAGTGACCACCACCATCATGAGCGCGGTGAGCGCATCAACCAGGAAGCCCACCTCGGCCACGCGGGTGCCAATCAGACTCCAGGTGTACACCGTATCGTTATAGTGTGCGCCGTTAATGCCTACCTGGTACAGCACATAGGCTGACCCAAAGAACGACACGGCCACCAGAATGATCGTAATCATATGGGAGGCGCGACGGCTGACTGTACGACCGACGAAGCCGGTCCCGAACAGGCCGGTCACGATGGCACCCAGCAAGGGAGCCAGCGCAATAACCAGCAGCAGTGAAGATGATAAGGAGTTGTTCATTCCGGATCCTTACCCTTTCAAACGACCGATGTCGTCCACATTGATTGAATTGATTTTACGGAACAGCATCACAAGAATCGCCAGGCCGATAGCCGCTTCAGCAGCAGCCACCGTGAGGATGAAAAATACGAATATCTGTCCGGCTGTATCAGGCATGCCATCGGCACCCGGCATCCAGCTGGAGAAAGCCACGAAATTGATATTAACGGCCAGCAGCATCAGCTCGATCGACATCAGCAGACTGATCAGATTGCGCCGGTTCAGAAAAATACCAAATACGCCCATGGCGAACATAATCGCGCCAAGGATCAAATAATGAGCGAGTGATATGGTCATTTGCCTTCCCCTGCTGGTTTCACATCCTGGTCTTCTGCCGTGGGCACTTCACGCTGCGATGGAATATTAACCATCTTCAGACGATCAGATGCCTTCACATGCAACTGCTGATCGGACGTCACGTACTTGCGATTACGACGCTCGCGCAAGGTAAGCGCAATTGCGGCGATCATACCTACCAGCAGCGTTACCGCACCAATCTGAACGGCATAGGAGTAGCGGGAATACAGGGCAATACCCAGTTCACGCGTATTGTCATAATCAGCAGGCATGGAGATGGACGGACCGGAACCCAGGTACATATTGCCCAGTACAAAGGCAATTTCCAGAACCATGACGCCACCCACAACCAGGCCCAGCGGCAGATAGGTTTTGAAACCGGACCGCAGATTGGCCGGCGTAATGTCGATCATCATCACAACAAACAGGAACAGCACCATCACGGCGCCCACATAAACCAGAACCAGCAGCAGCGCCAGAAATTCCGCACCCAGCAGCATCCACAGCATGGAAGCTGTAAAGAAGGTCAGAATCAGGTGCAGCACCGCCGTTACCGGGCTGGTCGCCGTAATGACCCGCGCACCTGCAATGATCAGGATAACGGCCAGAATATAAAAGAGAACAGTTGTAAACATGGTTATCTTCTCATTTGCCTTTATCGGTAACGGGCATCAGCTTCGCGACGCGCAGCGATCTCGGATTCATACTTATCTCCTACAGCGAGCAGCATATCCTTGGTGAAATACAAATCGCCCCGCTTCTCACCGTGGTACTCATGAATATGCGTCTCAACGATGGAATCAACCGGGCAGCTCTCTTCGCAAAAGCCGCAGAAAATGCACTTGGTCAGATCGATGTCATAGCGCGAGGTACGACGAGTGCCGTCATCACGCTCTTCTGATTCGATGGTAATGGCCAGGGCAGGACACACTGCTTCGCATAACTTACAGGCAATGCAGCGCTCTTCCCCATTGGGATAGCGACGCAAGGCATGCAGGCCACGGAAGCGCGGTGAAGCCGGCGTTTTCTCGTAAGGGTACTGCAGCGTAATCTTGCGCTTGAAGAAATACTTGCCCGTCAGACTCATGCCTTTCAGCAATTCAGTCAGTAGCAGGCTGCCAAAAAAATCTTTAATTGCACTCATGTCTCTGTCAGCCTATTTCCAGATATTAAAAGGCGTCTGCATCCAGATCGCGACAACCAGTAACCAGATCCCGGTAAGCGGAATGAATACCTTCCAGCCCAGACGCATGATTTGGTCATAGCGATAGCGGGGAAAGGAAGCGCGGAACCAGATAAACAGTGACACCACGAAAAATGCTTTCAGACCCAGCCACAACCAGCCAGGGACCCAGGTAAACGGCGCGAAATCCAGAGGTGACGACCAGCCGCCCAGGAACATCACCGAAGCGATGGCAGACAGCAGAATCATGTTGGCGTATTCGGCCAGGAAGAACAGTGCGAAACCCATACCTGAATATTCAACCATGTGACCGGCAACAATCTCGGACTCCCCCTCAACCACGTCGAACGGGTGGCGGTTGGTTTCAGCAACGGCTGAAATCACATAGATCACGAATAGCGGCAGCAAGGGCAGCCAGTTCCAGGACATGAAGTTCACACCATGTGAGGCAAACCAGCCTTGAGTCTGGCCCTGTACGATGCCGTTCATGTTCAGCGTACCTGATACCAGCAACACGGTTACCAGCACAAAGCCCATTGCCAGCTCATACGATACCATTTGTGCCGAAGCACGCATCGCCCCCAGGAAGGCATACTTGGAGTTGGATGCCCAGCCGGCGATGATCACGCCGTATACACCAATAGAGGTAATGGCCATCACATACAGCAGGCCGGCGTTGACATTGGCCAGCACGACTTCAGGACCGAAAGGCACCACTGCCCAGGCGGCCAGCGCCGGAATCAGCGTAAGTACCGGTGCGATAAAATACAGCACCTTGTTGGCCTGCGCCGGTACGATGACCTCTTTGGTGAGCAGCTTGAGCACGTCGGCAAACGGCTGCAACATACCACCAGGGCCAACGCGATTGGGACCGCGACGTACGTGCATGTATCCAATCATGCGACGTTCCCAAAGGGTAAGGAAAGCCACGCAGATAATGATGGGCAGTGCGATGACCACAATCATGACCAGCGTCCAGATGACGAGCCATGCCACCGGGCCGAGCAGATCGGTTCCCCAGACATTCACTGCCTTGACGCCGTCGGTAAACCAGGACCAGATATCCATCAAAGTTTCTCCACGAATACATTACCGAAAGCACTGCCAAGTGCGGCAGTTTGTGCAAAGCCCTGGGCGATGCGAACTGTATTGTCTGCCAGGCGATCATCCTGCTTAGCCTGGATTTGTATATCGTTACCGTTGCTGCCACGCACCTTTACGGTATCGCCGCTTTGAACGCCCAGGCGCGCAAGCGTTGCTGCGTTCAGGCGGGCTACCGGTGCGGCGCTGGCGGGCGCCTGCTGCAGTGATTCGGCACGACGCACAATGGCGTCGGTACGATAGATCGGCAGATCGGCCACACGCTGCAGGGCACCATCGGCTACCGGTGCTGCTGTCGCTGCGCCGGCTACCGCTGTGACCTTGTTGGAGAGCTTGGCGGCAAAGCCGTTGAGCAGCACGCTGTCGCGTACGGATTCGGATGTCTCGTCTTCAAAGTCTGTCAGCTTCAGAATATTGCCCAGGACGCGGAGCACTTTCCAGGCCGGACGACTTTGTCCCAGACCGGCAACCACGCCCTTGAAGCTTTGCGCACGGCCTTCGGCATTCACAAACGTGCCGGAGGTTTCAGTAAACGGCGCAACCGGCAGCATGATGCGTGCCCAGCTCTCTGCTGCTGATTTATATGAAGTAAGTGCAATGGAGAAGGCACCGGCCAGCATTTTTTCTGCCTTGTCGCCATCATCCATGTCCAGCGCCGGCTCGGCGTGCAGAACCAGATACGCCTTGAGCGGATTGTTCATCATTTTGGCCACGTTCATACCGTCTTCCGTCGCCACGGCACCGGCAAGATAGCCACCTACCGTATTGGCGCCCGCTGTCAGGAAACCCAGTGTGCCATTAACCTGCTGTGCAATGGTCTGAGCCTGAACAGCCAGTTGCGACGCGTGTGGCGACGCGACAGCCATATTACCCAGGAACACTGCGCTCTTGCTGCCGCCAGCCAGAATGGCTGCGACATCAGCAGCCGTCAGATCCTGTTTGCCCGGTGCCGGTACTGCCTGCTCTGCAGACTTGCCTGCTGCTGCCACCTGAGCCACAAAAGCCGGTAACTGATCCGGTGCAACAGTTATCCGTTTTGCAGTGGGGATCAGCGGATCGTCGCCGGTTGTATCAATAATAACGATCTGGGTGCCGTGTTTGGCTGCCTGACGCAGGCGCTGCGCGAACAGCGGATGATCCTTGCGCAGCACTGAACCAATCACCAGCACCCGGTCCAGGGTATTCAGTTCGGCAATGGGCATGCCCAGCCAGGGCAAACCCTGCAGTGACTGCTCAAAACCGGCATCGGTCTGGCGCAAGCGGAAATCGATGTGCTGCGAACCCAGGCCACGCGTCAGGCGAGCCAGCAAGGCCAGCTCTTCGACGGTAGAGTATTCCGTAGCAAGTGCACCGATCTGGCCGTCACCATGCGTTTGGTTAATGCGCTCCAGCACCTGTGCGGCGGCTGTGAGTGCGTCATTCCAGGAAGCCTCGCGCCATACGCCGTCATCGCCCTTGATCATGGGCGTTTGCAGACGGTCGGCAACGTTAAGGCCTTCATAGGACCAGCGATCCTTGTCGCTGATCCAGCATTCATTAATCTCTTCGTTCTCGAACGGCACGACCCGTTTCACCTGATCGCCCTTGACCTGTACCACCAGATTGGAACCTACGCTATCGTGTGCGCTGATTGAGCGGCGACGCGCCAGCTCCCAGGTACGCGCGGTATAGCGGAACGGTTTGGAAGTAAGTGCACCAACAGGGCACAAATCAATCATATTGCCGGACAATTCAGATTCAATGGCATTGCCCACAAACGTCTGAATTTCAGAATGTTCACCGCGATTGAGCATGCCCAGTTCCATGACACCGGCCACTTCCTGGCCGAAACGGACACAGCGGGTACAGTGAATGCAGCGACTCATTTCTTCTGCAGACACCAACGGGCCGACATCCTTATGGAAAACCACCCGTTTTTCTTCACGGTAACGTGATTCGTCATTGCCGTAGCCCACGGCCAGATCCTGCAACTGACACTCGCCGCCCTGATCACAGATAGGACAATCCAGCGGGTGGTTGATCAGCAGAAACTCCATCACACTTTTTTGCGCAGCAACCGCCTTGGCTGAGCAGGTGTGCACCACCATGCCCTGCGTCACCGGTGTGGCACATGCCGGCAGCGCCTTGGGCGCCTTTTCGACTTCTACCAGACACATACGACAGTTGGCCGCAATGGACAGCTTCTTGTGATAACAGAAATGCGGAACGTACAGACCCAGTTCGCTGGCGGCATGCATAACCATGCTGCCTTCGGGCACTGATACGGGTTTTCCGTCTATGGTAAGTTCAACCATGCTTTGACCTACAGATATTGAGGAACCACACATTGCTTATGCTCAATGTGGTATGCGAATTCATCGCGATAATGCTTCAAAAACCCGCGAACAGGCATTGCCGCCGCGTCACCCAGCGCACAGATGGTGCGGCCCATGATATTGCCGGCAATGGTATCGAGCAGATCCAGGTCTTCCTGGCGACCCTGCCCGTGTTCAATGCGGTTGACCATGCGATACAGCCAGCCGGTACCTTCCCGGCAAGGCGTACACTGGCCGCAACTTTCTTCAAAATAGAAATACGACAGGCGCAGCAGGGATTTAACCATGCAGCGCGTTTCATCCATGACAATGACCGCGCCGGAACCCAGCATTGAACCAGCCTTGGAGATGGCATCATAGTCCATAGTGAGATTCATCATAATCTCGCCGGGCAGCACAGGCGCACTGGAACCACCAGGAATCACGGCTTTGAGCTTGCGGCCATCACGCATCCCACCCGCCAGTTCCAGCAGTTTAGAAAACGGCGTGCCTAGCGGTATTTCGTAATTGCCCGGACGTTCAACGTCGCCGGTAATGGAAAACAGTTTGGTTCCACCATTGTTGGGCAGACCAATTTCCAGATACTGCTGGCCACCGTTGCGGATGATCCATGGAACAGCCGCAAACGTTTCGGTATTGTTAATGGTAGTAGGTTTGCCGTAAAGACCAAAACTGGCCGGGAATGGCGGCTTAAAGCGTGGCTGCCCTTTTTTGCCTTCAAGCGACTCCAGCAGCGCCGTTTCCTCACCGCAGATATACGCACCGTAACCATGGTGGGCGTGCAACTGGAATGAGAACTCAGAACCCAGGATCCTGTCGCCCAGCAAGCCCGCAGCACGCGCTTCTTCCAGCGCCTCTTCAAAGCGCTCGTACACTTCGAAAATCTCGCCGTGGATATAGTTGTAGCCTACCGTGATGCCCATGGCATACGCAGCAATGGCCATGCCTTCAATCACAATATGCGGATTGGAACGCAAAATATCGCGATCCTTGAACGTGCCTGGTTCTCCCTCGTCGGAATTGCAGACCAGATATTTCTGTCCGGGGAAATTGCGGGGCATGAAGCTCCACTTCAGACCGGTAGGAAACCCGGCACCGCCCCGTCCACGCAGCCCTGACGCCTTGACTTCGGCAATAACGTCTTCCTGGGTCATACCGGTGGTGAGGATCTTGCGCAGTGCTTCGTAACCGCCACGCTTGACATAATCTTCAAGACGCCAGTTCTCGCCGTTAAGATCGGCCATGATCTGCGGCTGAATATGCCGCCCGTGCAAAGCCATGGAACCATTCAGGTCGCCAGCAGGGTTGGCATTGAGCCCCTGTGAATACTTGCTCAGAATCACACTCATGCGGCATCTCCCTGTTGGGCAAGCTCTGCCAGCATGGCATCGATTTTTTCGGTCGACATACGTACACACATATGGTGGTTGTTCACAATAAGAACCGGCGAATCTCCGCAAGCACCCATGCACTCCCCTTCCTGCAGGGTAAACAGGCCATCGCTGGTGGTTTCGCCCAGTTCGATACCCAGTTTCTGCTTCAGATAGTCGGCGGTTTTCTCACCGTCACGCAAGGCACAGGGCAGATTGGTGCAGACGCTGATCTTGAACTTGCCTACAGGCTTGTTGTTGAACATGTTGTAAAAGGTGGCCACTTCCTGGACCGCAATCGGCTCGACGCCGATATAGCGTGCCACATCGGCAATCACTTCTGCCGATACCCAGCCTTTTTCCACCTGCGCAATGCGCAGGGCCGACATAATGGCGGACTGACGCTGATCGGCCGGATATTTGGCCAGCTCTTTGTCTATCCTTGTATACGCCTGTTGAGAAAGCAACATTTTTTAATCCAGTAATCCGCTGCGATCAGCGGTCAATTTCACCAAACACGATATCCTGAGTACCGATGATCGTGACAGCATCGGCCAGCATGTGGCCGCGGGACATTTCGTCCAGTGATTGCAGATGTACAAAACCCGGTGGACGGATCTTCAGGCGATACGGCTTGTTCGCGCCGTCAGACACCAGGTAAATACCAAACTCCCCCTTGGGGTGTTCCACTGCGGAATATACTTCGCCTTCTGGAACCGGAAAACCTTCGGTAAAGAGTTTGAAGTGGTGGATCAGCTCTTCCATATTGGACTTCATGCTGTTCCGCTTCGGCGGAGTAATCTTGTGGTTATCATTGATAACCGGGCCGGGATTATTACGCAGCCAGTGTACGCATTGCGAAATAATACGGTTACTTTCCCGCATCTCGGCAACACGAACCAGATAGCGATCATAGCAGTCGCCATTGGTACCTATCGGAATATCAAATTCCAGGCGATCGTACACTTCATAGGGCTGCGTACGACGCAAATCCCAACTTACGCCAGAACCACGCAGCATCGGACCGGTAAAGCCCAGCGCCATGGCACGATCAGGATCCACGACGCCGATGCCGACCAGACGCTGTTTCCAGATGCGATTATCCGTGAGTAATGTTTCATACTCATCGACACATTTGGGAAATCTTTCTGTAAACGCTTCAATGAAATCGAGCAGTGAACCTTCGCGGGTTTCATTAAACTGCTTGATCTCGCGCTTGCTGCGATATTTGGAATCCATCTTGTGCTGCGGCATGCTATCGGGCAGATCGCGATACACACCACCCGGACGGTAGTAGGCAGCATGCATACGTGCACCCGAGACAGCTTCGTAGCAATCCATCAGATCTTCACGCTCACGGAAGGCATACAGCATGGCGGCCATGGCGCCCACGTCGAGCCCGTGCGTACCAACACTCATGAGGTGGTTCAGCAAACGGGTAATTTCATCGAACATCACGCGAATGTACTGAGCGCGCAACGGCACCTCAATACCCAGCAGCTTCTCGATCGCCATTACGTAGGCATGTTCGTTACACATCATGGAAACGTAATCGAGACGATCCATGTACGGCAGTGCCTGAAGATAGGTTTTATGCTCGGCCAGTTTTTCGGTGGCGCGATGCAGCAGGCCGATATGCGGATCGGCACGCTGAATGACCTCGCCGCTTAACTCCAGGATTAGGCGCAGCACACCGTGCGCAGCCGGGTGCTGGGGACCGAAGTTAAGGGTGTAGTTCTTGATTTCTGACATGTTAACGTCCTACTCCGTAGCCTTCCTCGCGGATCACGCGTGGGGTAATTTCGCGCGGCTCGATGGTTACGGGCTGATAAATCACGCGCTGAGAAGCCTCGTCGTAACGCATTTCCACATATCCGGACAGTGGAAAATCCTTGCGGAACGGATGGCCGATGAAGCCATAGTCGGTCAGGATACGACGCAGATCGGGGTGACCCTCAAAGACAATGCCGTAAAGGTCGAATGCTTCGCGCTCGAACCAGTTAACGGCAGGCCAGATATCGACCAGCGTAGGCACTACCGGAAAATCATCATTCGGCACCCAGGCACGTACCCGCAGGCGCCAGTTATGTGTGAGCGACAGCAGCTGCACCGCAACGGCAAAACGGGAAGGAAACGTACGCGCGGCGTGAGCGCCGGGCTGACCGTAAGTTAAATAGTCCACTCCGCACAAGTCGATACAGGACTCAAAGCGGAACGCGGCGTCATCACGCAGAAACCGACAGGTTTCTATCCATTTTTCGGCTGGAATTTCCAGGTTAAGCTCACCATGAGCGCTGGTGACGGAGAACGACTCTAGTTCGCCGAACTGTGCGCGCAGGGCTTGTTCCAAGGTTTCTAAACGGGTCATAACATTGACGCTTTTACAATAAGAGGTGCGGCCGTCGGCCGGTTACGCTTCGCGTGCGATGGTATTGGTACGACGAATCTTGTTCTGCAACTGCAGCAGGCCATATACCAGGGCCTCTGCCGTGGGCGGACAGCCCGGCACGTAAATATCAACCGGGACAATGCGATCACAACCACGCACAACTGAATACGAATAGTGGTAATACCCACCACCGTTAGCACAGGAGCCCATGGAGACAACCCAGCGCGGCTCTGCCATCTGGTCATAGACCTTGCGCAGCGGCGGCGCCATTTTGTTGCACAGCGTGCCGGCAACAATCATGACATCTGACTGCCGCGGACTGGGCCGGAAAATAATACCAAATTGATCCAGGTCGTAGCGTGCCGCACCCGCATGCATCATTTCGACAGCACAACAGGCCAGACCGAAGGTGACGGGCCACATAGAGCCGGTTTTCACCCAATTGAGCACGGCATCGGTTGAGGTAACCAGAAAGCCCTGCTTGTTCAATACGTTTTGTTCAGAAGACATAGTGACATACACTCCCGGGAACGATTAATCCCAGTCCAGTGCACCCTTTTTCCATTCATAAATAAACCCGACAGTGAGCACTGTCAGGAAGACGATGACCGTCCAGAATCCGACCAGACCGATCTGTCCATTGGCAATGGCCCATGGAAACAGAAAGGCGATTTCCAGATCGAACAGAATAAACAGAATGGCCACCAGATAATAACGGACATCAAAGCGCATACGTGCGTCTTCGAAAGCCTCGAAACCACACTCGTAAGGTGAGTCTTTTTCGGTACCGGGCTGACGCGGCCCCAGGAACGATCCCATTGCCAGCAGCGCAACGCCAATAATGGCCGCAACCACAATAAAAAGAAGGACCGGGAAGTATTCAGCGATAGACATAATACGCCGCCACAAAGATTGAAATGAAAATTTATAAACTTTTAGATTGTATCATTTCACAAACATCAGCGTGCGGATTCATCCGGTAAAAAACAGATAATTAAGTGCTTTGAGGCTCCTTGATACAACAGTTTTCCGGGCAACTGAATTGCAGCTTAACAGATTGATCTTTCAACTAAAATTAGTGGATACCTAAAGCCAAAAGACACGAGAACAAAGGTAGAACGTACGCCGATTTCTGATGTCCGATGCCCCCCCCTTCGAGAGCCTCCCCTACCCTCAAGCCAGCATGGCCAATTGTCATCTCCATAGAGAAATCATCAAGCACAAGGAGACGCAACGCATTTGAACACCCAGCTCGCCCTGCCCGGCTCGCGAACCGGCGCGGCCATCGCGGGACCGCATTTGCGTCCAACTTTTCCATACCAGTTCACAACGCAGGCCAAAAAAAACCACCCCGAAGGGTGGTTTTTTCTGCTCTATGAAAACATCGCCAAGCGATGCATTTCATTAGAAACGGTGTTGCATACCTACACCAACCAGAGTTGATTTCAGTTTAACGTTTTCTTGGTTGTCAAACTTCAGTTTTCCAGTACCGTAAGATGCGATAGCATACAGGCTGGTACGTTTAGACAGGTTGTGTACATAACCCAGGCTGAACAGGTGCAGTTTACCTTTCACACCATCAAATGCTTCGCCAGTGTTTTTAGAAGTGTTGCCTTGGTAAGAGAACAGTACTTTACCGTCGTCACCAACAGGAGCACTCAGACCAGCCATCCAAGACTGTTGACGGTAACCGTTAGTTTGTGTGTAGTTCAGGCCATCACTACGAACTGCGAAGTCAGCCAGCGCGCTGTTCAGACCAACACTACCAACACCTGCTTCAGAAACAACATCATTAGCTACAGAACCACGGATCTGACCGTAGCCCAAGTGTAGTTTAACAACTTCGAAGTCGTAAGAACCAAACAGGTTCCACATGTGTGTCGTACCTTTTGTCTCCCAAGCAAGACCTGTATCTTCATCAATACCGCGAGCATTTGAACGGAAACGATCATATGAAGCAGCTACAGCGATCGGGCCGTTGTTGTATGCCAAGCCAGCAGTGATCCAGTTGGATGTATCACGTGTTTCACCTTCGTTACCAAAGAAATCTTCGGACGTCGTTTTGGTGTTTTTACCAGCATAACCGATAGCAGCTTTGAAGCCTGCGAAATCAGGCGTCATGTACTTGATGGAGTTGTCCATACGAGCAGATGGAGAATCACCGAAAGCACCGTCAGTTACACCAGCTTGACCGAAACCTGTACCAAATGGATCGATTGGAGAGATGAAATCATCAGCAACGTTGTACTGACGACCCAGAGTCAATGTACCCCAGCTTTCACCAGTCAAACCAACGATAGCTTTACGACCGAACAGACGGCCACCTTGTGAAGAACGACCGTTACCCAGGTCAAAGCCGCTTTCCAGTTGGAAAATGGCGCTAGTACCGTTACCCAGATCTTCAGTACCTTTCAGGCCCCAACGGTTGCCGTTTTTAACGCCGTTGATCAGACCGATATCGCGTGTTTTTGTGAAAGCATCACCCTGAGTAACTTTGGTTTGAGAGTACCCAATACCAGCGTCAACCAGACCGTACAGCGTTACAGAAGTTTCTGCGTGAGCCACACCAGCGAAGCCGGTTACCAGAGCTGCAGCAAGCAAAGTCTTTTTCATTTGTTAAATCTCCGTAGATTTTGAGTGATCAGAGCAGCGATCAAGACGTTATGTTCTACCGCTCTATAAAACTCCGCGAAGGGAAGTTGTAGTTATTGCACCAAATTTTGGCCCTTCTGGCTACCTTGATCTGCATCAAGAACCGTTTTTTTTGCTTTTTTGTAGGTTGCATGCAACAAAACCACAAATTAAACGGTAAACAACGACTGGAAAATCAAAAGAAAGTCGCGCCTAAGCTAGAAATTACTTTAACTTGGCTAATCTCAGGAAAATCAGACACCTACAGCCTTACCGAGTTTCCATCGAGTGACGATTAAGCAATCGCGTAGCAAAAACTCAACAGTCACACACAGATTAACAGATCCAATCGATGTATCGTTGTAAAATTAATACATTGTGTTGTATGTGCGCCATTGTTGGGGATTTTGAGCGCGCTCAAGAGCGGTGGCCGCGCAAGATTCGAGTCCATCCACCTTACCGGTCGCAACGACGCCACATACCAGCCATGAGATACAAGCGTACGCCACTGAATCATATGCGCGGATCCTGCACCATAATGGATTGACGCCCCCCCTCCCATACGCCCACCCGCACCCGAGCACACTCACTCGAACGAACAAGACACGAATCGGCATAGGGGGCAGTCATCAGACTGCACCCCTGCCACACCACCCGGCATGCGGGTCCGCACCGGGCGGTTCGAGAAGTTGAGGTCATGAGAGACGAGGCAGACCCAGGTTATCGAACCACGCGATCGTCAGCACACTATTGAGCAGCTTGCCACTGTTGCGCCACCAGCGACGGCTGTTGGCCGCCACGCGGTGTGCTACTGTCACACTAGCACCTAGAGTGCGTAGCTCACGGAACATCGTTTTACCGCGTTTCCACTGTTTGAGCTGGATTGCCCGTAACCGGTGACGTATCCATTCCTCCAGTGTTTGCCAGAGTTTTTGGGATTGCGCCAGCCGGAAGTAGCCCTTCCAACCCAGCATGTAGGCACGCAACCTGTCCACCACATCCTGCATACTGCGTCCGCCCAAGCGGCGCGTCAATTGTCGCACGCGTTGCTTGAACGCCATCACGGCCTTGGTCGCCACTCGGCGCTTGACCACGCCCTTGGGGGCCATCCAGAAGCTGTAACCCAGGAATTTGCGACCCGTAAATACACTGGCAACCGCGCTTTTGGTTTCATTGACCTTCAGGCGTAGTCTAGCGTATAACTGTCGCAGCAGGTTCATTACCCGTTCACCGGCACGGCGACTGCGAACGTAGACGTTGCAATCGTCAGCGTAGCGAACGAAGCAATGACCCCTGCGTTCCAGCTCCTTGTCCACCTCATCGAGCATCACGTTGGCCAGCAACGGCGAGAGCGGTCCGCCTTGCGGCGTGCCCTCGTGCCGCTCGATCACCACACCGCTATCCATAATGCCGCTATTCAGATACGCACGGATCAGCCGGATCACGCCGGCATCAGCAATGCGTTTCTGTAAGCGATTAATCAGGATGTCGTGGTTGACCCGGTCGAAGAACTTCTCCAGATCCACGTCCACCACGATACGGCGGCCGGACTGCACATACGACTGAGCGGCAAGCACCGCATCATGCGCCCGCCTGCCCGGTCTGAAGCCGTAGCTGTGTTCGCTGAAGGTGGGGTCAAGGATGGGTTGCAGCACTTGCAGTAGTGCTTGCTGGATCAGGCGATCCGTTACCGTCGGAATACCCAGCTCGCGCTGGCTACCGTCAGGCTTGGGTATCATTACCCGTCGTACCGGGCTGGGCCGGTACTTACCTGTCAGCAACGCCTCCCGGATGGCAGGCCAGGCGCTCACCAGGTGGTGGGCAGTCTGATCAATGTCCAGACCATCCACCCCGGCTGCTCCTTTATTGGCTCGCACCCGCTTGAACGCGGCTTGCAGGTTCTCTCTTGTCAGCGCCGCTTGCAGCAGCGCTGACCCCGTATCCTCATTGCCATATCGCGGACTCCTTGTTTCCTCGCTGACAGGATCACCGGCGGCTTCACCGCCAACTACACCCGTCCGCTCCGCTGGGGCAGTCATCTGAGGCACTACAAGTTGTATCGACATGTCGAGTAATACTCCTTCTCGTTCGGTCCTTCGTCGCTTCGACTCCGAACCTCCCCGATTCGGCTACCACGACTACTATGACCTCTGCTGAGTCCTCGCTCCGGTTCGACACCGTTACCCTTTCAGGATCAAGGCGAGGCTTCCCCAGATAAGAACGCACTCCTTCATCGCACAACCGCTGCATCTACGCCACTTCGCCTTGGTCACGAGAGCTTTGCGGTTTATGGCCCGCTCGCCCTGCTTGGCAGCGCCTTCTATGCAGTTCTTGTCCATCGGCTCGCGATTTACGCTTCACGCTTCCTTCCCACGCTCGGTCACCCTCACGCAGTTGCGCTTCACTTCGCTCGTTGTGACCAACTCGCGGCGGGACTCGCACCCGCAGGAGTACGCCCATGCTGGGCGTACCACAAAAAAGCCTCCCTTTTTTCGGGAGGCTTTTAAGCAAAAATCAAGCATGTGCCAGCATCACGCCAGACATACCCACTCTAATACGATTAATCGACGAGTTTGACGACGCCTTTCATCATGGAGCCATGCCCAGGGAATGAGCAGAAGAATACGTCGTCTCCAGTCAGCTTATCAACCGGCACCTTGACCGAGTCTGACTCACCACCACCAATCAGCTTGGTATGGGCAATCACACGCTCGTCGCCATCTTTGACATAATTTTTATCGGCACCCGCAGCGATACCATCCGTCTCCACGCCCTGCATATCGGCAGATTTAGCAATCACAAGATTGTGACCCATTGCGGCTTTCGGCAACTGGCCGGTATGCTTCAGATTAATCGTGAACTCCTTGCACGATTTACTGATAGCGATTTCTTTAGTATTAAATTGCATGGCGTCATTTGCCTCAACGTCAATTGAGCATTCAGCAGCCATAACGGGCAAAGAAGCTGCCGACAATGCCGCTGCAGCCAACACGTGTTTCAGTTTTAACTTAAAAGCCATTATGTACTCCTTAAGGTTGGTGAAATCGACTACGACTTATAACTATACCATCTTCGCTCATAACACCATATAGGAGCCAAACAGCCGAATTGATTCGACGCAATACCAGCACAATTAAACCCATACAAGCACGCAGACTACACGCATGCGCAGCCTGGCCACTGCAAGCCCTGGCTCAATGCGGCTGGACTGATGAAATGAATCAGGTTTGGCGAGTACCCATCCCCCGTTTATGGCGTAGAGCCCGTCGTGCGTTTGGGTTTAGGAATTTTGAGAATTACCGCTTGCGAGTACTGGCACAATGCGGTTGGAATGGAGTGATTAACAGAGTTTGGTGAATGCCCATCCCCCGTTTATGGCGTAGAGCCGCGAATCAGGCAATCATGCAAAAAAGCCTTTGCTCTATGAAAGCAAAGGCTTGATGGCTACGAAATACTGATCAGATACAGATCAGATTTAACAGTTGGTGCTCACGGCGAGACTCGAACTCGCACAGCTCTCGCCACTACCCCCTCAAGATAGCGTGTCTACCAATTCCACCACGTGAGCATCTGTAAAGACAGAGGAGTATAACACTATTTAATCGAAAGCACTTACTGTTTTGTATCAGTATTAGCACCTTGCTGCGATTCTGGTGCAGCAGGTGTTGTATTTTCAACAGCAGGCTTGCTCTCGGTCGCAGGTGCCGCCGGCGTTGCGCCAGACTGCTCTTGCGTCGCTGGTGCAGCAGGTGTCGCTGAAGGCGCAGTGGGCGCCCCGGAAGCTGACGGAGCCGCCGGCGTTTCAGCGGGCGCTGGCGCTACAGGCAAATCAGCTTGCGGCTGCGCGGCTGGCGCCGGGGTGGTAGCGGGAGCCGGCGCCTCATAGCCCTGCATGACACCACCACCAGTGGCCGGACCTGAAGTGCGACCCGTGTTGTTACCAATATAGGCAAGGCCCAGTGTGCAGGCAAAAAACAGAATAGACACCCATTTTGTCGCACGCGAAAAAAAGTTTGCCGCACCAGTAGCGCCAAACAGACTTCCGGCAGAACCGCCACCAAAAGATGAACCCATATCAGCGCCCTTGCCTTGCTGTAACAGCACAAGGCCGATAACCGTCAATGCAGACAAGACCTGCACAACGGCCAGTAAAGGGTATATAAATGATGGCATTTAAGTATTACTCCAAAAAAATTCCGTATAAGGAAAATGCTCACGCGCCTAGGCGCTGGCAATTCCCTGAAAATCTGTTGCAACCAGCGAGGCGCCCCCCACCAGCGCACCGTCAATATCTTCTTTGGCAAACAGGCTTGCAGCATTTGCAGCCTTCACACTACCGCCATACAGGATGCGCTGCTCAGGCGCACCCGCCTGTACAAGCAGGCCGCGAATATGCGCGTGGACTTCCTGCGCCTGCTCCGGCGAGGCAGTGAGCCCCGTACCAATCGCCCATACCGGCTCGTACGCAAGAACCATTTTTGCGACCGCGTCGGCACCCAGCGCCAATACCGGCTCAAGCTGACTGCTGATGACCTGTAGCGTATTGCCCGCCTCGCGTTCGGCCTGTGTTTCACCCACGCATACCACAGGCGTGATACCGCCTGCAATGGCCGCAGCTGCCTTGCGCGCAACCACATCGCTACTTTCGCCATGATAGGCACGACGCTCGGAATGACCCACAATCGCCCAGGCACAGCCGAACTCGGCAAGCATCGCGACCGACACCTCACCAGTATAGGCGCCGCTGGCATGCTCACTGGCATCCTGACCACCCCAACCTATCGCACTATCTTTGAGAATATCTGCCACTTGCTGCAGGTAAGGAAAAGGTGCGCATACGGCCAGCTCCGCCGCTTCCTCACCGCTAGCTGCGGTGTTCTGTAGCTTGACCAGATCCGAAAGCAACTGCTGATTTTCAGCCTTGCTGCCATTCATTTTCCAGTTCCCGATAACCAGCCGCCGACGCACACTCATATTTTCCTCGGTAAAAACGGATTTTAACAAAACCAGAGATTATAACCTTTTCATTTCTAAAAGGAAACTTAAACTGTCAGGACGATTTTCCCGATATTTTCGCCGTTTTCCATCATCGCATGCGCCTCACTGGCCTGCGCCAGGGCAAATGTGGCATGAATGACGGGTTTGATTTTGCCGGCACTCAACAATGGCCACACCTTTTGCTGCAGCGCCTGGGCAATCTGTGTCTTGAACGCGACACTACGCGGACGCAAGGTTGAACCGGTAATCGTCAGGCGTCGTCGCATGACCTGTGCCGTATCGATGGTGGCCTTGCTACCGCCCAGCTGGGCAATAATCACAATTCTTCCATCGTCAGCCAGACACTTGATATTACGATTGATGTATTCGCCAGACACCATATCCAGCACCACATCCACACCCGTGTCATTCGTCAGCTTTTTGATTTCCTCAACAAAATCCTGCGTTTTGTAATTGATGGCCCTGGTGGCCCCCAACGCCTCCACAGCCGCTGCGCGTTCGTCGCTACCTACCGTTACAAAAACCTTGTGCCCCAGCGCCCGGGCAATTTGAATCGCCGTGGTGCCGATACCACTGGCGCCGCCATGAACCAGCAACGTTTCATCGCCGGACAACGCGCCACGATCAAAAACATTGGTCCAGACCGTAAAGAATGTTTCTGGCAACGCCGCTGCCTCTACATCAGTGAACCCCTCTGGAATAGGCAGACAATTGCCCGCAGGGGCGACACAGAATTCGGCGTACCCGCCACCCGGCGTCAGCGCACATACCCGATCTCCTATTTTCAGGGAAGTGCCGGCAACATCACCGTCAACGATTTCACCAGCCACTTCCAGGCCAGGCAGATCCGATGCGCCGGGCGGCGGTGGGTACGAACCTTTACGCTGAAACACATCGGGTCGATTGATCCCGGCAGCCGTGACACGAATCAGAACCTCACCCTGCTTTAAGACGGGCTTTTCGCGCTCTACCAATTTTAATACTTCGGGGCCGCCCGGGGTGGAAATCTCAACTGCCTTCATCTGTCCTCTCCTGAAAAAATAACGGAGGCCATGTGCAAAAATGCAATGCCTGACGATCAATCAGGAGATTTTAACGTTGAAACCCACCCGCGCTTTCGGGATGCGATCAATCAGGGAAATAAAGCCCATCGCGACTCAATCAGGATTACTACACCACATGAATGTAAGGCAATCATGCATGCCACCATTGCACGGCCTGCCGTTGGGGGTCAAACGCGAATACACCTAACGCATGACCAGCACAGGCACCGGACTGGTTCTCAATAACGTGGTTGTGAGGCTCCCGACAATAAGCTCGCGAATCCGCGAATGCCCATAGGCCCCCATCACCAGCAAATCAATACCTCTGGACAAGATATAATCCACAATCACCCTCTCGGGCACCCCGGCCAACACGGCCATGATGGGTTCGAACTGCGTCGCAGTCAGCACCGACCGCACCCAGTCCATTTGCAGGCCAGCCTGTCCCGCATCCTCACTAACGCATAGCACATGGCACTGCAGCCCCGTCAGCAACGCACTTGCGGCCAGGCGCTCCACCATATTCCGCGCAGTCTCGCTACCATCAAATGCAATCAGGAAGCGACCAGGAGGCCGGAACACTGAAGACACGGCCAGTACCGGCAGATCAACCGATCTGACGACCCTTTCTACATTGTGATCAAAATAACGACGATGCGCGCCTTTAGCCTGCTCATGCCGCCCGAGGATAATCAGCCTGGCTTCGAACTGCGAATCCTGCAGACTTTGCACCAGCACACCATGTTGCTGACGCAACTCAACCGCGGTCAAGCCTGCCTGCTGCGCACGCTTTCGGGCCGCCTCCAGAATATTTTTCCCGTGCAATTGCGCCAGCCTGCTGCGCTGCTCGTCCAGCGCACTCAATTGACTCAGCAGCTTATCATGCGCATCAAAACCAATCATTCCGCTCAAGTCAACAAGCGAAGCCTGCTCCGGATGGCTGTCCAGCACATGCAAAAACGCTACAGGGCTATTTAAATGCTGCGATGCCCAAATTGCATAATCACATACCACCAGCGTGTGCAGGGCGCCATCGATGCACGCAATAATTTTTTTCATTCGTGTCTCCCGCGTTAATGGTTCGCCCGCCCACCCACTCCTTCGGGTTTATCATGAACAGCAAAACGATCTACCAGCGTCGCACTGGCCTGATCCAGGCCCTGGATAGTAACCACAGCCCCTTCGCGTCGGAACTTGAGGATGACCGAATCCAAGGCAGCAATTGCGGTAATATCCCAGAACCTTGCTGAACGCAAGTCAATAATAACCTCTTCAATCACTTCCTTGAAATCAAATTTCGACATAAAGGACTGCGCCGAGGCAAAGAAAACCTCTCCCGCCACGACATAGGTGGTGGACTCCACACCACCGGTTTTAACTGAAGTGATGCTAAGCACCCGCCCCACCTTGTGAGCAAAGAATATCCCGCTTAACAAAACACCCACCAATACGCCCTTGGCCAAATCATGTGTTGCCACTACCACGACGACAGTAGCGATCATGACAATGCTCGAGCTTTTTGGATGTCGGGTCAGATCACGCAGGGACGACCACTTGAACGTGCCGATAGACACCATGATCATCACCGCCACCAATGCGGCCATGGGAATCTGTTTGACCCATGGTCCCAGAAAAACAATCAGAATTAACAACACACTACCGGCAGTCAGGGTGGACAGACGCCCACGGCCGCCGGACTTTACATTGATGACTGATTGACCGATCATTGCGCATCCTGCCATCCCCCCAAGAAAACCGGCAGCAATATTGGCCACGCCCTGCCCAACACACTCCCGGTTTTTGTCGCTGGAAGTATCGGTCAAACCATCGACAATCGCCGCCGTCATCAACGACTCAAGCAACCCCACCACCGCCATGGGCGCCGAGTATGGCAGAATTATTTTCAGCGTTTCCAAATTCCACGGCACATCCGGCAACAGAAAAATCGGCAGACTATCAGGCAGTTCCCCCATATGACCCACCGTTCTGATATCCAGGCCCAGCACCATTGAAATGGCCGTCAGCACCAGGATGCACACCAGCGGCGACGGTATCGTTCTGGTGATAAACGGAAACAGGTAAATAATCAGCAGACCCGCGGCCACCATTACATAAACAACCCATGTCACGTTCATCAACTCAGGCAACTGGGCCATAAATATCAATATGGCCAGTGCATTGACAAAACCAGTTACCACCGAGCTGGACACAAAGCGCATCAACAATCCCAGGCGCAGTGCACCAGCAAAGATCTGCAGCACTCCGGTAAGCAAGGTCGCCGCCAGCAGGTATTGCAGGCCATGCTCTTTGACCAGCGTTACCATCAAAAGCGCCATGGCACCGGTTGCCGCGGAAATCATGCCCGGTCGACCACCGGTAAAGGCGATGACAACCGCAATACAGAACGAAGCATATAGACCCACTTTAGGATCTACGCCTGCAATGATGGAAAATGCAATGGCTTCGGGAATAAGCGCAAGCGCCACCACAATGCCCGACAGTAAATCGCCCCTGATATTTGAGAACCAATCCTGTTTGATCGTGTTTTTTGTAAACATAATTTTAATTTTTTCGGGCCCCGGACGCCTATACAGTCATAAGCGGCCCGCGCGCAAGCACATGGAACGCAAGACCGCATCGTTTGCCATCGCCGTTAACGATGAGATGCTGCCAATAGCGGCGGAAGCCGAAATGTTGAATAGGAAGATGACGACAGCAAAACGCCAGCACTTTTCAATGCCGGCATCGCTATCCAGTAGCGTGAACAGAAAATCTGCGATTGAAAGGAGACAATTACATGGGTCTGTTTATGGGAAGAATGTCAGCAATCGAGTCCGCAGACATGATTGCATTTTCGGGGTGGCCCGTATTTTGGAACGAGCCGAGTGTAGCACAAACAGTGAGACAGCCGCTCACCTGACAAGTGCCTGCCAATAAGCAATAGGCGCCACCTGCGGACGCCTTTCAGCTCGCAGCCATTGCGTGCTAGCGGCCTTCGTTTTGAACAGCAAGCGCAGGTGCGCTTGTTCTTCTGGCCAACACCAAGGCCACAACCGCCAGGCCAAGGGGTATAAAGGACACCCACAGCACCATATTCCAGCCGTACGCGCTGAGCAAGCCGCCCGAAGCAAAGGAACCGGCTGCCATCAGTCCGAAAACAATAAAATCATTGAGCGACTGCACGCGCGTTTTCTCTTCCGGCCAGTGACACTCCAGCACCAATGCCGAAGCTCCCAGAAACCCGAAGTTCCAGCCCAGGCCGAGCAAAATCAGCGTACCCCAAAAGTGCGCCACATCAATACCACCCAGCCCCACAGCAGCCGAAACACCAGTGAGCAACAAACCCACGGCCGCCACACGACTGGCACCGAAGCGGGTGATCAGATTTCCCGTAAAGAAACTGGGCGCATACATGGCAATCACATGCCATTGCAGCCCCAGATTGGCGTCTTCCTGCGAATGACCGCAGATATGCATTGCCAGTGGCGCGGAGGTCATCAAAAAATTCATCAGCATATAAGCGACTGCACCGCTCACGGCCGCCGCGATAAACCGTGGCTGCGATGCGATCACTGAAAGCGGTCGACCTCCGGCCTGCTCGGTAACCGTTGGCGCCGGCAGACGCACACCCAGCAGCAGAACCGCAGACAGCGCAGCCACCACTGCCTGCACCAGGAAAGTCGCGGCAAATTTATAAGGCTCCCAGAGATCCATAGTCCAGGTAACCAATTGAGGGCCGATAACTCCCGCCACGACACCACCCGCCATCACAAGCGACAGGGCCCGTGCACGCCGCCCCTTCTCCACTCCGTCCGCAGCCGCAAAACGAAACGTCAATACTACCGCCGCGTAGCCGCCACCGAAGAAGGTAGCCAGGCAAAAAAGCCAGAACCAGCCCTGAATAACCGCCAGCATCGCCAACAATCCAGTCAGCACACCGGCACCGGTCCCCACCAGAAATGCCGCCCGTCGCCCATAACGCTGGGCAATCTTGCCAACAGGGAGGATACACGCAGCCATCCCCACCACAAAGATCGAGATAGGCAATGTCGCCAGCACCGGCGAGGGAGCCAGATTTTCACCCACAATGGCACCCGTTGCGTATACCACCACGGAATTGGCACCAGCCAACGCCTGTGCAATAGATAAACGCCAGATATTTCCACGCTGAACGTTCTCAGGGAGGATTAAAGAAGTATCGTCAATAGTACCGTTGTTGGGTTTCATGTCAATCGTATTGGATTATGCAGCGGATATTCAGACCAGGCCCTCACCATACTGCAAGATGTCACGACTTCAATACAATGACCCGTTTGACAGTGTTGGTTATTATTTCTGGTTATGTATGTATTATTTTAAGTCATTAAAAAAGGAATCCACAAAACCTGGGCATAAACACGACAAATCAACATGGCCTGCATCCGCCGCCAGGGCCAAAAACGCAAGGCAGCAAAAAACCCCGTTATTCAATGAATAAACGGGGTTCTTAATAATGCCCGGATTCGAGCATATGAATCTGGCGGAAGCTGTGAGATTCGAACTCACGGAAGGTTTAACCCTTCGCCGGTTTTCAAGACCGGTGCATTCAACCGCTCTGCCAAGCTTCCTGTTGATGCGAGACCATCTCTGGTGCACTCGGCCGGAATCGAACCGGCACGGGCGCAATGCCCGAGAGATTTTAAGTCTCTTGTGTCTACCTATTTCACCACGAGTGCGTGAACTGGAGAAACGAGAATATAGCACATCTAATTTACGGACGTCTACATACTGAACGGAAAAAGATCATAAACCGGCTATTGCATCACCTGTTCGTGACATCAATGCGACACCTACACCCTGCTGTCAATAGTTGAGGTGCCCAGTGAGCCGCTTCTTTGTTTCTTATACAGCCCTTTCTCATCTACAGGCTGATTTCGGCATACTTTACCTGCCGGCCCAAATGTAAGGTCGATTAACACCGCGCATTGGCGCGGATCAACCGCAGCACCCACCTGACGCACCATCATCCTCGTTTTCCAGTTGGCAAACATTTCGATGCATTACAAATTAATTTATTATTTTTCAGGTATTTATATGGAAAACATCGTCAATTGTAACAACACTGGGGAGTCACCTTGCATCTGTCGTACTTCAGAAACACATTGGTCACACAATAAGTACGATAATCTGATTAACGAAATCTCATTTACGGTTGGGTAAATGAGATATATTCTTTTGAATAGCCAGAGAAACAAAAATTTCAAATATGGAGGTTCATATGAAAAAGATATTGGTCATATTTTTAGCAGCACTGGGTACCCTGGCCGGCTGTGTCGGTTACGCAGATGACGGCTATGGTCGTTATTCTGACCGTTATGATAATTACGGCGGAGGCTACGGTTCCGGTTATTATGGAAGCGGTTATCGCAGCGGATACAGAAATGTAGATTACCGACGCAATGACCGCCGTGATTGGGAACGTCGCCAAGAAGCACGCCGCGACGCCGAACGTCGCCGTGACCGAAACGATTGGAGAGACCGCCGGGATCACGATCGTGGCAACAACTGGAATAGCAGGCGAGATCATGACAGACCGAGCTGGTCTTCGTACAACCGAACACAGCGCGGCATGGAAAGCGCCAATCGCAAGCTGGAGCAAATGCGCAACAAACAAAGTCGCTAATTACTGAATGTGTAGATTTTATGTCACAACCCACTTGTCATTAAATCGAAGTTTATGTTAATATCCTTTTCTTCGCTGATTTAGTGAACACGTCGGGGCATAGCGCAGCCTGGTAGCGCATCTGGTTTGGGACCAGAGGGTCGTAAGTTCGAATCTTACTGTCCCGACCATATAAAAATTAGTGAAAACAAATACTTAGCCGTTTAAAGAGCACGATTCTTTAAGCGGCTTTTTCGTATCTGCGGGATGATCAAAGCTTCTAAGAAACAAGTCAACGCCCCTATCGTTGCGCCCGTTTTTTGTGGCCAACGTCCGACGCAGACTGAATCTTGATTAGCAAGAGGCAGCAGCTATCTTTGGCGGCGTGGTAAATGCGTTTTCGCGGTATGAGACAGGTAAAACCACCCCCCCGTTAGCGCCGGCGCAACTATTGAAACTCTTGCAAAGTCACCCGGAACTGCTGGAAGAAATCAAACAGGTTTAATACTTAGCCTGCTCAACCCGCAAAAAAGCGAATGCGATGGTAGACGAGAAGTAACCCTGCAGGATGTTTACAAACTCAGGCGGGCCGTCGTACGTCTTAAATGGAGCGGATCATTTGACACACACCCCACTACGATTGCCCTCCTGCCCCTAGCTATTTACTTACTCCTGTACTTTTGAAAGATGAGTGCTGATCACACAAGCACCCAACCTCCAACCAATGCAATGATCAGAAACGATGATTCAAACCCACGGCAGCCAGGGTAGATTTCAACTTAACGTTCTCCGCATTATCGAACTTCAATTTACCCGAACCATAAGAGGCAACCGCATACACACTGGTACGTTTTGACAGTTTATGATCATAGCCCAGGCTGAAAATGTGCAACTTGCCTTTCACGCCATCGAACGCTTCAGCCGTATTTTTTGTAGCACTGCCTTGATACGAGAATAAAATTTTCCCATCATCTCCTATCGGAGCGGACAGCCCGGCAACCCATGCCTGTTGACGATAACCGTTGGTTTGCGCATAGTTCAAACCATAGTGAGCACTTCCCGGATTGGTAACCGTTGTGAAATCGTTCAACGTCGCATTCAAGCCAGTGCTTCCTGCGCCATTTTCAACAATAACCTGATTCGCAACAGAACCTCGCACCTGGCCGTAACCTAAAAACACTTTGACCACATCAAAGTCATAAGCACCGAACAGATTCCACAAATGGGTCGTGCCTTTTAAATCCTCGTCGTTTGAATTGCGATAGTCGGTCCGGAAACGATCATAGGAAGCAGCGACCGTAAGTGGTCCATTTTCATAAGAGGCACCCACCGTGATCCAGTTGGAGGTATTGCGCTCCTCAAAATCCTCGAAGCCGTCGCTACCGGTCGTCTTGGTGTTTTTCCCGGCGTAACCCACGCCCACCTTGAAGCCCGCCAGATCCGGTGATAGATATTTGATCGAGTTATCCATGCGAGCAAAAACAGAGGCGCCAAATGCGCCGTTCAGCGTCCCTGCCTGACCATAACTGGTTCCAAACGGATTAAGTGACGAGACAGTGTCCGCGGCGACATTGGTCTGGCGCCCTAAAGTCAGCGTACCCCAGTTGCTGCCGGACAATCCCACATAGGCTAAACGACCAAACAATCGTCCGCCTTGAGTAGCACGGCCGGTTCCAATATCAAAACCATTTTCCAGTTGGAAGATGGCACTTGTACCGTTACCTAAATCTTCAGCGCCTTTTAATCCCCAGCGGCTGGCACTTTTTACGCCACTCAGCAGACCAACGTCCCGGGTTTTGGTGAAACTGTCGCCTTGAGTAACTTTGGTTTGTCGATAAGCGATTCCCGCATCTGCAATACCGTATAGCGTCACAGAAGTTTCTGCATGAGCCACGCCCGTAAAACCGAAAGCCAATGCAGCACTCATTAAAGTTTTTTCATCAATCAAACATCCTCTGATAATGTATTTTTCCAAATCTGAATTTTTAATAAATTGTTCAGATTTGAAACAATATAAAGAGCAGTGGCTGTACTGTATAGTTTGCGGTTTTTGAATGGTTTTAGGCTCAACCCAGGAAAAATGCCACATACAAAGAAGCGCGCGTTATGAACGGAGTTCGCATTTCAGTTCGCGCTGTATTTCACTTATCATTTTTTTTCAAGGCATTAAGCGGTTAATTTTTATCATCTAACCACCTTCATTTGTACAGGCGAGCACTAGCAGAAAATCAGTTTTCATCACACGCACGCAAAAGACATGCTGGCTTTCAAACATATGGATATAGCCATCTTTTCTCACCAGTGACAAATATGCGACATTTATTCTGCGATGAAGGCCAAAGCAGTGTAATGCACATTGCAGCAACCATCACAGTCGGCGCAGTGGCCGGCAATCATCGATATCACTTCAAGCATACCCGCAAGAAATAAAAGCGATTGGCACACTCAGACTTCGCGCTCAACGCATCGACCGTCACATTATGTTACTTTGACACTTACAAAATTAACTTTCCTTGAATATCCCCTGCTCTGGCCGGTCGTTATAATTAACTCGTCTCCTCACCCACCTATTGGGTGATTCACCAGCCCTTGCGGCTGGTTTTTTTTCGTCCGGAACTTGAACTGGTATAGAACAACAAATGTGATATGAGTGCCTATAAGTTGAATCTCAATTCAACCAGGATAAGAAGCGATTGGTTATGTAAAACAACCTTTACATCATAAATAATTCAATGCTATAGTAAAGCAACCTTTACATACTTTGTGGAAACTTACTCATGAAGAAATACTTTATCGAATTCACTATCGCTATGGTGTGCTACGCCGCGCTACTTCTTCTCTCAGTCTTTTTATTAAAAGAGATGGACTCCGCATCACTCTTTCGTGTGCCCGTTGCACTCCTGCCAATGATTCCCGCCATCGGTATTTGCTGGGTGGTTATTCGCCAATTGCGAAGCATGGATGAACTGCAGCGCAAGATCCAGTTTGAAGCGTTGAGCTGGGCTTTCGGTCTGACAGCCGTGACCACGTTCAGCTACGGCTTTCTTGAAACGATAGGATTTCCCAAACTCTCCTACTTTCTGATTTGGCCCGTGATGGCGGCATTCTGGATCGTTGCCCTCAGTGCAAGCAAAAAACGCTACTCATGAACAACATCATTAAGCAATTACGCGCCGAAAAGGGATTGTCCCAGGCCGATTTAGCAGCACTCTTGAATGTCTCACGGCAAACGGTTATTTCAATTGAAAACGGGCGCTATGATCCGAGTTTGCCGTTGGCCTTTGCGATATCACGCGTGTTTGGGATGAAGATTGAGGAGATTTTTCAGGAGTGAGGACGGTTTAAAACTAAATGGCTTAAGCAAATACAAGCAACCTTACCCATAAACTTTGATGATTATGGACGCAGCTTTCAATTATCATGACGCTCACGCAATCGCTGGCGCTTTTGAAACGCCGGCAAACCCCAACCGAAATACAGAGACGCAAGACGAATAAAAACAGCGACCGCTGTTGCCACCCACGGCGTCCACCAGGTGGCAATGCCGCTGTAGAAAAAACCAACCTGTACGATCGCTCCCAGCAGCGCCGCCGAGGCATATATTTCGCGGGTTAAGATGGCTGGGATGCGCGACAGCAGCACGTCGCGCATAATACCGCCGCCGACGGCACTGGCCACCCCCAGCAGAATAGCCAATTCGGCATTGTGCCCGTAGGCAAGTGATTTTTGCGCACCCGCAACCGCGAATATCCCCAGGCCAATGGCATCAAAAAACATAACCGGTTTATCCATTCTGTCGACCAGCGGACGGGCAACAATGGTGAGCGCCGATGCCAGCAATGCTGCCGCAAGATAGCGCCAGTCTGACAGACCTACCGGGGGAACCGCGCCAATGCACACATCGCGCACAATGCCTCCACCGCAAGCGACCATAAAGGCCACTGCGGCAATACCAAACAAATCAAGACCCTTTTGCCTGGCGGCAACGGCACCACTAATCGCAAACGCAAACGTGCCGCAAAGGTCCAGGAAGGTATAAAGTGCGTGTGAGGTCACTATGCGTTATCTTCAGGAGAGAACCAGGCTTCAGCCGCGCACAGCATGGTTTCCAGGCCAGTGCGTAACGTCGGATCCAGTACCGGCGCAAACTTCGGCGAATGGTTGCTGGGGATTTCATTCACTTTTTTCTCGGCCACGGCTTTGCGATAGACCTCGGGATCGGTTCCACCGACAAACCAGAACGCGTATGGCACTTGCCATTCGCGCCCGAAAATACTGAAGTCTTCGCTGGCTGCTGCTGGTTGAGTCTCGTAGGCGCGTTCACCGAAATGCGCGTCAAATGCAGTACGCAGGCGCGCGGTGGTTTCCGCATGGTTGAATGTGAGTGGGTAACTGGAAATCGTGGTGAATTCGGGATCTCTTGGCGCATTGGAGGCCACGCATTCTGCGCAGCAGATGCGACGAATGGCGCCCAGCATGTAGCCGCGAACATCTTCGTCAAACGTTCGCATATTCAACTTGAGCGTAGCATCATCTGGAATGATGTTCTCTTTGGTGCCTGCCTGCAATGCACCCACGGTAAGCACCGCGTTGGCGCTGGGTGCGATTTCGCGCGAGACAATCGTCTGCAATCGCAGGGTTGTGGACGCAGCCATGATCACCGGGTCAATTGACGTCTGCGGCTGAGAACCATGCGAGCCGCGTCCGAACAGTTTGATCTTCAGGCTATCGCCGGCAGACAGAATCGGTCCGCTGCGATAACCGACCGTGCCGGCTGCGCCCACCATCACATGCTGACCCAGAATCACATCCGGTTTAGGAAAGCGCTCTTTCATGCCGTCATCCATCATGCTTTGTGCTCCCCGGCCCACTTCTTCGCCCGGCTGGAAGACAGCCATCAGGGTACCACTCCAGCTATCGCGATGTTCGATCAAAAGCCGGGCGGCGCCCAGTAACCAGGTAACATGCAGATCATGACCGCAAGCATGCGACACCCCCACCTGCACATCCTCTTCATCGCGGGCGGTAACAGTGCTGGCATAAGGCAGCCCCGTTGCCTCTGCGACAGGTAAGGCATCCATATCGGCGCGCAACATGACAGTTGGGCCCTCGCCGTTGCGCAAAATTGCAACAACACCGGTGACGCCCACCTCGCGGGTAACCTCATAGCCAAGCTTTTCCATGTAGTCGGCCACAATTTTTGCTGTACGAAATTCCTGCATGGATAGTTCCGGATGCTGGTGCAGATCCTTGTACAGGGCTTCCAGTTCTGGCAGCAGCGCGTCAATGGCTTTTGACATAGATTCGATCATTTTCGACATGAGTAACTCCCGATGAATTTTGCAGGGGAAAAGCGATTGAGCAGCAAGCCGTACTACAGAGTTATTACATTATAAACCTGCGGTCGGGAACTACCGAGAGGAATGACATCTGCCCTCAAGACATGCACCTATATGGCTGAAAGCAGATCAGGTACCAAATACCGGCATTCAATCTATGACCGATTCCGTCAATAACGCAGATGTCAGTAATCTAAGCCTGGACGATACCAGTCGGGCTCCTTCGGACAGCGGACGCTGACGGGTCACACTCAATGCTATGGTTCTGCGTATCCCTGGACTGATAATCAGACTGGCCTGCAGTTCTCCCGCAGCGACTTCCTGTGCCACTGCCGTTAATGGTAGTAGCGTGAAGGCATGGCCTCCTGCCGCTACGTCTTTCATCGCCGTCCCTGTCTCCACTTCCATGACGATGTTCAGCTTCGTATCGTGGCGACGCGACAATACATCCAGTGTCGCGCGCAAACCATTGGGTACGGCAGGCACTACCAGTGGAATACCGTCAAGAGAGTGAAAAGACAAACTTTTCGCTGCCAGTTCAGGTAAGCCGGCCTTACCAACCAGAAAAGTATCCAGCTTGCCAAGTACATCTTCCCCGCGCGATGCGGATGACCCATAGCGATTGACCACGATCATATCAAGGCGGCCGGATGCCAGTTGCTCGTCAAGCGAACCACTGAAGCCCTCGGTCACATGCAGGCGAAGCTGCGGTGCTCGCTCACGGATATCCGCCAGCAAAAGCGGCAGTAATTGTCGTGCCAGCGACGGCAAAACGCCGATATGAACGGTTCCCGTCAGTATGCCGGCGGCCTGGCTCGCGGTAGCGCCCAGTTGCTCCACCTGATCAAGTATGCGCTTAACCTCGGGGTACATGCGCCGACCAAAATCGGACAACACCATTCCCCGACCGGTTCTGTCAAACAGGCGCTTACCCCACTCTTTTTCCAGCATCGCGATTTGGCGACTGACCAGCGACTGCGCCATGTCCGATGCAATCGCTGCGCGAGACAACGACTGCATATCCGCCACCAGCAGGAAAGTATCCAGTTGCTTAAGATTCATGGTTTCACTTAAATGGAAAGCTGAAATTATAAACTTTGTATTTATATATATCTCAATTGTGGCTAAGCTTGTCGCCATCAAGATAAAACAACGAAGGAGACCACCTTGAAACTGACTCATTGCCTTGCGGCCGCATGTGCTGCCACCGTCCTGCATACTTCATCGATCGCAGGTGCGCAAACGCCCGCGTATCCGACCCACCCTGTCAATCTGGTCGTGCCCTTTTCCGCGGGCGGCCCAACCGATGCCATGGCACGTATCCTGGCGCAAAAACTGGGAGAACGACTGGGCCAGCAAGTGATTGTCGACAACCGAGGTGGTGCAGGCGGCAGTATCGCTGCGGAGTTGGTGGCGCGTTCTAAAGCAGACGGCTACACCCTCTTTTTCGGTACGACCGGCACCATGGCGATCAATCCAAGCCTGTATGCCAACCTGCGTTACGACCCGATCAGGGATTTTGCCCCGATCAGCCTGATGGCAACCACCATGAATGTTCTAGTCGTGAACCGTCAGTTGCCGGTCAAGACTCTCGGTGATCTGGTCAAACTGGCCAAGGCCAAGCCGGACGAGCTCACTTACGGCTCAGCAGGCAATGGCAGTTCCAACCACCTGTCGGGGGAGCTTTTCCGCACCACCGCTGATATCCGGATCAATCACATTCCATATAAAGGCTCAGCGCCCGCACTTGTTGACCTGCTGGCAGGCCGCATATCGATGATGTTCGACACCATTGCGCAACAAACACAGAATATTGAAGCCGGAAAGGTCACTGCACTTGCGGTTACCGGCCCCGCGCGCTCACCACTCTTGCCTGAAGTACCTACTGCGCAACAGGCAGGACTTGATGGTTTTGACGTCACTATCTGGTACGGTGTGCTGGCTCCACATGGCACGCCCGAGACCATCGTGAACCGGCTGCAACAGGAAATTGCGGACATCATGGCAACAGACGACATGAAAGCACGCATGCAAAAAGACGGCGCAGCGGCACAAAGTACCACGTCAGCCGAATTTGCCGATCTGATTAAAAACGATACCGCCAAATGGGCACCGGTAGTCAAGAACTCCGGCGCCAGCCTGAACTAATACGAGCAGCATCTATGACATTCTCTCCAGATCCTCGCCTGCGCAATGCCCTGGCGCCACGCAGTATCGCCGTAATCGGCGCCACAGAAGACCCCAATAAAGTGGGCGGACGCCCCCTGCATTATCTGAAGCGCTGCGGATTTTCCGGCGCGGTGTACCCGATCAATCCCCGGCGCAAAACAATCCAGGGCATGCAGGCATTTGCCTCGCTTGACGAGCTGCCGGACACCCCCGATGTCGCGATCATAGCGGTAGGACATAATGCCGTAGGTGACGTCATCGAACAATGTGCGGTACGTGGCATTGCCTGCGCCATCATCATGAGCTCGGGTTTCGGCGAAACCGGCAGTGCGGGCGTGGCACGCCAAACCGAACTGGTAGCACAGGCGCAACGACTGGGCTTACGGCTAGTGGGCCCGAATGCCCAGGGCGTAGCCAATTTTCAGACCGGCGCCATCATGAACTTCAGCACCATGTTCATGGAAATAGAACCCGCAGACGGCCCGGTCGCCATCATTAGCCAGAGCGGCGCTGCCAGTGTCATGCCCTACGCCATGCTGCGTGAACGCGGGGTAGGCGTACGCTATCTGATTGCCTCCGGTAATGATGCCGATGCCTCGGTGTGCGAATTAGCACTTGCTGCGGCTGTTGATCCGGCAATCCGGGTCGTCCTGCTGTATATCGAATCGCTCGCTGATCCGGCCATGCTGGCCGAAACAGCCCGATTGGCTAACGCTCGCGGTGCAGCAGTCGTTGCCCTGAAGGCCGGGCGCAGCACACACGGCGCAAAGGCTGCGGCCTCGCACACAGGTGCGATGGTAAACGATGATATTGTCGTGGATGCCTTTCTGGAGCTTCACGGTATCTGGCGTGCCGCTGATGTACACGATCTGATCAATGCCGTTGAGCTATATCTGACAATACCACCTCAACCAGCGGACAGCCTGGTTGTCATGAGCCACAGCGGCGCGGTCGGCGTACTGTGCGCCGACGCGGCCGATACTCTGAATCTTTCATTAACGGAACTGGCCCCTTCGGTAGTACACAGCCTGGCCGGGATTATGCCCAGCTTTGCCACTGCCCAGAATCCGGTAGACCTGACCGCGTCCCTGATGACACAAAGCGGCATGTATGCTGCAACGCTCAATACCCTGACCACCGACCCGCATGCCGATATGTTTCTCATTGGCGTCCCCGTGGCTGGACCGGGTTATGACGTCCCGGGCATGGCTGCAGACACGGCCGCGTTTGCCGGCAATACTGGAAAACCCGCTGTGATATCAGCGCCGCAAGCTTCGGTGCGCCGCATTTTTCGCGAAACTGGTGTACCCGTGTTTGCGCACGAAACGGATGCCATCCGTGCACTACATCAATGGAGCCGGCATGGCGCCCTGATACAGCAGGCGATGGTCCGCAACCAACTGGAAACAACAACAGCATCTCCCCTCGTTCTTCCAAACCGAACGAATCGCTTTCTAAGTGAAGCGGAAAGCCTGGCCATATTGGCACGGGCGGATATCCCAACAGTACCCTACACCCTGTGCCACAACGTAGATGAAGCAATCGCCGCCTGGCGCGCACTGGGGCCGGATATTGTCATGAAAGCGTGTTCCGCGCATATTCCACACAAATCGGAGCATGGCCTGGTCTTTATCGGACTGAAAAACGAACAGCAAATTATCGACAGCTGGCATCAATGTGCACAGCGTGTTGCCGCGCTGCAAGTGCCGTTCGATGGCGTTATTGTCGCGCAACGCGTTTCCGGAAGACGAGAATTTGCCTTAGGTGTTCGACAGGATACAACCTTTGGCACCGTGGTCATGATTGGTGATGGTGGCAAATATGTAGAAGCGCTGCGCGATTTCGTTGTACTGCTGCATCCGTTTTCGAAGGACGACGTGATCGCCAAAATGCAGACACTTCGCATCGCGCCTATTCTGGCGGGGGTACGTGGCGAAGCGCCAATCGACCTGGACACACTGGCGCATACCGCCGTCGCACTCGCGCGTCTGGCAGCATCACATCCGCAAGATATTACGTCTATCGATCTGAATCCACTGATTGTCGGCGATATGGGCAGCCAGGGATGGGCTGTCGATGCCGTCATCGAATGTAACAAGGAGCAGGGATGACACCCCAAAGTACCGTACTAGCAGAGTATCTCGACGACATTGCCGTGATCCGCCTTCATCGCCCCGCCGCCATGAACGCAGTGAATGCCTCGCTGCGTACAGCCCTGACGGACACACTGTATGCGCTCGAAGCAAATGAAACGATCCGTGCCATCGTGTTGACTGGCAGCGGTGAGCGTGCTTTCTGCGCAGGTCAGGACCTGGAAGAAGCGGGCACGATCAACACCGGCAATTTGGCCGACTGGCTCAATCGCCAACACGCGATGTACCAGGCGATACGAGACATGAGCAAGCCGATTGTGGCGGCATTGAACGCAACAGCAGTGGGTGCCGGTTTTCAGATGGCGCTGATGTGCGATTTGCGAGTCGCCCATCCCGCACTGCGCATGGGACAGCCTGAAGTCAGAGCCGGGTTGGCGAGCATCGTCGGTTCGTACCTCATGTCCTTGCAAATCGGCCATTCGCTCAACCAGGAACTCTCACTGACCGGCGAACTGATCACCGGTGAACGCGCGCATGCGCTCGGGCTCGTCAACGATCTGGTCGCTGCCGATCAGGTATTACCTCGTGCCCTGGAGCGTGCTGCCGCATTGGCTGCGCTACCACGCACCGCTTTTCGCCTGACCAAACAGCGCTTCAGAGAATCAACGCAAGCCGGCTTCGATCAGGCCTGCAACGCCGGTATCCGCTACCAGCTAGAATGCTACGCTAGCGGCGAGCCACAACAGGTCATGCAAACATTTATCTCCCGGCGCACCTCATCCAATCCTGCCCACCCCCATAAGGATTAAATACATGCTTCAACAGGATCACTTATTTATAAACGGTAGCATGGTGGCTGCAAACGGCGAACAGGCACTTCCTGTAACCGACAGTTTTACTGAAGAAGTATTTGCCAGCTACCGCTCTGCTTCGCACGACGATGTGCACAGCGCAGTGGCAGCAGCACGTGCGGCATGGCCCGGCTGGTCTGCCACCCCTCTGGTCGAACGCGTTGCTGCAGTGCGCCGGGTCGCTGCCGCACTGACGGAACAAGCAGAAGCGCTGACCACGGCCATCTCACGCGAAGTGGGAATGCCGCGCAAGTTGGCCGCGCGAATCCAGGTCGGCGCCCCCATTGCTGCCTGGAATAATTATGCCGATCTCGCGGCTGAACTGGCTTGGGAAACCCGTGTGGGTCATTCCCTGGTCCAGCTTGTTCCAGTAGGAGTCGTGGCCAGCATTACCCCGTGGAATTATCCCTTGCACCAAATTACCGGCAAGGTCGCACCGGCGCTGCTGGCCGGCTGTACAGTAGTACTGAAACCATCAGAAATTGCACCGACCAGCGCCGCCCTGTTAGCCGACGCAATACAACAGGCCAACCTGCCGCCAGGCGTGTTCAACTTGGTACAGGGCATCGGCCCGGACATCGGAGAAATGCTGATCTCTCATCCCGATATCGATATGGTTTCCTTCACCGGTTCTACGCGCGCTGGTAGCCATATCGCGGGCGTCGCCGCTAGCCAGATCAAGCGCCTCTCCCTGGAACTGGGTGGCAAATCGGCTTCACTCGTGCTGCCCGGCAGCGACCTGCCAACCGCCGTCAAAACCACACTGGCCGGTTGCATGCTCAATTCAGGTCAAACCTGCTCCGCCACTACGCGCCTGCTGGTACAACGCAACGCCCTGCCGGAAGCAGAACAAATACTGCAGGAGCTCATTGGTAGCTATCGCATGGGCGACCCGGCAGACACAGCAACGCGACTTGGCCCGCTGGTCTCTGCGCAGCAGCGCAAAAAAGTGCAGGCCATGATCGACGATGCCGTCGCAGCAGGCGCCCGTCCGGTAGGTGCTAAACAGCCGGTTCCGGATCGTGGCTTTTTCATTCCTCCCACTGTGCTGGCCGACGTCACGCCCTCCATGACAATTGCAATGGAAGAAGTGTTCGGCCCGGTTCTGTGCCTGATGGGCTATGACGATATCGAAGAAGGCATCGCCCTGGCCAATGGCACCGAATACGGACTGGCTGGTACCGTCTGGGGGCCCGCCACGCCTGACACGCTGGCAGTAGCACGCCGCATACGCGCTGGCCAGGTCGACATCAATGGCGCACCATTTAATCCCGCTGCGCCTTTTGGTGGTTTCAAAAAATCCGGCATTGGGCGCGAAAACGGCCATCATGGCATCAGGGAATTTCTTGAACCTGTCGCCATCCAGCTCCCTGCCGCATTGCTCGAATCACTCCCTGAATAATGATCCTGACTATGACATATGAAACCTTGAACTACGCTGTCGACGATGCCGTCGCCACCATCACACTGAATCGGCCGGAGCGCATGAACGCGCTGACCAAAGTCCTGGAAGCAGAACTGCGTACTGCCATCGAAGCTGCAGGCCGTGATAACGCTGTGCGCAGCATCATACTCACCGGCGCGGGCCGGGCGTTTTGTGCGGGTATGGATATGGACGAGCTGGAAGTGCTGCCTCCTGAAGATATCCGTGCAGAAGAATGGATGCGCTCCTACGACATGAATCGTCGCGCCGACTACCAGACACGTTATTCATATTTCCCTGCTGCGCCCAAACCCATTATCAGTGCAATTAATGGCGCGGCTGCGGGACTCGGACTGATCATGGCGCTCTACAGCGATTTTCGGCTCGCCTCAGACAAAGCCGTATTCGCCACGGCCTTTGCTCAGCGCGGCCTGATTGCCGAACACGGCATCGCCTGGATACTTCCACGAATTGTCGGTCATGCTAACGCGATGGACCTGTTGCTGACGTCACGCAAAATCGATGCGCAGGAAGCACTGCAAATAGGTCTGGTCCATCAGATGGTGCCTGCCGATGCCCTCCCGGATGCCGCCAGGCAGTTGGCGCACCGTCTTGGCAATGATGTATCGCCACGATCAGTGCGCATTATGAAACAGCAATTGTGGGAAGCGCCATTCCAGACACTGGGAGATGCAATCTCATCGGCCAACACCGAGATGGTCATGAGTCTGCGAAGCGAAGACTTCAAGGAAGGCATTGCTCATTTCGTCGAGCGGCGCCCTGCCCGCTTTCCGGGAAATTGATCGGACAATAGAAGTTACTTACGAGGCGGTGTTTTCAACGTTCCACCAACTAAACACTCGCCCAGCGTCGAACCAGATTATGATAAATGCCCGTTAACGACACCACGCTACTATGCTCACCCAGTTCCCCGGCCAATTGCTGAATGGTATTGTCCATTTCAAATAACATCGCTCGCTGCGCGTCATCGCACACCATGCTTTGTATCCATAAAACAGCCGCCACACGTTTTCCGCGAGTCACGGGTGTCACTCGGTGCAGGCTGGTGGATGGGTACACCACCATATGACCCGCCGGCATTTTGACGCGCTGCTCGCCGTAAGTGTCCTGTATGATCAGCTCGCCGCCCTCGTATTCATCAGGCTCGCTCAGAAAAAGCGTTGCCGAGATATCAGCACGAATACGTTCACCTGTGTGTGGATCGACACGTATCGCATTGTCAATATGAAAACCGTATTCCTGCTCACTGGCGTAAGCGTTGAACATGGGGCTAAGAATCTTCAACGGCAAAGTCGCTGAAATGAATCTGGCATTCTGGCTGAGTTTATCAAGAATGTGATTACCAACACTGATCGCCTGCGGATCGGTCTCTGCCAGTTGCAGGTTTTTTTTCTGACTCGCTGCGATGTAACCAGAGGTGCCTCTGCCGTCCACCCATTGCCCCAGGCCCAATTGCTTGCGCAGTTGCATCACAACGTCGGCAGATAACAAATCGGGAATGTTCACTAACATAAGAAAATAAAAATCCTGAAAAAAACCGGCAGGTACATCCACTGCACCTGCCAGCCCTGACGATCAATTCCGGTATCGAACCTTAGAATTTATAGGATGCCGTGAGCATGTACGAACGGCCAGGTCCGATATTGGCGAAGATACCCACGTGAGAGGCGTCATAGACCTCGTTGTTGGTCAGGTTGTTGGCGTTAAGCTGGAACGACAGGTTGCTGTTCACATCATAACGGACCATGGCATCATACCGCCAATAGGAAGGCAACCGGTATACATTGGCGTCGTCCACATAACGCTTGCCCATGTAGGTAGCACCACCGCCAATAGTCACTTGCGGCAGAACCTTATAGGTGGTCCACAGGCTGGCGCTCTGACGGGCAATGAATTTCATCTGGTTGCCGTCATAGACGTTCTGGCCATTGCGATATTCCTTAATCTTCGGATCCAGCCACGACCACGAGGCCCAGATATCCCATTTGGGTGTGATTGAACCGGCGACACCCAGTTCAATACCACGCACGCGATTGCTGCCGCCTAGCGTCACATCACCAGTAAGGGGATCGGTTGTACGCGCATCGGTTTTATCGGTCTGGAACACCGCGCCGGTCACAGACAGGCGCTGGTCAAGCAAATCCCACTTGGTTCCCAGTTCCCAGCTGCGACTGCGCTCGGGCTTCAGATCACGAATCTGCGCCGCACCGGCCGCACCATCTGCGCCCCCGTTCTGGCCCAGGTTTTCACCTGATGGATTGGAAGAGGTGCTATAGGTCAGATAGATACTGCCATAGGGTACCGGTTTGTACACAACGCCCGCCTGATAATTCACGAAACTATCCTTGCGGCTGTCCGTGCTGTTCTGCACACGGAACTGGTCGAAACGCACACCCAGATTCAGCGCCCATTGCGGATTCAGCTCCAGCGTATCAAACAGATACAACGAACGCGTCTTGATATCGCCGTCCTTTTCCTTGGGTCCGTAAATCAGGTTATAGCTGTAGTCACGTCCGGGATCCGGACTGTACAGAGAGTCCAGTTCACCGGCACGCGAGGTAATAGGCGTGCCGGACATTGTTTTGGAATAAACATCTTCTTTTCCAAACTCGAAGCCAACCGTTAAATTGTGTTTAACCGACCCTGTGTAGAACGTGCCATACAAATCTGTCTGATTGACCAGCGATTCGCTGGAACGCCAGCGCGCGCGATCCAGCCTTGTGAACTGCGCACCGGGTCCTTCATCCGCGCAAGGTGCACCTGCACCGGCTGCACAATTGTCAAACGACGGGCGCGTCATTAAATAGTGATTCAGGGAACGACCATAGCGCGTCAGGTTGCGGACCGTAAAATTGCTATTGATATCGTGTTCAATGATCGCTGTGGCCGTATCTGTTACGTTTTCACGGAAATCAACATTGTGGCGACCATAGAAATTGTCACGATCGACCTTTGGCGGTGTGACCCGCTCTGGATTGGCGGCATTGGAAAACGGTACGCCCAGATCAGGCATGTCATTATTTTCAATGTGCGAATAGCTCAGCGTCAGCCGGGTTGGCGTATTCAGACCAAACGCGATCGAAGGCGCAACACCCCAGCGATCAATATCCACGCCATCACGACCGGGCACTTCACCCCCCATCTTCATGGCATTCAGGCGAATCGCCCCGCTATCGGAGAATTGATAGTTGCCGTCAATCGTGGTGCGCCATTGACCGGAAGTACCATAACCGGCGGTCACATCGAAGAAGTTGTCGAGCTTGGGCGCTTTGGTCACCAGGTTAATACTGCCCCCGGTACCGCCACGGCCTGATAAAACAGAGCTGGGGCCTTTGACGACCTCGACAGACTCCACGTTGAATGTTTCATGCGAACCACGGGCGTAATCGCGCGCGCCGTCAATAAAAATATCAGTACTGGCTTCGTAGCCACGGATGAAAGGACGATCACCGGTAGGCGTACCGCCCTCGCCGGAACCCAGCGTAATGCCGGGCGTCGTGCGCAGCACGTCGGCCAAAGAGGACGCACCGCGATCACGCATCAGCTGTTCGGGAATAACGGTAATGGATTTAGGTGTCTCCTGCAGAGTGGCACCGAATTTTCTGGTTTGCACTTGCCTGGCCTGATAACCTGCCTCATCCGCTGCTACCACGGGCGCCAATGTCCCTGCGTGAATACCGGGAGCAGCAGCCGCTTCTGTAACTGTGGCTTGTTGCGCATACACAGGCGCAAGCGCCATTGCACCGGTTATCAGCGCACCAGGCGCCAGTCTGCGTTTGAACGCCGGGGCAAAACTTTCTTTTCCCAGCAGCGCAGGACCCGTCGCCGACGGACTATTTTCAGGGTTGTTCATTGGGTTTCCTCAAACGATGACAAAAGATACTTTGGCAGCATCGCTGTTCTGTCTGCACGAAGGCGTGTTGGACCAAGAGCAGGTTCGCAATGCCCTGCTTCGTAGTGCAATTGAGCAGCGGCGAGGAGTGGATAGAACAGTATCTTTATGATGCTATTAATGAATAGCAGTGATAATAGGAGATATTCTCATTCGTGACCACGTAATACAAAGCTTACATATAAATTAAATTCAATTTCATGTAAGTTTGTTGTCTATAAGTAACAAAATGAGGGATTTTTCAAGTTTTAGATGCGCTAAATTCTGATTATTAAATACAGATCATTTACTTATTGGGTAATAATCCCGGCAGAATGACAGAATTTAATGAAATCGACCTTTATATATAAAACTGAACAATATCTGAATATTCAGTTTTTTACACACAATAACGCGTGACTTATTGCCTGAAAAGTTCATTGTTGGCCCGGCTTCGCCCCGTACATAACGTCGGTCACATTTGGCAGGCGTATGGCCAACACAAGGGCTGCACAGAGTCGGTACTTTGAATGAATAACAACGCCCCGACGCGGTTTCAATACCTTGTTTTATGGTGAAGCGGCAGCCGGAAGAAATCTGACTTGACTATGTCTGCCAGATCACTTCTTTATTGATTTCGCCAAGATTTTTGCAGCCGCAAAGTACCATGGCAAGCTCCAGTTCGGTACGCAGTATATGCAGCACGTGCGCGACACCAGGTGCCCCTGCGGCTGCCAGCCCATGGATGATGGGCAATCCGACCAGCACGGCCGATGCGCCCAGTGCCAGCGCTTTTACGATATCAGTCCCGCGCCGGATGCCGCCATCCAGCAAAATGGGCACCCTGCCAGCGACTTTTTCAGCAACGCCAGGTAAAGCCTCAATGGTGGCTGGCAGCGTATCCATTACCCGCCCGCCATGATTGGAAACAATAATCCCAGCAGCGCCGACACGCAACGCATCCTGTGCATCTTTCGGGTTAAGCACGCCTTTTACCAAGACCGGCAATCGGGTAATGGACACCAGCCACGCAATATCGTCCCAGGTGGGTAGCGCCTGAACCATGCCGCTGCCGAATATCGGGCTCGTGCCAGGCACAGCCGTGCACACATCAGGCGAAGGCATGTCAGCCAGATTGGCAGCCGTTACTCCCTTTGGCAGAACAAACTGGGCACGCTGTTCGGCATTGCGCATCCCCGTAACCGGCGCGTCAACCGTCACCACCAGCGCTTTGTAGCCTGCTGCCTCGGCTCTGGCGACCAGGCTTTGTGTATATTTTTTCTCGGGCTGAATGTAGAGCTGAAACCACAAGGGTGTTGCTGTATTTGTTGCGACGTTTTCCAGAGAAATACTGGATAGCGTGCTCAGTACCATACCCGCCTGCATTGCCTGTGCAGCCAGCGCGGTGGCCAGCTCACCATCGGGGTGAACCAGGCGATGATAGGCCACAGGCGCGATAAAGATGGGATATGCATAGCGTTCACCGAACAGTTCAAGTTCGGTATTGCCGCCATCCATCGCCATCAAATTTCGGTTTAGCAAACGAATCGCATCCCAGGCCTGCCGGTTGTCGCGACGCGTAATCTGATCGGCTGCGGCACTGTTCAGATACGCCCAGTTTGCTTCGCTCACCCGCTCCTGCGCATAGCGTTCGTAATCGGTAACACTGGCGATTTGCGGTGGGATCGTACGTAATGGGGGTAACGTTTGGGTAGCTGAAGACGTCATGATCGTTCTGTACAAAAGCGAATGGCCCTAAGCATACCACGCCAGATCGCTCTGTTCACGCAGGCGAAAACGCCGATACGCTCACTGCGCTGCTTTCAAAAGATTTCGTGCCCGATGCTACAAAGCCTCATGCAATTCCCTGAGTATTTCCGGATGTCGATTGGCAATTTTCAACAACGTCTGAGCAGCACCGGTGGATGCGCGTCGACCTTGCTCCCACTCCTGCAGCGTACGCACAGAAACCCCCATAAGCTTTGCGAAGGCGTTCTGTGAAAACCCGGCATCAATGCGCCCTGACTACCTCGCTTACGTTGACTTTGGTCGTTCGTGCGAACTCGCGTTTCTTCATTTGACGCACCGATTGCAAAAGATCGGCTTCAAATTGCTGCATTTCTTTGTCACTCATTTGGACACCTCATTTTTGAATTTCAGCAAAAATTCGGGAGATAGATTATCGAATTTTGCCTACACATTCAACCTATCCAGAATTGCCTCGCTCCTAACCCTTCGATGCAGCAAGAAACACCGCCAACTGAGCTTCAAAAGCCCGTTGATACGCAGGTCGCGCTTCTCCGCGCGCCACATAGCCGGCCAGATTTGGATAGTCGTTCAGGATGCATGAGGAGCGCAACCTGAGCAGCACCGACACCATCATCAGGTCGCCCACACTGAACTCCCCTTCCAGCCACTGGGCATCACCAAGTCGCTCAGACAGTTGGCGTAGCCGGACGCGTAACCGGTCTTCAAGCATCACATTACGCGCTTCATACCAGGGCTTGTCGCGCTCGAAGAGTCTGGCCATGGTGTATTCGACCAGGGGCGGTTCAACGGTATTGAGCGCCGCAAAAATCCAGCCGATGCAACGCATACGGGCATTGGCTTCGTCGGGCAACAGACCTGCATGATGTTCGGCAAGATGTAGCAGGATCGCGCCGGACTCAAAGAGTACAAAGTCACCTTCTTCATAGGTCGGAATCTGGCCAAAGGGATGCAGCGCCATATGCGCGGGTTCCTTCATCGCCTGGAACGATAGAAAACGCACATCATAGGGTTGGCCAACTTCTTCCAGCGCCCAGCGCACGCGCGCATCGCGCGCCAGGCCCTTGCCCTGGTCGGGAGATAAGGCAAAAGCCGTGATGAGGGGAATCATGAGCAGCTCCAGATAACCGTTGTGCTGAAATCTTAGCCGCTTTTAGCGCTGCCTGCCAACATCACATTTGTAATTACTGCTCGCCGTTCCGGCCTAGCGCCAGCCATCACCTATTTCTGGAGGCTTATAGTCGTGAGAGACTGAGCACAACGCCCACCAGCAACGCCGCCGTCGCCGCCAATAACGATAACGCCAGAACCTGCGTAACGGCGAAAATGGCGCTGGCGACGAGCGGACCCACAATCTGACCAATGCTGTAGACCACGGTCATCGTTGCAATCAGATTTCCCCTGCCCTGGCTGGCAAGCCGCTGCCCAGCCGGCATGGCAATCGTTACCGTGCCAAGAAAAGAGCCACCCACCAGCACAGCACTCAGCAGATAACCAGCGGCGCTGGGCCAGACAATGGGCAAGGCAACACCCATGGCCTGTACCAGCAGATTGGTGGCAAGCGCAGCTCGGGTACCACGCTGCCTATGCCAGTAATGCCATAGGAAACAAGACGGCACGGCACTCAAACCAAAGACGGCCCATACCTGTGTGGCGCTCATATCAGGTATAGCGGATTTAACCAACAAAGGCAGGTAGGTTGCCGTGATGATATAACCAAAACCAGCAAGGCCATAGATCGCGACCAGAGGCAGCGGTTTAACCTCATTCGGTACGAATGCTGATGCAGGCGCTACCCCTTTCGGTTGGGCCGTAGCACCAGCAATCAATCCAGGCGCTGCAATCAGCCCCAGAGCCAGGGAGACGACACCCAGCAACAGCCATTGCCCCTGACTATGCAAGCCAAACTGCGCGCCGGCGGCCAGCAATTCAGCCGACAACGCAATCCCTATACCCACGCCCGCATACAGCAGCGGCGCCCGGTGCATCTGCCCACGATGCGCCAGCAGCCAGAGCGAAGCGGCCACCATGGCCAGCGCACTGAATACGCCGGCCAGGCCCCGTAGCACGACAATCAATATCACGGAATCAACGACAGCCAATAGTGCCAGACAGGCGACCGTACCCGCTGTTGACCACAGGCACAGCCGATGCGCGTGATGCGGACGTGCCCAAATGGCCAATAGCGCACCCAGCAGATAGCCTGCGTAATTGGCCGAAGCGGCAAGGCTGCCGGCTTGCAGATCCAGCAGACCTTCTTCCACCATATGCGGATAAATCGCAGTGAACGCGAAACGTCCGAATCCCATGCCAATCGCCATAATGAGTGCGGCTTCGAACGCTGAACGCAAACCCGGGCTGAACCGGGACGCTGTCTGTGTCATACCGGCACCCCATCCAGTTGTTCAAGCAGATGCTGAAAGGCCGGGACATCGTAGCCGGTCCGCCAGACCAGGCATGTGTCAGCATGTCCTAACGGGAGTGTCTTCAATCCGGTCGGCGTTTTCGTTAAGGATAGAACGCTTTCCGGTAGCAACGCCACGCAGGCGCCCGCTGCCACGCAGGCAATCATGCCATGATAGGAGCCAAGCTCCTGAACTTTCCATTCGGGGTCTTCAGCAACGCCCAGCGCTTCTTGCGCGATGGCCCGATAAGTACAGCCCGCCTTGAATGCAGCCAGTGAACGCGTGCGCACCTGTGCTGGCGCATTCACTCCCGCTTCGCTCTCGGGGAGCAGCAACACAAGCGACTCTCGCCATATCGGCTTCGCAGACAAACCCAGTTCAGCCAGCGCACCCGCCCCCTGCAATGCGGATGGCAGCGCCGCGAAGGCGCAATCCTGGCCACCGGTGCGCACCTGTTCCAGCAACGAGCCGGATGTACCGGTCATCACCTGCAATTCCGTGCCAGGAAAATCGACGTGATACGCCGCCAGCACGGCCGGCAGCCTGCTGGCAGCGGTGCTTTCCATACAGCCGATATGCAACACCCCGCCATGCTCACCACCCGTCACCACTTGTCGGGCCTCATCTGCAAGCATCAGCATACGCCGGGCATAGTCCAGAAAACGCTCTCCCGCCACGGACAGCGTCAGCCGCTTGCCGGTACGTACAAACAGCGGCACACCCAGATCCGATTCCAGTTGCTGAATACGGGTTGTGACGTTCGACGGCGCCCGTCCCAGCCGGGCCGAAGCCTGAGTAATACTTGAGTCGGCCGCCACTGCAATAAAAATACGCAGGGATTCGAGATTCATTTTTATATTCACAATAAAAGAATAATAATGATATTATATTCTTTAAATAAGAATATTAAAAGACGAATATTCACTTTTTCTGATAAGGAATCATCATGACCCATTCGCATTCGTTCACCGCAAGGCTGGACATTCAGCCCATCATCCAGGCACCAATGGCGGGCGTATCTACGCCGCAACTGGCTGCCGCCGTTTCCAGTGCGGGTGGCTTGGGTTCACTGGGCATCGGCGCCAGTACAGCCACGCAGGCCGCCCTGATGATCGATGAAACGCGGGCATTAACCTCGCGGCCATTTAACGTGAATGTATTCTGCCATGCCCCGGCAGCTCGGAACGTACAACGCGAAGACGCCTGGCTACGCCATCTGGCACCATTGTTTGCGGGCGTGGACGCACAAACGCCGATAGCCCTGGACGAAATCTATAAAAGCTTTATTGACGGCACAGAGGTTTTTGAACTCTTGCTGCAAAAACGCCCTGCTGTTGTCAGCTTTCATTTTGGCTTACCGTCAATGGAACAGATCAACGCCCTGCGAGCGGCAGGCATCTTCACACTCGCCACTGCAACCAGCCTGGCAGAAGCCGCGAGCATAGAGGCTAGCGGAATCGACGCCATCATCGCGCAGGGCGTTGAAGCCGGCGGCCATCGGGGCGTCTTCAATCCCGACGGACCGGATGAACAGCTTGGCACCACTGCATTGCTAAGCTTGTTGTTGAAACATACGAAGTTGCCTGTGATTGCCGCCGGCGGGATCATGGATGGACGAGGAATTCAGGCAGCGCTGGCTGCCGGCGCAGCCGCAGCACAACTGGGCACCGCCTTCGTACTGTGCCCCGAATCCAGCGCCAATACCGCCTACCGGAGCGCGCTCAAAAGTGAAGCAGCTGCAACAACGCGCCTGACCAGCGCGTTCTCGGGACGGCCCGCGCGTGGCATCGCCAATTCCTTCATCACTCATTGCGAAAAATCAGGCAGCCCGCGCCCCGCCGCTTATCCGGTAGCCTACGACGCAGCCAAGCAATTGAATACCGTCGCCGCAAAACAGGGAAACAACAGCTTCGCGGCGCACTGGGCCGGTACAGGCGCCCCGCTGGCGCGCGCGTTGCCTGCAGCACAATTGCTCGCAACATTAATTGAGGAAATGCAGCAGGCGCAGCAAACGGTCAAACATCAATGAACGACAGGCCTTGCCCAGCACGGGCAAGGCCAATGCATTGAATCGACCTGATCGTCCAGATTAAAACAGCTCGGCCGGCAAGCCCATCAAACATGCATGCCCGGTTTGTACTCGCACCTTTAATGACGCTATCATAGGTAGCTCCCGATCAAACCAATACTGAGCAAGGTGCAATTTACGTTGACTGAACGCATCCTGAGGGCTGGATCGAAGACGTGCTTCCGCGCGCAGCGCCATCAACAACCACATATAGCCACAAGAAAAAATGCCGATCATCGTCAGAAAATCATACGATGACGCACCGGCATCATAAGCGTCTCGGCTATCATCAAGAAACCAGCGCCCACACTCCTCTAGTATTTGTAAGGCAGCCATCAGCGCATCTGCATGAGGCAAAAGTGAGCTGTCGGGGCCAATATTCTGCCCCGCTTCCCGTACCATGCTCAGGAAGGAAAAAAACGCAACTCCGTTGTCTGCGCCCAACTTACGCAGCACGAGGTCAAGCGCCTGCACACCGTTGGCTCCCTCATACAATTGAAAGATACGCCCATCTCGCACCAATTGTTCGACGCCATTTTCGCGAATATAACCATGGCCGCCCATCAATTGCATCGCATCGTTGGACGATTCAAATGCACGATCGCTGAAAAAGGCTTTGATCACCGGCGTCAAAAATCGTCCGACAGCACCGCGCCGTGCTCGCTCTCCGCTACCGGCTTCATCCAGCCAGCCACGCACCAGTAATCCCAGCGCACGCCCGGCCTCGATAAAAGAGGCCTGCTTAATCAACAGCCGCCGCACGTCTGGATGAACAATAATCGGATCAGCCGGCGCGCCGCTGCGATCAGCCGGATTGCCTGCCCGTCCCGCCAGCCTTTCACGCGCATAATTGGCCGCATGGGTATAGGCGCGCTGGGCGCTGGCCAGCGCCTGCAGGCCGGTTCCCAGCCGAGCCGAATTCATCATTTCGAACATACCCCTCATGCCTGAAGAGGATGTACATGTGCCGGTATCGCTACGGCCCAAACGATAGCCAATCGAACCCTCAAAGTTGAGAGTGCAGGTGGCATTGCCCTTCAGTCCCATCTTGTGCTCAACCCCGCCTACTTGCACGCCATTGGCTGCGCCAAGTGCACCTGAAATCGGGTCAACCTTGAATTTGGGCACCAGAAACAAGCTCACTGAAGACAGATCGTTTGAATAGGCACCATTTTCATCCGGCAGTTTTGCTAATACCAGGTGAATGATATTGTCTGCCAGATCGTGATCGCCACCGGAAATGAATATTTTCGTTCCCGTCAGACGATAGGTGCCATCCTCCTCCGGCCTGGCCCGGGTCGTCATCAGGCGCAGATCGGTGCCGCAATGTGGCTCGGTCAGGCACATGGTTCCCGTCCATTTTCCGGCAACCATGAACGGCACAACATGTTCCAGCATCCAGGGTGCGCCGTTGCGTCGGATAGTGGCATGGGCACCATTGGTCAGGCCGGAATACAGGCCCAGCGAATTGCAGGAAGACGATGCAAACTCCCGTACTGCCTGTCCGATCAGTTCTGACAGGCCCGCACCACCAAACTCCGCCGGCGCAGCAACGCTATTCCATCCCGCATCAAGAAAGGCAGCATAAGCCTGCCGGAACCCGGCGGGCGTGGTCACGGCACCATCCCGAAACACGCATCCCTGTTCATCCCCCACCGTATCCAGCGGCGCCCAGACCTCCTGGAAGAACCGGGCAGCCTCGTCCAGAATCTGCCGGACGTCGTCGCCCGACAGATCTGAATCGGCCTGTTCCAGTTCGGGACCAATCACCTCATCCAGGAGAAAAACGAACTCCTCGACTGGCGCGATATACTCAGTAGCCATAAAAATCCTTGGTCATTATCAACAGAAACAG